>CASEMS010000016.1 GCA_949288955.1 uncultured Lentisphaeraceae bacterium
GGCGCCAGCGGGCTTCGCCGTCCGCGCAGAGGGGGGCGACGCGCCCGGCGGCGACGAGGCGGAGGACGCAGGGCCAGGCGGCGACGGCGGCGCGGAGGTCGGCGCCGTAGGCCACGAGGGGCGCGGCGGCGCCGTTGGCGATGGTCTGGAGGGCTTGGAGGACGCCGCGTCCTTCGAGGACGGGCCTGCGCCACCCGGGGAAGAGAAAGGCGACCGCGGCGCGGAGGTCGCGGTCGCCCACGGGGTGGCCTTGCTCCTCGCCCCAGAGGGAGAGGGCGCGGTCTCGGAGGCGCAGGCGGAGGATCACGCGTAGGACTCGGAGGCGGAGGGGAAGCCGCCCGCGCGGACGGCGGCGTCGTAGGCGCCGAGGGCGGCCTTAGCGGCCTCGCCCAGCTGGCCGAAGGCGCGGACGAACCTGGGCGCGCGGCCCTGCCCGAGGCCGAGGAGGTCCTGCCAGACGAGGATCTGCCCGTCGGTGCCCGCGCCCGCGCCGATGCCGATGACGGGGATGGCGAGGGCCCGGGCCATGCGCGCGCCGAGTTCGGCTGGGACGCCCTCGGCCACGAGCGCGAAGCAGCCGGCGGCCTCGAGGTGGCGGGCGTCGGCCAAAAGGCGCTCGGCGGCGGCGGGGGCGCGCCCCTGCACCTTGAAGCCGCCCATCGCCAGGCAGCTCTGGGGGGTGAGGCCCAGGTGCCCGCAGACGGGGATGCCGGCCTCGACCAGGCGGCGGACGAGGGGGACGACGCGTTCGCCGCCCTCGAGCTTCACGCCGTCGGCGCCGCCTTCCTTGACGAGGCGGAGCGCGGCGCGGAAGCCGTCGCCGTCGCAGGCCTGGTAGCTGCCGAAGGGGAGGTCGGCGAGGAGGAAGGGGGTGCGGAGGGCGCGGGCGACGCAGCGGGTGTGGTAGACCATCTCGTCGAGGGTGACGGCGAGGGTGTCCGCGCGGCCCTGCATGGTCATGCCCAGGGAGTCGCCCACCAACACGAGGGGGAGGGCGTCGGGGCCGAGGGCCTCGACGAGGGCGGCGCTGGTGGCGTCGTAGCAGGTTACGGTGGCGAAGCGGCGCGCGCCTTTGAGGGCGCGGATCTTCTGCGGGGTCCAGGTGCGCATGGCGTCTCCTCAGAAGAGGCCGCGGACCTTGCCGGTGGCGGTGTCCACGTCGATGCGGCGGTAGGCGGGGTTGGCGGAGGTGCCGGGCATGAGCTGGATTTTGCCGGAGACGGGGACGACGAAGCCGGCGCCCTGGTAGAGGAGCACGTCCTGCACCTTGAGGCGCCAACCGGTGGGGCGGCCGATGCGCGTGGCGTCGTCGGAGAGGGAGTATTGGGTCTTGGCGACGCAGAGGGGCAATTGGGCGGTGGCGGGGTCGGCCTCGAAGGCGCGCATCTTGGCGAGGGCCTCGGGCGTGTAGTCCACACCGTCGCCGCCGTAGACCTCGCGCACCTGCTTCTCCAGGCGGGCGGTGAGGGGCTCGGCGAGGTCGCAGAGGTAGGCGAAGTCGTTGGGCTCCTCGCAGGCGGCGATGACCTGGCGGGCGAGCTCCTCGGCGCCCTCGCCGCCCTTCTCCCAATGCTTGGAGAGGGCGAAGCGGCACCCGGCCTCCTCGACGACCTTGCGCACGAGGGCCACCTCGGCGTCGGTGTCGGTGTGGAAGTGGTTGAGGCAGACGACGGGGCGGATGCCGGCGCGGCGGATGATGGCGATGTGCGCCAGCAGGTTGCTGCGGCAGCCGGCCTCGAGGAGGGCCAGGTTCTCCTGGGTGTAGGCGGGGTCGAGGGGCGTGCCGGGCTTGACGTCCGGGCCGCCGCCGTGGCGCTTGAGGGCGCGGACGGTGGCCACGAGCACCACGGCGTCGGGGCGGAGCCCGGAGCAGCGGCACTTGATGTTCCAGAACTTCTCGAAGCCCATGTCCGCCGCGAAGCCGCTCTCCGTGACGGCGTAGTCGGTGAGGGCGCAGGCGACGCGGTCGGCGATGACGGAGTTCTGCCCGATGGCGATGTTGGCGAAGGGGCCGGCGTGGACGAGCACGGGCTGGCCCTCGACGGTCTGCATGAGGGTGGGGTCGAGGGCGCGGACGAGCCAGGCGGTCATCGCGCCGGCCACCTCCAGGTCGTCGGCGGTGACGGGCCGCCCCTGTTTGCTGACGGCCACGACGATCTTGCCGATGCGGCGGCGGAGGTCCGCCAGGTCGCTCGCCACGGCGAGGATGGCCATGACCTCGGAGGCGACGGTGATATAGAAGCCGCTCTCCATCTCGAAGCCGTTGAGCGGGCCGTCGCCCAGGCCGATGACAATCTTGCGGAGGCCCTGGGCGCAGAAGTCCAGCGCCCAGCGCATCTGCACGCGCGCCGGGTCGACGTCCAGCCGGGAGAGCCCCTTGGCGGCGAGCCAGGCGTCGTCGTGGTTGCGCTCGTGCTGCATCCGGGCGTTGAGGGCCACCATGCAGAGGTTGTTGGCCTTCTCCACGGCGTCGAAGTCGCCCGTCAGGCCCAGGGAGAGGGGGGTGAGGGGGATGACCTGGGCCAGGCCGCCGCCGGCGGCGCCGCCCTTGATGTTGAAGGTGGGGCCGCCGGAGGGCTGGCGGAGGGTGCCGCAGCAACGCTTGCCCAGACGCCCGAGGCCTTCGAGGAGCCCGACGGTGGTGGTGGTCTTGCCCTCGCCCAGGGGCGTGGGGGTGATGGCCGTCACGTCGATGTACTTGGCGCGCTGCCGGCCGCCGGTGCGCGCGAGGATGGCGCGGGCGTCGAGCTTGGCGTAGGCGCTGCCGTAGGGGATGGTCTCGGCGGCGGTGGCGCCCAGGTCGGCGGCGACCTCGGCGATGGGGCGCATGGTGGCCTCGGCGGCCTCGGCGATCTGCCAATCCTTCATCTTGGTGGGATCAAGCGTCATGGTCTCTCTCCTTCTTGCAAAAGGGGTCGCACGGCGGCCCAGACGGCCTCGGCCGTCGCCTCCGTCGTGCCCGTGCTCGCGATGCGGACGATACGGTGCGAATGGCGCGCCAGGTCGCGGAAGCCCTCGGCCACGCGCCGGTGGAAGTCGGCCCGCTCACGCTCAAAGCGGTCGGGCGCGCCGCGGCCGGCCACGCGGACGCGGCTCTCGGCCTCGGGGATGTCCAGCAGCAGGGTCAGGTCGGGCTTGGCCGCGTGGGTGGCGAAGCGGTTGAGGGCGCGCAGCTCGGCCAGGTCCATGCCGCGGCCATAGCCCTGATAGGCGAAGGTGGAGTCGCAGAAGCGGTCGCTCAGCACCCACTCGCCGCGGTCGAGGGCGGGGCGGATCACCTCGTCCATCAGCTGGGCGCGGCAGGCCAGGAAGAGGAGCAACTCGGCGGTGGGGGTGGGCGGCTCGCCGGCGGCGTCGTGCTGGAGGATGGCGCGGATGGCCTCGCCCAGCTTGGTGCCTCCGGGCTCGCGCGTGGTGCGCACCGTCAGCCCCTCGGCCCGCAGGCGCTCGGCCAGGCGCGCCAGGTGCGTGCTCTTGCCCGCGCCCTCCGGCCCCTCCAACGAAACGAAGCGCCCGCGCGCCATCACTGCGCCAGAGGTTTGAGGGTTTGGCCGTCCTTCCCGTCGCGCACTTGCCAGCCCTTGGCGGCGAGCGCGTCGCGCAGACGGTCGCTCTCGGCCCAATCCTTGGCGGCGCGGGCCTTGGCGCGGGCGTCGGCGAGGGCCTGGACGTCGGCGGGCACCTCGGCGCGCGCGGCGCGGCCGAAGAAGACGAAGCCGAGGACGCGGTCCATCGCCCGCAGCTCGTCGAGCGCGGCCTGCGCGCCGGCGGGGGGGAGGCCCGCGCCGAGGGCCTTGTTCGCGTCGCGCACCACGGCGAAGAGGGCGGCGTAGGCCTCCGGGGCGTTCAGGTCGTCGGCCAGCGCGTCGGCGAAGGCGGCGAGGTGCGAGGGCGCGCGCGCGCCGTCATCCGCGCCGGGCTGCGCCGCGCGCGCCGTCAGCGCGTCCACGCACTCATCCACGCGGGCGAGCGCGGTGCGGGCGGCGGCGAGGGCCTCGAAGGTGAAGTTGAGCGGCTGGCGGTACTGCGCGCCGAGGAGGACGTAGCGCACCTCGCGGCCCGACCAGCCCTTGGCCAGCAGGTCGCGGAGCGTGTGGAAGTTGCCGAGCGACTTGGACATCTTCTGGCCGTCCACCCGCAGGTGGGCGCAGTGCATCCACGTCCGGACGAAAGGCTTGCCTGTCACGGCCTCGGCCTGGGCGATCTCGTTCTCATGGTGGGGGAAGAGGTTGTCGATGCCGCCGGTGTGCAGGTCGAAGCTCTCGCCCAGATACTTCATGCTCATGGCCGAGCACTCCAGGTGCCACCCCGGGCGGCCGCGGCCCCAGGGCGCGTCCCAGGCCACGTCACCGTCCCGCTCATCCCACGCCTTCCAGAGGGCGAAGTCGCCCACCCCCTCCTTGTCGTACTCATCGGCGTCGATCCGCACGCCGCTGCGCAGGGCCGAGCGGTCGAGGTGCGCCAACCGGCCGTAGCCCGGGAAGCGGTCCACGCTGAAATAGACCGAGCCATCCTCGCTCTTGTAGGCGATGCCCCGGTCGAAAAGCGCCTGGATGAGCGCCTCCATCTCCGGGATGTGGTCGGTTGCCGCGGGATAGACCGCCGCCGGCTCCACGTTCAGCGCCTTGAGATCCTCGAAGAAGGCCGCGATGTAGGGCCGCGTGTAGTCCCTGAGCGGCACGCCCGCCTGCCGCGAGCCGCGGATCGTCTTGTCGTCCACGTCCGTCAGGTTCATCACCTGGCGCACCTCATAACCCGCGAACTCCAACGTCCGCCGCAGGAGATCCTCGAAAAGGTAGGCGCGGAAGTTGCCGATGTGCGCGAAGTTGTAGACCGTCGGCCCGCAGGTGTACATCCCCACCTTGCCCGGCGCCAAGGTCGTGAACGGCTCGACCTGCCGCGTCATCGAATTGTAAAAGCGCAAATCCATCGCAGTCCCTTTCTCTTGGCCTGACAGTATACCATATCGCCAGGACAGCTGACGCGCCCGGCACGCGAAGGGGGGGATCACAAAGGCCACGAAGGGGGACACGGAGGCGCACGAAGCACGACGGGGGATACAATCACAAAGAACACAACGGGCACAAAGGGGGCGCGGGCGTGGCCCGCGCAGGACTGGATGGACGGCGAGGGGAACCGCAGATTGCGCGGATTGGGGCGGATTGGGGGTCGGCTACCGCCGACAGGACTGCCAGGAGGGAGACCACGGAGAGCACGAAGGGGGACACGGAGGCGCACGAAGCACGACGGGGACAATCACAACGGGCACAAAGGGCACAACGGGGCGCGGGCGTGGCCCGCGCAGGACTGCCAGAACGCCCGACAGGCACAGCAGGGCGGGGGGACTCACTTGGGCAGCGTGGGAGGCGAGGGCGGTAGGGAGCGGTCAGCGGGCGAAGCCCGCAGAGCGACCGGCGGAGCCCGCAAGCCTCCCGCGCCACCTTGCGTCTTTGCGGTCTCCCCAAGGAGGCTCGGCGGCTGAGTCTCCTTGGGTCAGCGGCTGATCGGCTTTGGATCGGCGGCTGACTCACCTTGGGTCAGCGGCTGAGCCGAAGTGGGTCAGCCGCCGAGGCGCCGGGGCGCCGGGGCTTTGGGTTCGCGTGTTTGGGGGGCGGGGCGCAAAAAAAAAGCCCCCGGCGGGGGCCGGGGGCTGATGGGATGGGCAAAAAGAAGCCATCGGGCGCGAGGGTCGCGCGCCCGATGGGGAATCGCCCGGGAGGAGGGGGCCGGCCTTAGGCCATCTTGGCGTAGGCTTGGGCGGAGCGCGACTTTTTGCGGTCGGCGGTGTTGTGCTTGATGACGCCCTTCTTGGCGGCCTTGTCCAGCTTGGAGGCGTAGACGGAGACGGCGGCGAAGGCGGCGGTCTTGTCGCCCGAGGCGATCGAGGCCTCCATCTTCTTGCGGTAGGTCAGCAGCTCGCTCTTCACCGAGCGGTTGCGGAGGTTGGCCTTGGCGGCGGTTTTGACGCGCTTGGCGGCGCTCTTGATGTTCGGCATGATGTGTCCTTGCTTTCTAAAGACTGTCCCGGGGGGCCCGTCCGTGGGCCGCTTCCCCTTCCATGAAGCACGTAACATACCACATCCCAGGGGAGAAATGCAAGCGGCCCCCCGCCCGGCGGCGTGCGGGGGTGGGGACGGCTTAGAGCGGGTCTCGTGGCGGCGTTGTGCGCGTCGCGGGTGTGCTTAGAGCGGGTCTTGGCGGAAAAGGGGGTTGACGGGGGCGCGGGGGTGGGCTATACTGGGGGCGAACATTGGAGGTCTGCCATGGAACGCGAGGATGCCAAGGCCCCTGAGGGCGTGCAGTACATCGTCCACCCGACGCCGCCGGACGCGCGGGGGCGGCGGCAGTGGTGCGCGCACCCGGTGACGCGCAAGACCTATTCGCAGGAGGAGCTGGCGGCGTATGTGGCGGCGCGGGAGCCGTTGCTGAGCGCGGCGACGGTGCTGTTCGTGCAGCAGGTGGTGCATGACGCGGTGAAGGAGATCCTGCGGCGGGGGGACAGCGTGGCGTTCCAGAACCTTTTCACGATGCAGCTCTCCATCTCGGGCACCTTCGAGGAGGGGGGGCGGCCGGACCCGGCCAAGGGGAATGTGCTGAAGCCGCGGGTGCGCATCGCGCCGGCCTTCATCAAGGAGCTGAACAAGGGCATCGCCTTCGTGCCGAAGGAGGGGACGCCATGAGGCCGTGGCTGTGGTTGGGCGTGGCGGCGGCGTGGTGCGCGGGGTGCGCGCCGGGCCTGGATGAGCGTTTGGAGGCGGCGCGGGCCTATCAGGTGGGGAAGGCGGAGGAGACGGCGGACTTCTTCGGGGGGCGCACGGCGCCGCTGACGTTGCCGGAGTGCCGGGCGTGGGCGCGGGAGCGGACGTTGAAGCTGACGCAGGCGCGGTTGGACGCGAGCCTGGCGCGGATCCAGGGCACGGCGGCCTTCTCGGCCTTCCTGCCGCAGGTGGAGTGGAGCTACCAGCGCTCGGGCACGGACAAGACGCTGCGGACGAACGTGCCCGCGCTGGGCCTCTCGGTGCAGATGCAGGATAAGTGGGTGACGCAGTCGGCGCTGACCATCAGCCAGCCGGTCTTCGCCCCGAACGCCTGGTTGCTGTGGTTGGCGGCGCGGCGCGGCGCGGATTTGCAGGCGCTCACGGCGGCGCGCAACGAGGAGATGCTCGACGTGCAGGTGGCGACGCTCTTCTATCAGGCCGCCGTCGCCGCCCGCACCATCGCGGCCTACGACGCGCAGGCGGAGGCCTCCGCCGAGTTGGTGCGCCAGATCGGCGCGTTGGAGGCCGAGGGGTTGGCGCTGCGGGGGGAGGCGGCGCGGGCGCGGGCCTTCCACGAGAATGACCGTTACAACGCGCGGGTGGCGCGGGACAACGCCTTCGCGGCGAAGGCGAACCTGCTGGATCTGCTGAATCTGCACCCGCTCTCGGAGGCCGCGCCGCCGCTCGACGGCGAGAGCCTGTTGGCGGTGCGGGCGTTGCCGTGGGGGGTGATGGGCGAGGATGGGGGGTGGGCGCCGCTGGGGCGGGAGGCGGCGTTGGCCCTGCCTTTGGAGGAGTGGCTGTGGACGGCCCTCGTGGCCCGCAGGGAGATGTGGGCCGGCGACCTCGCCATCGCCTTGCGCAAGGTGGAGGCGTTGGCGGCGCTGGCGCATTTCCTGCCGACGCTCTCGGTGACCGGCGGCAGGGCCTACGCGGGGAGCGACTTCGTCACGCCGCACAGCTATCTGACCGGCGGCATCGGCGGGGTGATGAGCGTCTTCGACGGGCTACGCTCCATCGCCGATTACCAGGCGGCGCGGGCGCGGGAGCGGGCCGCCTACGCCCTGCGCGAGGACGCGGCCGCCACGTTGATGGTCTCGGTGTGGCAGGCGTGGACGAACTGGCGCCAGGCGCGGGAGCTGCGGGCCGTCGCCACCGCCGCCCGCGAGGCCGCCGAGGTGGACTACGCCGAGACGCGGGCGCGGTATGAGAGCGACCAAGAGACGCTCTCGGAGGTGCTCGACAAGTTCTCCGCGTTGGAGCAGGCGCGGATCGACGCGGTGGCCTCGGAGTACGCGGACGCCTTGGCGGAGTTCGTCTTCCGGGACACGGTCGGTCTGGGGTGGGGGAAGGTGCTGGAGGGGGAGGATTCGGAGGTGCAGGAATGAGGCAGTGGGCATGGATCGTGGTCGCGGCGGCGTTGGCCGGCTGCGCGAAGGAAGAGGCGGCGCCGCGGACGGAGAGCCGCCCGCGGGTGCGTGTGTGCGCGCTGACGCCGGGGCTGACCTTCGAGGACGCGGCGGTGGTGCAGGGCAGCGTCCGCACGAAGTTCACCGCCGCCGTCGCCTCGCGTCTGCCTGGGACGGTGGACGAGGTGCTCGCCGATGAGGGCGACGTGGTGAAGGCCGGGCAGCCGCTCTTCCAGGTGGATCGCGTGAATCTGGAGAACCAGGTGGCCATCGCGAAGGACGACCAGGCCGTCGCCCGGGCCGCGCGGGAGGAGGCCCTCGCCGCGCAGGCGGAGGCGGAGGCCGCCCACGCCAAGGCGGAGACCGACGCCACGCGCTTCCGCCGCCTCTACAACGAGTCGCGCTCCGTCACCAAGGACGCCTGGGAGAAGGCCGAGTTGCAGCTGCGCTCCGCCGCCGCCGCGCTCGCCCGCGCCAAGGCCGCCGTCGCCACCGCCGATGCCAAGATCCTCCAGGCGGCCACCGCCCTGCGCATCGCCGAGAAGAACCTGGCTGACTCGCGCGGGCTGGCGCCCTTCGATGGCGTCATCACGCAGAAGTTGCAGGACCGCGGGGACTATGTTGGCGCGGGCACCCCCATCTTCATGCTCGACGATCCGCGCGTCCGCGAGCTCTGCCTCACCCTCACCGCCGACCGCTACGCCGATGTGGCGGTGGGCAAGACGTTGGTGGCGGCGGACTTCGGGCAGGAGCTGCCGGTAACCTACAAGGCCCCCACCGTCAACCCGCTGACGCGCACCTTCGAGTTGCGCGCCGTTACCAAGCCCGACCCCGCCGTGGCGCCGGGGATGCTCTGCGGCGCGCGCATCGTCTTCGCGCGGCGCACGGGCTTCGGTCTGCCCGCGGGGGCGGTGGCCCTGCGCGGCGGGCGGGAGGTGGCCTTCGTGGTGGGGGATGACGGCGTGGTCGTGGCGGTGGAGGCCAAGCGCGGCGCCTCCGCCGGCGGCATGGTCGAGATCCTCAACCCCGAGGCCTTCGAGGGCAAGCGCGTCGTGGCCGAGGGGATGCTTCTGCTGAACCCCGGCGACGCCGTGCAGGCCGTGGAGTGACGGAAGGGAGGCGCCCATGTTCCTCGCAGACGCATCCGTCAGACGCCCCATCGCGATGAGCGTGCTCATCATCATGCTCTCCTTCCTGGGCGTGATGTCCCTCCGCAACCTGGGCAACGACCTGCTCCCGACGGTCGACGTCCCCTACGTTACCATCTCCGTCACCTACTCCGGCGCCTCGCCCGACGAGATCGAGACCTCCATCACCCGCAAGATCGAGGATGCCATCTCGCAGGTGGAGGGCATCAAGCATATCTCCTCCACCTGCCTCAACAATTTCACCCAGGTGCTCATCGAGTTCGAGCTTGACCGCGACGTCGACGTCGCCGCCACCGACGTCCGCGAGAAGATCGACCTCATCCTCGACGAGCTGCCCGAGGACGCCGAGGAGCCCGAGATCCTCAAGTACGACATCAACGCCACCCCCGTCGTTACCATGGTGCTCAAGGCCAAGGGCGACACCCTCGCAGGGGCCACCCCCGAGCAGACCGAGGCCTTCGTCGACGAGCTCTACGACTACGCCGACGACACGCTGAGCGACCGCTTCTCCTCCCTCGCCGGCGTCGCGAGCGTCGACCTCATCGGCGGCATGGAGCGCGAGGTGCTCGTGGAGGTCGACCGCGGCAAGCTCGCCGGCCGGGGCCTCTCCATGGCCGACGTCGTCCAAGCCGTCGGCCAAGGCAACACCAAGATCCCCATGGGCCAGATCGACGCCGCCGGCCGCGAGATCTCCCTGACCTTCGATGGCGAGGCCGACGTGCCCGAGGCGTTGGGCGACATCCAGGTGGGCGTTGTCCAAGGCCAGCGCGTCTACCTCCGCGACGTCGCCGACTTCCGCTTCGGCACCGAGCGCGTAACCTCCCGCTCCTTCTACGACGGCGAGCCGTGCGTAACCATGAAGGTCACCAAGAAGGGCGACGCCAACGGCACCCAGGTCGTCGCCGCCGTCGCGCGCGCCGCCCAGGCGCTCGAAGGCACCCTCCCCGGCGGCATGGAGCTGGTCTGGTTCCGCGACGACGGCTCCTACATCAACGCCACCGTGCGCGACGGCTTCGTCTCCGTCTGGCAGGGCGTCCTCCTTACCGGCCTCGTCCTCCTCCTCTTCCTGGCCGACGTGCGGACCGCCTTCGCAGCCTTCGTCTCCATCCCCGTCACCATGCTTGTTACCGCGGGCGTCTTCCCCCTCTTTGGCTACACCTTCAACATCATCACCATGTGCGCGGTGGGCATCTCGGTGGGCATTTTGGTGGCCAACTCCATCGTCGTGCTGGAGAACATCGGCGCGGAGTTCGCCAAGCGCCGCGGCACCCGCTACGAGGTCGGCCCCGTCGTCGCCTCCGCCACCAGCTACGTCGCCCTGGCGGTCGCGGCCTCGGCCCTCACCAACGTGGTCGTCTTCCTCCCCATCGCCACGATGTCCTCGCTGGCGGGCAAGTTCCTTTCGCCCTTCGCGGTGGTGGTGACGGTGGCGACCTTCGCCTCGCTGCTCATCTCCTTCACGCTCACGCCCATCCTGGCGATGGTTACCACGCACTGGGGCGAGCGGTGGCTCAACCCCGCGCTGGCCTGGCTTCTCCGCCCCTGGGCCTGGTTCTACAAGCGTCTGGAGCGCGCCTACGTCCGCTCCGTCAAATGGGTCGCCCGCGCGCCGTGGGCCTTCCTCGGCATCGCCACCGGCCTCACCGTCCTGGGTTTCGCCTACTTTCCCTCCCGCGTCGAGATGGACTTCGTCCCCGAGATCGACCAAGGCGATGTTACCATCCGCCTCGAATATCCCGCCGACTGCAACCTCCGCCGCTGCATCGAGCGCACCACCGCCATCGCCCGCCGCCTCCTTGCCGACGAGACCGCCGTCACCCACACCAACATCAACTGCGGCAAGGTCCAAGGCCAGATGGGCACCGTCTCCGAAGGCCCCTACCTCGCCGAGGTCAACCTCCGCCTCACCCCCATGACCGAGCGCCCCGACGACCCCATCGGCGCCATCCGCGCCCGCCTTCGCGCCCGCCTCGCCGACGAGCCGGACTGCATCTATTCCGTGCTCATCCCCTCCGCCGCCGGCGGCGCCAGCCAGGACATCGCCCAATACGTCAAGGGCCCCGACCTCGACGTCCTGGATCAGGCCGGGCTCAGGATGGCCAAGGCCTTCGCCGCCGACCCCGTCAATACCGACGTCGCCTCCTCCATCCGCCCCGGCCGCCCCGAGGTCCGCTTCCTCCCCGACCGCGCCGTCCTCCACGACCTCGGCCTTCCCGCCGCCACCCTCGGCCAAGCCCTTCGCGCCGACGTCGCGGGCCTCGAACAGACCGTCTACAAGCGCGGCGACCGCTCCTACGACATCCGCGTCCGCTACAAGCAGATCGACGGCGAGGCCCAACTCCCCGCGCTCGACCTCCCCGGCCCCGACGGCCTCCCCACCCCCATCGGCGCCGTCGCCGAGCTCCGCGAGGGCCTCCAACCCACCATCATCAACCGCTACGACAAGTCCCGCACCGTCGTCCTCTACGCCAACGCCGCCCGCGGCCACGGCATGGGCACCGCCCTCGCCCACCAGGCCGAGGCCATCCGTGCGAACCTCCCGCCCGGCTGCTCCGCCACCATCGGCGGCATGGCCGAGAAGATGAACGAGACCTTCGCCGAGTTCGCCACCGTCTCCTTCGTCGCCATCGTCCTCACCTACCTGCTCCTCTGCGCCATGATGGAGTCCTGGACGCAGCCCTTCATCATCCTGCTCACGGTGCCCTTCTCCTACCTTGGGCTCTACCTCGCCCTCTGGCTGACCGATGAGAGCCTCTCCATGTTCGGCCTCCTCGCCGGCGTCATGCTCGTGGGCGTCGTCGTCAACGCCGCCATCCTCCTGATCGACGAGATCAACATCATCCGCCGCGCCACCGGCGCACCCAAGCACATCGCCCTCATCCGCGCCGCCAAGCGCAAGTTCCGCCCCATCCTCATGAGCTGCGTCGCCGCGCTCTTCGGGATGCTCCCCATGGCCACCGGCGCCGGGCTGGGCTCCGAGCTCCGCGCCTCCATCGGCATCGGCTCGGTGGGCGGCATTATCCTCTCCTCCCTCATGGCGCTCTACTTCATCCCCGCCGCCTACCTTGTCCTCTCCCGGCGCGCCTCACGCTGACGGATGTGCTATCATCTCCGCGTCAACCTCAACCGAAAGGAACCGAAGCATGAAATACGTCTGCCAAGTGTGCGGCTACGTCTACGACCCCGCCGAGAACGACGGCATCCCCTTCGAGCAGCTCCCCGACGACTGGGTGTGCCCCACCTGCGGCGTCGGCAAGGCCGACTTCGCCCCGGCGGAGTGAGCGCGCGATCGGAACAGTCAGGCGGCGGGCAGTCCCGCCGCCTTTTTTTGTGCCCGCGCACAGCCCTCAGCCTTCGGCCAAGGCGAGCGCCAACAGGGGCCAGGCGAAGCGGGCGCGGGCGGAGGCGAAGAGCGGGGCGAAGCGGGCCTCGCGCGCCTCGGGGGGGAGGGCGGCGAAGCGGCGCAGGGCGTCGGCGAGGGCGTCGGCGGAGACGTCGACCCAGAAGTCGCCGAGCTCCGGCCAGGGGGCGCCGCGCGTGCAGATGACGGGCGTGCGGCACCAGAGCGCCTCGGCCACGACAAGGCCAAAGTTCTCGCTGCGGGTGGGGAGGACCAGGCAGGCGGCGGCCTTCAGGGCGCGCGCTTTCGCCTCCCCCGCGAGCGGGCCGGGGCAGTCGATGCCGGGGCCGCTCGGCGGCGACGCGCCGTCGGCCGGGCCGGCGACGACCAACCGCCAGCCTTCCGCCGCCAACCCGCTTCGCGCCCACGCCTCGCCAAGGAGGTCGAGTCCCTTGATCGGGTGGAGCCGCCCCAAGTAAAGGAAGGTCTTTGTGCGGGGGAGGTCGGGCGCGGCGTCGAGGAGCGCGGCGTCCACGCCGTTGGGGATGACGCGGATGGGCGGGCAACGCCGCCCCAGCGCGTCGTGGAGCCATTGCGCCTCGGCCTGTGACTTCGCGCGCAGCCAGGCCGCGCCCAGGAGGTTGCGGCGGTCGAAGCACCACCAGGCGAGGGTTTTGCGGAGGCGCCCCTTGGCCAGCGAGGCCGGCCCGAGGCTCCCGCAGGGCGAGCAGACCAAGGGCACGCTCAGCCACCGCGCCCATCCCGCCGCCGCCCAGACGGGGAAGGTCCAGCAGCCGTGGACGTGCACCTGCGTGGCGCGGCGCACCAGACGCGGCAGGGCGCGGGCCATCGCCCGGGAGTGGTAGAGCGCGTTCGGGCGGCTCCGCGGGAAGACCCAGACCGTCACCCCCGCGCGGCGGCACGCCCGCACCAAGGGATGCTCCGGCTGGCCGCCCAGGAAGGCGAGCGTAACGCGCAGCCCCTGCCGCGCCTGCGCCAACGCCGTCTCCGCCAACGACTCCGAGAGCCCGCCGCCCGCCGCCCAGCAACCGGCCGCGACGTGGAGGTGGTGGCGCGGCGGCACCCACACCTCCCCAAAGCCTTTCAGACGGCGGACGAGCGCGTCGGCCAGACGGTCGGGCGCGGTGGCCGCGAGGGGGGCGGCGTCGGCGCGGAGCGCGGGCGCGTCCTCCAAGGCCTGGATGAGGGCGGGGACGTCGCCGGGCGGCACGATGAAGCCGTTGCGCCCGGGGCGGATGAGCGGCTCGGCCGCGCCGCAGGTCTGCGTGGCGATGAGCGTCAGCCCCGCGCGGGCATACTCGGCCACCACCATGCCCCAACCGTCGAAGCGGCTCGGCAGGATGCCGCAGTCGCAGTCGGCCAGGGCCTCGTCGATCCGCTCGGGCGGGCAGACGCCCCACCGCTCCACGCGCGGGAGCCCCTCAAAGCACCCTTCCAGCGGCCCCGCCCCCACCAGGCGCAACGTGGCCTCGGGGTGGGCGGGCGCGTAGGCCGCCCAGGCGCGGGCCAGGAGGTCGGCCGCCTTCCGGCGCGTCAGCGCCCCGGCGAAGACGAAGCGGAAGCCCGCGTGCGGACGCGGCGCGGCGGGCGTCCCCGGCGTGGCGTAGGCGAAGCCGGCCAACTTGCTCCGGCGGATCCCCCACCCACGCGCCAGATCGTCCACCGCCTCGGGCCCCAGACCGAAGGCGGCGACCGCCGAGCGGTTGACGAGCGCGCCGAAGAGGCGGCGCACCGGCCACGAGCGGGCGCGCCCCTGGCTCTTCTCGGCGATGAGCGCCCACGGCTGACGGCGCAGCGCGCAGCGCAGGGCGTTGGCCCAGAAGACGGGATGCGAATAGCCGCCCAGGGTGCGCGAATCATAGTCGGGGATGGCCGCGCGCGCGGCGCGGAGGGTGCGGACGCGGCGTTCCTGCGGGTGGAGCGTGGCGGGCTCCACCCAACCCAATCGCGCGCGGTAGGCGTCGTAATGGCCGTAGTAGCAGACCTCCACGTCGTGCCCCGCCGCGCGGAGCGCGTCGATCAGCGCCCGCTGGTGAACGTTCGGGAAGATCGTCCAATAGGCCAACCTCATCGCCGCGCCCACCGCCTCCGCGCCAAGGCCCACGCCATCATGAGCGCGCCGCAGACCGCCGCCGCCACCGCCGCGCCGCAGGCGTTGGCCGCCATGTCCCGGAGATCGAAGCTGCGGCAGGCCCACCCCAACGCCGTCACGGCCCACTGCCCGCACTCCATCAGCGCCCCCCACGCCACCGCCGCGCCGAAGGCCCACCACGGCGAAGGCACCCCGCGCACCCGCCCCGGCAACGCCATCCAGAGCGTCCCGCAAAGCCCAAAATACATCGCCGCGTGCGCCGCCTTGTCCGCCGGCACCCCCAAGGCCCGCACCAACCCCCAGAACCACGGCGCCTCGACCTCCGTGCGCAGGCTCTCCCCGTCCGCCAGCGACAGCCACGTGACCGTCCCCAGCACCGCCAAGGCCAAGCCCCGGCGCGCCCACAGCCAACCCTTCTCCAAACGTTCCCTCTTCATAGGTGGGTAGGATAACAAAAAACGGGCCTTGGTCGCCCAAGGCCCGCAAGATGGAGGCGCGAATCGGAGTCGAACCGGTCTAAAAGGATTTGCAGTCCTCTGCCTAGCCGCTTGGCTATCGCGCCAAAAAGAATGGGGATAGGATAGCATAACCCGCCCCCGCCTGCAAACGTTTTTTTGGCCGCGGGCTGTGTGGGATGGGCTCAGCCGCCGATCCACCCCGACTCAGCCGCCGATCCACCCTGGCTCAGCCGCCGATCCACTTCGGGTCAGCCGCCGATCCTCCTTGGGGCAACCGCAAAGACGCAAGGTTGCGCGGGAGGCTTGCGGGCATGATGGGGAGGCTTGGAAGTTTGGAGGCTTGGAGGCTTGGGGGGCTTTGACCGCAAAGACGCAAGGGGGCGCGGGAGGCTTGCGGGCTCCGCCGGTCGCTCTGCGGGCTTTGCCCGCTGACCGCTCCCTACCGCCCTCGCCTCCCGCGCTGCCCAAATGAGTCCCCCGCCATGTTTCGTGGTCTCCCCGCGTCGTCCTGCGCGGGCCACGCCCGCGCCCCCCTTTGTGCCCTTTGTGCCCGTTGTGATTTCTTCCCCGTTGTGCTTCGTGCTTCTCCGTGCCCCCCTTCGTGCCCTTGGTGATCTCCCCCCTGGCAGTCCTGTCGGCGGTAGCCGACCCCCAATCCGCCCCAATCCGCGCAATCTGCGGTTCCCCTTTGTCGGCCAATGCTTCCCAGATGGCGGGGGAGTTGTTATACTAATGGTATGAAGACGACATCTCTCTTGTTGGCGGCGATGCTCCCGGGTGCGCTGTTGGCGCAGGGCATGGCCACGGGCACGGTCTCGCGCGTGGAGGCCTCCGCGCGCGTCGAGGGCGCGCCTCCGAGGAGGAGAAGGCACGTCTGCGCCACGCCTGCGGCGGCATGAGCTCGGGCCTGCTCCCGCGCGTCGGCCTGCCGGAGATCCGCACGCTCGACGGCCCGAACGGCCCGCGCACGGACTATAAGCGGCCCGTTACCTACTTCCCCACGGCCATCGCCTATGCGGCGACATGGGACGAGGCGTTGGTGGAGGAGATCGGCCGGGTGCTGGGGCGCGAGACGCGCGGCGCGTACTCGGTGGGCGAGGTGCCGGCGCGGATGCTGTTGGGGCCGGGGGTGAACATCGCCCGCACACCGCTTGGGGGGCGCAACTTCGAGTACTTCGGCGAGGATCCGCTCCTCTCGGGCAAGATGGCGGCGGCGATTTGCCGCGGCCTCCAGTCCGTCAAAGTCTCGGCCTGCGTGAAGCACTGGGTGCTGAACGACCAAGAGTGGGCGCGCACCGTCATCAGCGTGGACTGCCCCGAGCGCGCGTTGCGCGAGATTTACGCCCGCCCCTTCGAGATTGCGGTGAGGGAGGGGAAGTGCTGGGCCATCATGGGCGGCTACAACGCCGTGCGCGGCCAATGGTGCTCGCACAACGCCTACCTCAACGACCTGCTCACCTCCTTTGGTTTCGACGGCGCCATCTATTCCGACTGGGGCGCGTGGCATGACACGGTGAAGGCCATCAACGGCGGCGCGACCATCGAGTCCGGCGTGAAGGTGAACCCGAAGCGCGACGCCTGGGAGGCCGAGCAGGTGCGCAAAGGCGTCATCGACGCCAAGCGCGCCGAGGAGGCCACCCGCCGCAACCTGCGCAACCTCTTTCGCATGGGCGCCTTCGACCTCGCCACCGAGGCCGACAAGGCTGAGCAGGCCGCCTGCGAGCGGAGTGTCCATTCGCCCGAGCACCGCGCCTTCGCCCGCCGCGTGGCGTGCGAGGGCGCCGTGTTGCTGAAGAACGACAAGGCCTTTCTGCCGCGCGACGAGAAGGCCATCCGCAAAATCGCGGTCATCGGCCCCAACGCAGACCAGTATCACTCGATGATCGACGGCAGCCACGTCCATCGGCGCGGCGGCGCGGGCGCCGTCCACACCGACCGCGAGATAACCCCGCTGGCGGCCTTCGTGGAGCGCTTCGGGCGCGAGCGCGTCCTCTGCGCCCCCGGTTTCCGCTTCGAGAACCAAGGCCGCAAGGACGCCATCTCCGTGCCGGGGATGCCCGCGATGGACCCCGTCGAGGCCGCCAAGCAGGCCGACCTCGTCGTCTTCTGCGGCGGGTTAGACCATAGCCTCGACCGCGAGGCGCCGGGGTGGGCCAACATCTACCCCTCCGACAAGCCAGACCTCGGGCTCAAAGGCCCGCAGGCCGAGCTGATCCGCAAGGTGGCCGCCGCGAACCCCAACGTCGTCGTCGCCCTCACCACCGGCGCCCCCGTCTCCGTCGAGGAGTGGATCGACGACGTGCCCGCCCTGCTGGTTACCTGGTACGCCGGCGGCGAGGGCGGCCTGGCGTTGGCCGACCTCATCTTCGGCGACGCCGCCCCCGGCGGCCGCCTCCCCTACACCTGGGGCAAGCGGTTGGAGGACTGGCACTGCCACAGCCTCGGCGAAGGCATCACCTATCCCGGTCTCCTCACCGGCGTGGACGGCAAACCGCTCCCCAAGCCCCTCATCGCCCGTGAGTTCTACCACGACGGCATCTGGGTGGGCTATCGCGGCTTCGACCGCTTCGGCAAGACGCCGCGCTGGCCCTTCGGCTTCGGCCTCACCTACACCGACTTCGCCATCGAGCCCGCCGGCGCACAGGGCGGCAACTACGCCGTGAAGGTGCGCAACGTGGGCAAGCGCGCCGGCCGCGCCGTCGTCCAGTGCTACGTCTCCAAGCCCGAGAGCGAGGGGCAGCCCATGCCCGAGAAGGAGCTCGCGGCCTTCAAGAGCGTTACCCTCGCCCCCGGCGAGGAACGGACCGTCGCCTTCACCCTCAAGCCCGAGGACTTCCGCTATTGGAGCGAGGCCAAGGGCGCCTGGGCCATCCCCGAGGGCACCTGCGGCGTCCGCATCGGCTTCTCCGCCGGCGACCTCCCCGTGCGTTACGAGACGCGCGCCCACTAAGCGCGGAGCCGCCGCCATGAGCCTCGTCGAAATCCTCTGGGAGCTCCACCAGGAGAAGCGCATCAGCCAGGCCGAGGCCGCCGCCGAGGCCAAGCAAAGCAGCCTCGAAGCCGCACAGTCCGACCTCGACCGCCTCCGCCGCCGCCTCGACCGCCAAACCCTCCTCTGTCAGGCCCTCTGGGAGCTCCTTGCCGAGAAGCTCGGCCTCACCGAGGAGGCGCTCCTGGCCCGGATGCGCGAGATCGACCGCCGCGACGGACGCGAGGACGGCAAGATCGGCGCCCGCCCCCTCCGTTGCCCCGAATGCGGCCGCACCACCACCTCCCGCCGCCGCACCTGCGCCTATTGCGGCGCCGCGATGCGGCGGGAGCACCTTTTCGAGTGAGGCCCGATGGCCGACGCCACCCTCCCCCTCTTCGACGACTACAAGGTCAGCCTCGACGCCTTCGAGGGCCCCCTCGACCTCCTCCTCTTCCTCATCCGGAAGGAGGAGGTCGACATCTTCGACATCCCCATCGGCCGCATCACCGACCAATACCTCGCCTACCTCGCCCGCTGGCGCGCCCTCGACGTGAACGTCGCCGGCGAGTTCGCCGTCATGGCCGCCACCCTCATGCTCATCAAGAGCCGCACCCTCCTCCCCCGCGAGGCCCAGCCCGGCGACGAGGACGGGGAGGAGGAAGGCCCCGACCCCCGCCTCGACCTCGTCCGCCAGCTCATCGAATACAAACGGTGCAAGGAGACCGCCGCCGACCTCTCCGTGCGCGAGGCCCTCCGCGGCGAGACCTTCCCCCGCGGCCGCCACGACGCGCCCCCACCCCCCGGCCCCCCGCCCCTGCGCCTGGGCGACGTGGGGGTCGACGCGCTCCTGGCCGCCTTCAAGGCCGTCCTCGCCCGCGCCGGCGAGACCGTCTCCTTCGGCCACCTCAAGATGCGCCGCTGGTCCGTCCCCGACAAGATCCGCGCCATCCTCGGCCGCGTCGCCCAGGCGCGCCACCTCCGCTTCGACACCCTCTTCGCCCCCGACGCCCCCAAAGGCGAGGTCATCGTTACCTTCGTCGCGCTCCTGGAGTTGCTGCGCCTGCGCCATGTAACCGTCACGCAGACGGCGCCCTTCGGCGAACTCTGGGTCGACGCCATCCCCGAAGGCACCCCCGACGCCCACCTCCCCCTCCCCGCCTTCGACGAGGACGCCTGACGCGGCGAGGGCGGCCACGCGGCACCACGGGGAACGCCGGAGGGGGGAGGGCCTGAAGGACCTGAAGGACGGGAAGGACCTGAAGGACTGCCTCGCTGGCGTGGCCGCCACCCCACCGAGACTCGGCGGCCGATCCATCGAGACTCCGCGGCTACCTCTCTGAGAGTCAGCCGCCGATCCACCTCGGGTCGGCCGCCAAGTCTCCTCGGGTCGGCGGCTTCGCGGGCGGAGGGCGGGTTGGTGGGGCGTCGTGGGCGACCTCGGATAGGGGGTTGCGCAAGGTGTCGGGGGAGTGCTATATTACCCTTATCTTGCGAGACGCCAGGGGCTGTGTCTGAGCCTTGGCGCGTGACGCGAGCCGGCCGCAGGGGCCCCTTCCCCCCGCGCGGCGCCCATGACCGGAAGGGAAACGGAGCACGCGATGGCAAGAGCGACCCTTTGGGCTCACGCGCTCCCCGCTCCCAAAGCGGGGGGGGGTACGTCTTGCTAGTTGCCTCCCGCTAAGTTTCGTCCCAACCGGGCGCGCCGCGCCTGACCGCCCCGCCGTCTCGGCGCGGTCCGGCCTGCTTTCCCATCCTTTTCAGCCGTCGGGGTGTTCCCGTCGGCCCCGCCGTGTTTTCCCCGAACGCGTTGGGCACTTCCACAGGGGAATAGGAAAACGATCATGAAGACTGGCATGAAGATTGGCGTGTTGGCGGTGGCCGGGTGCGCGTTGCTGGCCGGGTGCGTGAGCGCCCCCGAGATGTCCGAGGAGGATAAGCGCTATGCGGGGCCTTGGGTCGAGACCGCGGAGGCCTATGCCTTGGCGAACGACGATGAGCTGCGCAAGCCGAGCAAGATCGGGATCGAGGAGATGGATATGCTCTTCGACCAGATTTCCGGCGTGGCCGTGGAGTCGCTGAACAGCGCGCTCAACACCATCTCGACGTGTGAGGCGGAGAAGTCGTGGGCCTCTTATCTGATGTGGGCCACGGATGAGCAGGGGGTGAAGGTCGTCGCGCTCGCCCAGAAGCCCGGGGAGAAGCAGGCCGAGGCGAAGGCCGAGTGTGTGACGCAGGCGAAGTTCTCCACGTTCACGACCGCGATGATGCAGGCCACGCAGGATGTCCAGAAGGACATGGCGATCGTGGTGCAGTTCCAGAAGGACAAGGATCGGGAGGACTTGGGCGCGGATCCCGTGGCGCGCACGGCCAAGTTGGTGGCGGAGAATTACCCCGAGAGCCAGGCGGTGCTCTTTGAGACGCTCGCCAAGACGCAGACCTTCACCCCGGAAGGGAAGGCGCAGTACTACAAGGACGCGTTCCAGGTGAAGCCGATGAGCAAGGCCGAGCGGGAGAATTACCTGCTGGTGCTGGCCAAGCGCATCACCCGCCTGGTCGAGCTGCAGCAGCAGTTCGCCGCCGTGCAGCAGAAGAACAGCGACAAGCTGAGCAAGATCGCGGAGGCCGCCGCGAAGGCCGCCATGCTCGCGAAGTTCGGCAAGGCGGTCTCCGACGAGGGGATTCAGGCCCAGGAGGCGATGGCGTCGCTCAAGCGCATCGGGTTGCAGCTGGAGGCGTCGCTCAAGCTGAGCCGTTTTGAGGAGCAGGCGTTGAAGGAGTTGGATGCGCAGAAGGCCGAGAGCGCCGCGAACGAGGCCGGAGCGACGGCCGCCAACTAAGGGGGACGAGGCATGAATATCCCTGGCATTCTTTGCGTTGGCCTGCTTGTCGCGTTGGTCGCCGGTTGCGCGGATACCTCCGTGACAACCCGCCACACGGTGGCGCCCCGCCTGCCCGTGAAGGCGCAGGAGAGCCCGAATCGCGTGATCGCGTCGCGCAGGATGGTCGAAGACCGCCCGTTCAGAATGCCGGGGAACTTCTCCGGTTCCTCGTGGAAGCACATGGTCATCGGCGTCAATCCTCGCGCGAACGTCTATGCTTCCTCGTCGTCGTATTTCTCCGAGGAGGACGTGCGCTTCATGGGCGCGCGCATCCAGTCGGAGCTCGCGAAGATCAAGCGTTTCACCATCCAGGACGTCGAGGATGCGGACTATTCGGCGCTCCGCGACGCCCAGGAGGATGGGGACATCCGCATCGCCGACCGGGTCGACCAGCCGGAGATCACGCACTTCGCGCAGTGGAACATCAAGCTGTCGACGATCTCCGAGCGCACCGGCACCTACTCGAAGGAGATCCGCGTGGTCTGCGATCTGGCGTTCAAGCTGACGGAGGCCGCCACGGGGAACATCGTGGAGGACGCGTCGCTGCCGCCTTTTGACATCTGCGAGGAGCAGCGGCTGGACAACATGGGGCGCGTCGTCTCCGGGATCAACTGGCGCGATTCGAGCGCGTTGCGTGGGATCGTGCAGCAGTTGGCCTCGCAGGGGGCTATCCGCATCGCCAACATCCTCGCCAACGAGAACCCGTGCGGCGGCAAAATCGTCGCGTGTCTCAGCGCGAAGGCGATGGTGATGGAGAACGGCACGCGCCAGGGCATCTCCGATGGGATGCAGATGCTCGTCTATGCGACGGTCGAGGGCGTCCCCGTGCCAATCGCCTATGCCGACGCCCAGCCCGGTCCGGACCGGACGAAGCTGGATCTGTGGAAGTTCAACGAGGACGATCCTTTCGCGCAGACGGTGATCGCGGCGCTCAAGGCGAACCCGAGGGGCTTCAGGGAGCACGGGCTGAACGCCGTCTCCGTGGGCGAGGCGGCCAACCCGCTGTGGCGGAACAACGTCTTGGGTGTCTTCCCCGAGGACGATTGAGGGAGGGTGCGATGAAAGGGTACGGCGCGTGGATGTGCGGGGCGGCGTTGGCCGCGTTGTGCGTGGGGGGCGTCTCGATGGCGGATAGGGCGGCGGCCCTCAAGCGGCTTGGCGTGTTGGTCACGGAGTGTTTGGCCGGAATCCAGGGGCGCGTGGCGCCGTGCGGCGGCACAATCCCGGCCTGCTCGGACGTGGATGAGATGGCCATGGAGGGCGGCTCACGCCTGAGAATCGATGGCGGCATGCCGATGCGCGTCTACGCGACGGTGGTCGGCGAGGCGTTGCCACGGGCCTTCGACGAGGAGGCACAGGCGTTGCGCCTCTTGAACGGCGACCTGGAATCCGCCCGCGGGCACGATGCGGAGGTCGGGGAATGGGTCATGGTGAAGGGGAGCGTGCCGCTTGTCGGCCTCACGGAGGCGCAGGCCAGGGCCAAGGCGCAACTGGAGGCGCGCAAGGCTCTGGCGGCGTTCGTCTCCAATCAGCTCTCGGCCGAGGAGGTCTCCCAGTCCAAGGAGCGCACGGTGACGACTGGGGAGGGGACGCGTTACGAGGGTGTCTCTTTCTTGGCGCACTATTCCAAGAGCGAGATCGAGTCCCTGTTGCGGGGGGCGCGCATTGTGCTGACCAAGGAAAAGGCGGGGGCGTGCGTCGCCATCGCGTTGCTTTCCGAACGCGCCAAGGACGCGGCTGGCGCGTTGGGCGCGGCGAAGGCCGGCGAGGCGCCCGGCACGGTCCGGGCCGTCGGGGTCGGCCCGACGGAGGAGGCCGCCATCGCTGCGGCCTGCCGCAGCGCGGTGGCTCAGGTGAACGGCACGGCCATCACCGCGGCCGATGCCGCCACGGACGATGCCATCCGCTCCAGAACGTATGCCACCACGCAGGGTCTGGTTTCGGAGTATCGCCTCTTGTCCAAGGAGGCGGAGGAGGGGCAGGTGCGCGTCGCCATCGCGGCCAAGGTCGTCTCCGGCGACCAATTGGTGGACGACTTGGGTGGGAAGCTGAAGGCGATGGGGGATCCCATCTTCTGGGTGGACTCCCAGGATCGGGACGCACGTGCCCAGCTCTCCGATTTCCTCATCGGCAAATCGCTTCGGACCAGCCTCGACCGCGAGACCTCCGACTACCGGGTGGAGGTCGTCCCCGAGTATGAGGCCTTCACGCACTCCCGGACCGGGCGTGCGGGGACGCGCCTGCATCTGACGGTGGCGTGCTACGACCCTGCGGGCGTCCAGCTCTTCGTCTTGCAGAACGATGCTGGGCGGGCGACGAGCACGGCGCGTTCGGAGGTCTATCGGCGGCGTGAGACCCTGCGGTTGGCGCTCAAGGAGATCGCCACCCCGCTCCACCAACGCTTGCAGCAGGCCGTCAGCGACATCGCCAACAATGGGCGCACCGTGCGTCTGGCGGTCACCAACGTGAAGACCCGCGAGCAGATGCGTCTGGTGGAGTCGCTCACGGATGTCATCAACGACCTGCCCGGCGCCTCTTCGGCCTCCTTCTCGTGGGGCACGGTGGCCGAGAGCACCGCCATCATCCGCCTGACGCTCCAAGGGAACCCCCAGGATTTCCTCTCGCTCCTGCGCAAGCAGGTTCCGGCCTGCCCAACGGCCGTCGAGGTCTCCCCCAACCTGATCATCCTTACCTTCTGAACGCAAAGGAGAAACACCATGAAGCACACACTTCTCGCGGCCGCGATGGCCTTGTCCGCAGGCGCGCTGCTCGCCCAGGCCGAGCCGGGCGGGCAGGATTGGCCCCTCACGCCGATCACGGCCGCCGTCGCCGATTCGGAGACGGACGCGCAGACGGACATCGAGGCCTTCCTCAAGGACAAAGACAAGAATGGCTTTGGCGCCGCTATCAATGCCGGCGTGAACAAGAAAGACGACGGCTCGGTCTTTGTGGTCTCCACGGGCATCGGCATCGTGGCCGCGCCGATCACGCACCCCTCCTTCGGCGCCTCGCGCGCACGGGCCTTCGACCGCGCGATGCTTGACGCGAAGGCCGAAATGGCCCGCACGGTCGCGGTCGCGTTGGAGACTGGCGCACAGATCCGATCCCGGCAGTATGGGGAATCCGACCCGGCCGCGGATCCCAACGTCGCGTTGGCCGAGGCGATGGCCAAGATGCCGCCCGACACCTTGGGAGGCAAGATGATGCTCTTGCTCAACAAGAAGTTGGACAACCTGCTCAAGGAGGAAGGGTACGACATCGACGCCGCCCGCGCGGAAGGCAATGCGGCGCAGGCCGCCGCGGCGGCGAAGAAGGTGATTGGCGAGGAAGAGTTCTCCGTCGCGCGTCGGGCCGCGGCCAATGCCATCATCGGCGGGCTTCAGGCCTATTACACCGTGGAGTGTGTCCTCCCGGAGCGCGTCGAAATCGGCGTCGTGGCCATCTGGAGCCCCAAAATGGCGGAATTGGCCGATGCGATGGTCTCCGGGCGGCAGATTGTTACGGAGCCCGGCAAACCGCTCGCGGAGCGGATCCCTTCCGACAAGGCCAAACTCCTGAACACCTTCGGCACCCAAGTCGTGGTGGATGAGCACGGGGAGATGGTCCTGGTCTCCTATGGGCAGAGCGCGCCGCGCTCCTCCTCCGGCATGAGCATCCGCATGGCGCGGAACAACGCGCGGCTCATGGCGGAGACGCAAATCCGCGCATTCGCCGAGGAGGAGGTCGCCTTCAATGCCGCCACCGACGAGGCGGAGAAGACGATGGATCTGGAAGGGATGGGACAGGTCTACGTCGATGAGAGCACGGCGGAGGACTTCCGAAAGACCTACGCCAAGTCCATGACGCTCTCCGGGATCACCCAGTACACCACCTGGAACGCAAAACACCCGCAGAGCGGGAAGACCATCTATGGTTCCGTCTGCGTGTGGAGCCCCTCCCAGGCCCTTGTCGGGAAAGCGCTCCGGGATGGTTGGAAAAGCAAGGAGGGCGCCGCCGCCCAACCGGCCACCACAAACGCCCGCCCCAATCGAGGCACCGGGGTGAGCGCCCCCCAGTTCAACCGCGGCGCGCGTGGCGATGCGAACGCTATCTAAGCTCTTGCTCCTGACGTTACTGGCCCCCGGGTGCGCCATGGCGGCGACCCCGGGGGAGATTTTCGCGCAGGCCAAGCCTGAGATCCTCGCCACCGCCTACGTCAAGAAGGGCGGTTACCGCTTTGGCGTGGCGCGGGTCAGGCCGGCGACTTTCGCGGGGATCCGTGGCAGAAGGGCCCCAACGCAGGCGTGGCTCTACGCCTCCACCGATCTCATGGCCGCCATCGCCTGCGAGGCAATCGCTTGGCCCGACGCACTCCCACCGGAAACCTGCCGCGCATTGGAGCGCATCCTGTGCGGCAGGTTTGGCCTCTCTGCCACGGTCTCCGGCCTCACCACGGTGCACAGCGCACGCGAGGGGGATTGCTGGGTCTGCGTCGTCGCCTTGCCGGAGGGCGAGGCCGCCAAGGTGCCGCGGCTGACCTTCGAGGCGGCGCGGGCGCGTCTCCTGCGGGAGGAGGTGCTGCTGGCCGAGGGCGCGCCTGTCGAGGCGCTGATCGCCCTGCGGCGCACCGCGGGGCCGATGCCGGAGGCCATTGACCGCGCCCCGTGGGAGGGATTGCTGGCGGCGGCGACGTTCGCGACGCCGCGTCTCAAGGCCCTGCCGCGGCTGGCGGGGCGTTACCCTCTGGGCTCGGCGGAGCCGCCGACGGACGGGGATTTCGCCAAGGGCAACGAGGCCTTCGGGCGCGGCGATCTGCCGACGGCCTATGCGGCCTTCCTGGCGAGCGCGGAGCGGGCCTGGGCTTTCGACGCCTTGAACATGGCCGGCAACGTGGCGCGTCGCCTGCCGGGGCATGAGGCCGAGGCCGCCGCCCCCGGGGCCCCCGGCAGGGTGCAAGGCACCCTGCACCCCCGGGCGCGTCCTGCGGACGCGCCTGAAGGAACGCCACGGGGGCGGGAAAGAACCTGAATGACCTGAAGGTCGGGAAGAACCTGAAGGACAGCCTCGCTGGCGTGGCCGCCACCCCAACGAGCCTCGGCCGCCAAGTCTCCCTGCCTCAGCCGCCGATCCACCGAGACTCAGCGGCTACCTCTCCGAGACTCAGCCGCCGATCCTCCGAGAGTCAGCCGCTAAGTCTCCTCGCGTCGGCGGCTGATGCTCCGAGCGTGTGCGACCAAGCCTCCAAGCATCCAAACCTCCAAACTTCCAATTGCGCGGTCAAAGTGTGGCTGTCGGTAGGCGGGGCGGCGGGGAGGGCGAAGTGTGCCTTGGCGGGGCGGCGGGTGTGGTATAATGGGGATTATGGAACAGAGCAAGGGCCGGGCGATTGCGATCTCGGTGGCGGCGAACGCCGTCATCTGCGTGGCGCTTGCCTTGGTCTCCCTGGGTGGGTGCGCGGGGGGGCCGAAGGAGGAGATCGTGCCGGTGGAGTTCCTGGTGGTGACGGAGGAGAACGCGGCGGATGTGTTGGCGGAGGCGCCGAACGACGTGGCCGAGCCGGAGCCGGAACCTCCCAAGCCGGAGCCGAAGCCTGACCCGAAACCCGACCCGGCGCCCCTCCCGCCGCCCCCGCCGAAGGCCGAGCCGGAGCCCGCGCCGCCGAAGCCGGCGCCGAAGCCGAGGGCCGAGCCGCCGAAGCCGGCCGCGAAGCCGAAGCCGCGCTACGTCCAGGCGAAGGACATCAAGATCGGCAAGCGCATCGGCCCCGTTACGACGGGGCGGAAGGATCGCACGAAGGCGGCGACGGCGAAGAAGCTCTCGGAGGCGGAGATCCGCCGTCTGCTGGCGGCGGGGGCGCGTCCGGGGAACGTGAACCAGACGCCGCCGAACGAGGCGTCGCGCTGCTACGGGGTGATCGCGCGGGCCTTCCGGGAGGCGTGCGCGAACACGTTGGAGGGCTCGCCCACGGGGCGGGCGCCGGTGCTGCGCGTAACCTTCGGCGCGGGGGGCGCGGTGGAGGGGATCGCGGTGGCGCAGTCGAGCGGGGATGGGACGTTCGACAGACAGGTTTTGGCGGCGTGCCGGAAGGTGCGCCGGGTGAGCGGCCTCTCGGCCGCCTTCTTGAAGGATTACCGATCCGTGGATATCCGCGTGGATGTGGAGTGAAACCATGAAGAAGATCGCAGTGATGTCGGCCGCGTGGGCGGTGGCGGCGTGCGCCTGGGCGCAGACCGCAGCGCTCTATGTGGGGAGCGATTGGGACGAGGCGGGCGCGGCGTTGCGCGCGGCCTGGGCCGAGCCCGCGGTGGCGGCGCAGGCGGGCGGCGCGGCCTTGGCCGTGGTGGACGCGCCGGAGGTGGTGGACGACGCCGCCAAGGCGCAGTGGGAGCGGCAGAAGGCCATCCGCCTGGAGCCGCGCGCCTACCCCGCGGTGGCCTACTTCGACAAGGCCGGCAACTGCGTGCTCCTGCGCGAGGCGGTGCGCGACCCGCGCGCCCTCCCGGGCCTCGTGGCCATCGGCCGCGCCCGCGCGGAGGCGGTGGCGGGGGCCATCCGCTCGGGCGACGCGGAGACGATCGGGCGGACGTTGCTGCCGATCGCGGAGGAGTTGGGCGCCAAGCAGTCGCAGAGCCGCTGCAAGGGGCTTTGGGACGCGCTCCGCAAGGCGGACCCGAAGGACGCGACGGGCTGGGCGTGGGCGCTGACCTTCGACCCGGCCTCCGACGCGTGCTACAAGGTGCAGGACTTCGCCAAGCGCAAGGATTGGGCCGGCGGCGAGGCCTACATCAAGGCGTTGGAGGCCAAGCCGCAGGCGCACCTCTCGGCGAACCAGCGGCAGGGGCTGATGCTCCTGCGTTATGTGCTCTATCGGAACGATCCCGCGAAGGCGGGGGAGATGACCGCGCTCCTGCGGCAGGTGTTGGCCTTGGGCGCGGAGACCCACTTCGGCCTGGCGGCGCAGGGGTTGCTCTGCCTCCGCGGCGAGGGGCCCGTGGCCATCCCTTACGGGTGGTGGCCCAAGGACGCCAAGCCCGGTCGGCAGACCTGGCCGGTAACGGTGGGCGTGGCCAAGGTGGTGCGCGCGCCGGGGCGTTACGTGCTGACCTTGCATCGTGAGAAGGGCGCGGGCGCGATGGACTTCGCCGGGCTGACGGTGGGCGGCCGGCGCTACGGGGAGCCCGCCGCGTTGGCGGTGGGCAAGAGCCTGACGGTGCCCTTCGACGTGCGGCCCGGGGACAAGCCGGAGCTGTCGCTGGAGGTGGCCTTCGACAAGCCCGGCGCGGAGGAGCGCGGCGCGCTGTGGCTCCGCCGCGTCCTGCCCGAACGCGCCGCCGCGGAGGGCGACGCCGACTGGGCGCCCACGGGCCCCTCGGGGGATTTCCTGCGCGCCGCCGTGCCGCCCGCGACCATCGAGGCCATCGCCCGCCGCAAGGGCGGGGCGGACTTCCTCAAGGCCTTCGCCGCCGACGAGGCGTGGCGGGAGGACTTCTGCGGCAGCGGCGACCCGTTGGCGGGGTGGGGGGGCGCGCTGGAGGCGCTCGACGCCATCTGCCATCACTACCCGCGCGCGCTCGACAGCGCCGTAACACGCCGTTGGGCCGCCGCCGCCGCCCTCAACGCCGGCGAGGACCCCACCGACGCCGTGCTCCTCTTCGGGGCGTTGCTGGACATCCGCGCGGCGGGCGGTCTCGCGCGGGGCGCCGACGCGCTGCGTTGCGACCAGATGCGCTTCACCCTCGTCCCCGCCCAGAGCGACGCCGCGAACGCCCGTTGGCTGGCGGCCCGCCACAACGTGCCCCCGCGGCAGTACAACGGCGTCTGCTGGGCCGCGCCTTACCGTCTGAACAACTTCTTTGGCGACTCCATCCACGGGCGCGACTACTACAAGCCCTGGGACCACGCCTACCTCCGCCACGAGGCCTCGCGCAAGGTCGGCGGCGTCTGCGGGGCGCTGAGCTACTACGGCAGCGCGGCGGCCAAGGCGCATGGCGTGCCCTCCACGCCCGGCGGCCAGCCGGGGCACTGCGCCTACACCGTCTGGTCGCCCAGCCAGGGGCGTTGGACGCTGGCCTACAACATCGCCCCCTACACCGGGCCGCACTTCGCCCTCTGGGGCGGCCGCGGCCGTTACGCCTATCAGGAGCTCGCGGCCGCGGCCTTCGCCCACCCCGGGATGCGCGATTCCATGCGCCACCTCTGGCAGGCCGCCGCCCTCCGCGCCGCCGCCACGCCCGAGGTGCGCCGCACCCCGATGGTCTGCGACGCCTACGAGTGGGGCGGCAAGGCCCTCCCCGAGGATCCCGCCGCCCTCACGCGCATCGGCTCCTGGCACGGCCTCGCCAAGACCGACCCCAACCAGGCCGGGCGCAAGGACCGCGTCCTCCTCGTCTGGACGGGGTGGCTGGAGGCGGAGGCCGACACGGAGGCGGAGATCGTGGTGCGCAGCGACGACGGCGCGCGCCTTTGGGTCGACGGCAAGCCCGTCGCCGGGAAGGACGGGCTCCACGGCATGGGCGATGTCAGCGCCGCCCGCATCCGCCTCGCCAAGGGTCGCCATCCCTTCGAGCTGCGCTACTTCAACCACACCGGCGCCAACGGCATCGACCTAGCCGTCACCCCGATCGAGCGCTTCGACCCCGCCATCGACGCCGCCTACCGCGCCGCCGCCGAGGCCTGCCCCCTCAACTACGCCGCTTGGCGCGACTGGGGCGACTGGCTCCGCAAGGTCGGCGCCGACGCCGCCGCTTGGCGCGCCTTCGGCGACGCCTGCGCCAAGGGGCTCGGCGGCCACGTCGAGCCGGTCTGGGACGTGCTTCTGGGCTGGCCCGCGCCCGAGCTGCGCAAGGCCGGCGCCGCGCCGTTGCGCGAGGCCCTCGTGGCTTGGAGCGGCGTCGTCCGCCAGGGGGATTTCCCCACCGCCGAGTTCGGCGACTACGCGGGGCAGCTGAACCGTCTGGCCACCCTGCTCGGCGGCGACGAGGCGGGCATCTTCGCCTGCTACGCCGCCGCCCTCAAGGCGCAGTTCGGCACGTCCGACGCCTTCGGGCGGCTCATGCGTTGGGGCGGCGCGCGCTTCCTCCGCGAGCCGGACTACGCCAAGCGCTTCGTCGCCGCCGTCGAGGGGCTCCTCCAGACGGGCGACGGCGCCGGCGACGCGTTGGGCAAGTATGTGAAGGAGGCCGTGCGCGGCGCCTCCGAGGCCGGCAACGCCGAGGCCTTCCACGCCCTCTGCGACCTGCAGGACGCCCTCGCCCCGCGCGACCGCCAGCCCCTCCCCGCCAAGCTCCCCGGCGAGCTTCTCTCCGAGCGCGGCCTCCTGCGCCTCTCCTCCACCTCCTCCTGGGACCATCCGGAGGCCTACCGCGCCGTTATCGACGGCAAGTCCCCGATCGGCAACTTCCACACCGGCAACGAGAAGGCCCCCTGGGCCGAGGTCGTCCTCCCCGGCATGGCCGAGGTCTCCGGCGTGTGGCTGATGAACCGCGGCGACCAGAACAACGGCCGCCTCCCGCCCTTCACCGTCGAGGTCAGCGAGGATGGCAAGGCCTGGCACGCGGTGGCCGGCAGCGAGAAGACCCAGGGCGAGTACACCTTCACCTTCGCCCCCGCCAAGGCCACGCGGGTGCGCGTCGTCTGCCACCCCAAGGACAAGACCTACCTGCACCTGCGCAAGTTCTGCGTCTTCGGCAAACCGCTTTACTGAGAGCCCCCCTTACCGAGAGAAAGGACCCGAGATGAACCAAGACACCATCGCCGTCATCGACCTGGGCAGCGCGCGCACCACCGAGATCGCCCGCGCCATCCGCAAAGTCGGCGTCTACACCGAGCTCCACCCGCACGACCTCACGGCCGCGCAGCTCGCCGCCATCCCCAACCTCCGCGGCCTCGTGCTCGCCAGCGGCCCCCGCCGCGCCTACGAAGGCCAGGTCGTCGAGCCCTCCCCCGCCATCCTCGAGGCCGGCCTCCCCCTGCTGGCGGTGGACGACGCGGGCGACCCCGAGCCCGACCTCGCCGCCTTCGTCTTCAAGACCGGCGCCACCCGCAACTGGGACATGGACAACTTCATCGCCGACCAGGTCGAGGCCATCCGCGCCCAGGTGGGCGACAAGAAGGTGCTCCTGGCCCTCTCCGGCGGCGTGGACAGCTCCGTCGTCGCCGCCCTCCTCATCCGCGCCATCGGCAAGCAGCTCACCTGCGTCCACGTCAACCACGGCCTCCTCCGCAAAGGCGAGCCCGAGCAGGTCATCCGCGTCTTCCGCGAGGAGCTGGGCGCCAACCTCGTCTACGTCGACGCCACCGACCGCTTCCTCGGCAAGCTCGAAGGCGTGGCCGACCCCGAGCAGAAGCGCAAGATCATCGGCGCCGAGTTCATCCGCGTCTTCGAGGAGGAGGCCCGCAAGCTCGACGGCATCGCCTTCCTCGGCCAGGGCACCATCTACCCCGACATCATCGAGAGCGGCACCAAGACCGCCAAGGCCGTCAAGAGCCACCACAACGTCGGCGGCCTCCCCCCCGACCTCCGGTTCGAGCTCGTCGAGCCCCTCAAGATGCTCTTCAAGGACGAGGTCCGCGCCTGCGGCCTGGCCCTCGGCCTCCCCGAGGCCATGGTCAACCGCCAGCCCTTCCCTGGCCCAGGCCTCGGCGTCCGCTGCCTCGGCGCCATCACGCGCGATCGCCTCGAGGCCGTCCGCGCCTCCGACGCCATCCTCCGCGAGGAGTTCGCCGCCGCCGGCCTCGCCGCCCACGTCTGGCAATACTTCACCCTCATCCCCGACGTCCGCTCAGTCGGCGTCCGCGACGGCGTCCGCGCCTTCGAGTGGCCCTGCGTCATCCGCGCCGTCAACACCGTCGACGCCATGACCGCCACCGTCGAGCGCCTCCCCTGGCCCCTCATGGAACGCCTCGCCGACCGCATCACCCACGAGGTCCCCGGCATCAACCGCGTCCTCTTCGACCTCACCCCCAAACCCGTCGGCACCATCGAGTGGGAATGAGGTGCGGATTCACGCAATCAGTCTCCCCGCCATATCCATGGCGGGGAGATGTGGAAGGTTGCCTCACAGACAGTTTAAATAATCAATGTGTTTGGCGTGAACGTGGCTATGCTGTTTGACAATAGGCGGTTGGAGGAAGAAATATCCCATGCGTTGCGCGTGTTTTGGATGACACGACATCGGCAAGCGCGGCATTCGGAGGATAAGGGTAATCGGGCAGCAGTGACGGGCGGTCGACAATTGGATGGGTTTGTCACGTTGATTCGCGAGTTGCTTTGCGCGAATGGCGTTCCGAAAGAGGCAATCTTCACGGATGTAGCCTTGGAATTGCCCGGTTATTATCGACCGAACAAGAAGTGGGATCTCTTGGTGGTGCGTGAGAAACGCCTATTGGCCGCGCTTGAGTTCAAAAGCCAGGTTGGGCCTTCATTCGGCAACAACTTCAATAATCGTGCGGAAGAAGCGTTAGGAAGTGCCACGGATTTGTGGACGGCCTATCGGGAAGGCGTGTTTGGGACGAACGTGGCGCCGTGGGTCGGATATTTTATGTTGGTGGAGGACTGTAAGGCAAGTACGACTCCCGTCGCGGTGCGCTCTGCCCATTTCCCTGTGTTGGAGGAATTTCGGGATGTCTCGTATTTGAGACGTTATGAGATCTTTTGCAAGAAGTTGATGTTGGAGCGGCAATATTCCGCGACTTGCTTAATGACGACCTCGTTTCATGCGCCATCCTCGATCCATTATGGGTTTCCGGATGAGGCGTTGTCCTTGCAAAAGTTCCTATTTTCGTTGCTTGCTGCGACATGCATCGAGGAACAACGATGACGCATCACACGCTTTATCATGGTGATGCGAGGTCGTTGTCGTTCATCGATGACGCGAGTATCCATTTGGTGCTTACCTCTCCGCCATATTGGAACCTCAAGGCTTATGAGCGCGGAGAGCGGCAGTTGGGAATAATCGATGATTACGCCACGTTCGTCGCCGAATTGGAAAAGGTGTGGCGAGAGTGTTATCGGGTGTTGGTCCCTGGTGGGCGTGTCGTTTGTGTGGTTGGGGATGTGTGCCTGTCGCGAAAAGAGTACGGTCGCCATGCGGTTATGCCCTTGCATGCTGACATCGCCGTGAGTTGCCGAAAACTAGGTTTCGATAATCTCAACCCAATCATTTGGCATAAGATCTCGAACGCACGTTTCGAGGCGAACACGCATAGTTCTTTCTTGGGGAAGCCTTACGAACCTAATGCCATCATCAAGAATGACATCGAATTCATTCTCATGGAACGCAAACCTGGTGGTTATCGGAAGCCTTCGGTGGAGCAACGCAAGGCTAGCATGATTGGGAAAGAAGAGTTTCAGGCGTGGTTTTCCCAGTTCTGGGAACTGCCAGGTGCTTCGACAAAAAACGGCCATCCGGCTCCTTTCCCCTTGGAGTTGGCTAGCCGTTTGGTGCAAATGTTTTCTTTTTCCGGCGACACGGTGTTAGACCCGTTTTGCGGGAGTGGTACGACAATGCTGGCAGCCATGCAGAATAATCGCAATAGCATCGGGGTCGAGGCCGAACAATTGTATTGCGATGGTATCTTGAGTCGTTTGCGTGAGCCATTTTTAGGGAGTGAGGTAACGTTCATCGATGCGCTATAGAGTGGCCCTAAACACGCTATTGCTTGCGTTTGATTTCTTCTTTGAGGGTGTGGGGAGGAGAAGCGTGGCCTCAATCTCTTGCACATAATCTGCAAGACCGCTTCTCCGCCCTACGAATATCACGTGCGCGTCGGCACCATCGAGTGGGAATGAGGTGCGGGGCTTCGCACGCCGTCGCCTGCGGGAGAGGGGGTCAGGGGCGGAGGCGGCGGAGGATGGGCCAGAGGACCCAGAGGCCGATGGCGGCGACGGCGAGGGCGGCGGCGCGTCCGGCCCAGACGGCGGCGGCGGGGTTGGCGCGGAGGAAGGCGGCGAGGCCGCCGCCGGCGAGGGCGAAGGCCGCCATCACGAGGGCCGCGCAGAGGGCGAAGAGGGCGCCAAGGCCCAGCAACCCCAGGGCGCGGCGGCGGCAACCCTCGGGGAGGAATTGGGGGAGGAAGGCGACGAAGAAGAGGATGACCTTGGGGTTGGAGAGGTTGAGGAGCACGCCGCGCAGCCAGAAGCCGAGGGGGCCGAGCGCCTCGGCCCGCGCCGTCCCGAGGCCCGCGCCCCACATCCCCCACGCCATATAGAACAGGTAGCAGGCGCCGAGGGCGGAGATGGCGTCCGCGGCGCGGGGCCAGCGTTTGAGAAGGGCGGCGACGCCGAGCGCGGCGAGGGTGATGTGGAGGCAGAGGCCGCTGACCAGCCCGGCGGTGACGCAGAGCCCGGCCCACGCGCCGAAGGCGGCGGATTGCGCGAGCACGAAGCAGTTGTCCGGCCCGGGGGCGAGGGCCACGAGGAGGCAGGCGCCGAGGTAGGCGGCGAGGCGCCTCATGGCGTGGCGTCCCGGCGGAGGAGGCCGTGGGCGGCGAGCCAGTCGCGCACGAGTCCGCGGGGGAGGCCCATGGCGTTGGTGTGGCTGCCGACGCGGCCGGCGATGAGCATCTCGCCGTGCGCGTTCACGTCGTAGGCGCCGGCACGGTCGAGGGGGCGGACGCGCCGGAGGTAGGCCTCGGCCACGTCGGGGCCGTAGTCCCTGAACAGCAGCCCGGTGGCCTCGATGCGCAGGGAGGGCTCCTCGGCGCCGGGCAGGAGCAGGGCCACGCCGGTGAAGACGGTCTGCGCGCGCCCGGCGTAGGAGAGGAGCCAGGCGCGCGCCTCCTCCTCGTCGCGCGGCTTGCCCAGCACGCGCCCTTGGAAGCAGACCACGGTGTCGGCGGCGATGATGGCGGCGTGGGGGCGGAGGGCCTGCGCGGCGAGGGCTTTGTGGCGGGCGTTCACGCCCACCGTCGCCACGGGCTCCTCCGGGCGGGCGATCTCGATGCTCCGCGGCACGACGACCTCGAAGGCCACCCCCAACGCTTGGAGGATGGCCCGCCGCCTCGGGCTGCCCGAGGCCAAGACGATCGGCGTGCCCCGCATGGCGCGTATTGTAGCAAAGCCCCACCGATGAAAGGCGGGGTTGTCGATAACTTTGGATCGGCGGCTGACCCGAGGTGGATCGGCGGCTGACCCGAGGTGGATCGGCCGCCGATCCTCGGAAGGGCGGGGCGGCGCGCCATCGGGGCTTGACCTGGAGCGCACACCATGTGCTATCGTGGACTTCGCAATGAAAGGAGTGTGTTTATGAACCGAAGGGCATTTCTGACGGCCTCGCTCGGCGCGTTGGCGGCGGGCGCGGCGCCTCTCTCCCCCGCGCGGGCGGAGGGCAAGCCGAAGGCTTGGGCCGGCGCCGAGGGGCCGGCGGTCTATTTCACCAAGGACATCTCCCCCGCGGGGCTGCGAAAGGCCTTCGACGCGCTGAAGGCCAACCTGCCGGGCAAGGTGGGGGTGAAGGTCTCGACGGGCGAGCCGGGCGGCCACAACTTCCTGAACCCGCAGTTGGTCAAGGGCTTGGTGCAGGGGCTGCGGGCGAACATCGTGGAGTGCAACACGGCCTACGGCGGTCGGCGCGGCACGCTTCACGACCACATCCGCGCGGCGGTGGAGCACGGCTGGTGCGACATCGCCACCGTGGACATCCTGGACGGCGTGGCGACGATGGACCTGCCCGCGCCGGAGGGGGCCAAGCGGCTGCGCAAGGACATCGTGGGCGCGAACTTCCGCGACTACGCGTCCTTCCTCGTCCTCTCCCACTTCAAGGGGCACGCGATGGGCGGCTTCGGCGGGGCGCTGAAGAATCTCTCCATCGGCTTCGCCTCCCGCGCGGGCAAGTGCCTCATCCACACCGGCGGTAAGACGGAGAAGACGTGGATGGGCGGCGAGCAGCTCGCCTTCCTGGAGGCGATGGCCGAGGCCGCCACCGCCGTCTGCCGCGCCCGCCCGGGGGCGATGGCCTTCGTCAACGTCATGAACCGCCTCTCGGTGGATTGCGACTGCGACAGCAGCCCCTCCGAGCCGACGATGCGGGATATCGGCATCCTCGCCTCCCTCGACCCCGTGGCCCTCGACCAAGCCTGCGTGGATCTCGTCTACGCCGCGCCCGACGGCGCCGACCTCATCGCGCGGATGGAGAGCCGCCAAGGCATCCACACCGTGGAGCACGCCGCGGCGCTCGGCCTCGGCTCCCGCGCCTACCGGCTGGTCGAACTGGGCTGAGGGGGGAGGAAGCGGGCGCGGTCGGGGTCGAGCGGGTCGCCAAGGCGGGCGCGCCTCTCGGCGGCGCGGAGCCAGAGTCCGCCCAGCAGGATGGCGAGCTGGAGCAGGACGGTGGGGGCGAGGCCAAGGCGGGGAAGCTCGACCACGGCGAAGGGCAGGCGGAGCGCCAGGTCGGAGCAGAGCGCGATGGCGTGGAGGACGAAGGCGCTGACGCGGTTGAGGAAGACCGAGAGGAGCGGCAGCGCAAAGCCCGCCAACGCGCTGACGCACGCACCCCAGACGATGACGACGCTGGCGGCGGGGATGAGCAGGTTGAGGAAGAGCCCCACGAGGGAGAGCCGCCCGAAATAGTGGAGGCAGAGGGGCAGGGAGGCCAGCCACGCGGCCAGGCTGAGCGCCAGCCCAAGGGCCAGCCCGCGCCGGAGGCGTCGGCCAAAGGGAATCGGCGGTGGGGGGCCGGGGGAGGGGGCGGCGCGCGGCAGGGCGCGGAAGGCGCGGCTGAGGAAGTAGCCCAGCGGCGGCATCCAGAGGAAGATGCCGCCCATGACGGCGAAGGAGAGCAACGCGCCGGCGTTGGCCACCCAGGCCGGCTCCCAGAGGACGACCGCCGCGGCGGTGGCGAAGAGGGCGCAGGGGGCGTCGGTGCGGCGCAGGAAGCAGGGCGCCACGCACCAGACGCACGCCATGACGCAGGCGCGCACGGCGGGGGGCGGCGCACCGACAAGGAAGAGGTAGAAGAGCAGCGCGGGGATGAGCAGCAGCGCGCGAACCCGCAGACGCACGCCCGCCCAGGCCAGAAACCAGATGAGCAGCCCGGTAACGATGCCCACGTGGAGGCCGGAGATGGAGAGAACGTGGATGATGCCGGCGTCGGCGTAGCGGTCGAGCTCCTCGCGGGGCAGGCGGAGGTTCGCGCCCAAGGTCATGGTCTGGGCGATGAGCGCCTCGGAAGGGGCGACGCCGAGGGCGAGGTTGAGGCCCAGGCGGTCGCGCAGGCGGGAGAGTCGGTAGGCGAGCGCGTCGGTGCGGTCGCGCCCCGGGTCGCGGCGGGCCTGCGCGCCGCGGACGGAGAGGGGGGCGCTGGCGCGCCAGTCCACGCGATGGAACTTGGCCGGGGCCTCCCACGCCTGGCCCACCTGCGGGAAGTCCCGGAGCCGGCCGTACCAACAGACGTCGATGCGCTTGCCGACGAGCGGCGTGCCGTCGGCCAGGCGCGGGTCGTCCGCGGTGAAGCGGCAGTAGGGGCCGCCGCGGCGGCGCCAGATGACGCGGCGGTCGTCGGAGACGACGAAGGTGAGGGGGAAGGTCTCCCCGGCCTCGCGGAGGGCCGTGATGCGCGCGTCGGCGAGGGCGTGGGCGTCATGGGTCATCGCGCCGCGCCAGGCGGCGAGGCAGAGGCAGGCCAGGCAGAGGGCGAGCGAGGCGGCACGGGGGCGGAGCCAGGCGACGGCGAGCGCCGCGCCGCCCAGCGCCAGCCACCAACCGCCGCCCCCCAACGCGAAGCCCAGCCCCACGCCAAGGACCACCGCGCCGCACCAACCGAAGAGAGGGCGGTGCCGACGGAGCCCCACGTCGGGGTCGGCGAAGGCTTGGGCGAGGGTGGGCATGGCATGGGCGCTCAGAGCAGGGCGCGGGCGGCGTAGGGGTCGTCCTGCGCGTGGCGGCGGAGGGCGTCGAGGATGGTGGCCTCGGGGACGCCGAAGTAACGGGCGAATTGCGCGGGGCGGAGGGGGTGGCGGCGGGCGAGGGCGAGGAGGGCGGCCTCGGAGTAGGGTTCGGGCGCGGGGGCGTGGGCGGCGGTCTGGGCGTGGGCGACGGTGGCGAAGAGTCGGCGGAGGTGGGCCATCTCGGCGGGCGGCACGTCGCGCACGGCGGAATCGGCGGGCGGGCGCTCGGCGGAGTTGACGGTGACGGTGGCGGGGCGGAGGCTCTCGGCCAGGGCGAGGACGCGGTTGAGCGCCTCGGGCGCGTCGTTCACCCCGGGGAGCGCGAAGAACTCGACGTCGAGCGCGCCGGCGTAGTCTTTGCGGAAGGCGCGCCAGCCTTCGAGGACGCGGGCGAAGGTGAGATCGGGGTGGGGGCGGACGGTGGCGCGGAAGCTGGCCTCGTCCCAGAAGTGGAGGGAGATCTTGACGCGGTCGGCGAGGGCGGCGTCGGCGCGGACGGCGGGGTCCCAGAGGAGCGCACCGTTGCTCATGAGCAGGGAGGGGCGGCCGAGGGCGCGGATGTGGCGGAGCACATCGCCGAAATGCGCGTGGAGCGTGGGCTCGCCGGAGCCGCAGAGGGTGAGGACGTCGACGGGTTCGCCCTTCGCCAGCCAGGCGTCGAGCTCGCGCAGGACGTCGGGGAGGGGGGCGTAGTCGCGCCGTTCGAGGGTGGTGCGGGGGGTGGGGCCGAGCTGGCAGAAGACGCAGTCGTAGCAGCAGGTCTTCATGGGCACGAGGTCGATGCCCAGGCTGCGCCCATAGCGGCGCGAGGGGACGGGGCCGAAGAGGTACATTTGGGGGCCTTCGGGGGGTTGGGGGGCGGAGGGGTCAGTCCGTGGCGGTCTTCTTGAAGTGCTCGCGGGCGCGGAGCTGGCGGCGGGTCTTGGCGTCCTCGGGGCAGGTGGGGAAGTCGAAGGCCTCGGCGTCGCCGTAGCGGGAGTCGAGCGGCTTGGAGAAGAGGGCGCCCTCGTCGTCGGCGGAGGGCCAGGGGACCCAATCCTGCGTGTAGGCGTAGGCGGCCTTGGAGAGGGGGAGGCCCCAGAGCTCGAAGTAAGGGGTGAGGTCGCGCTGGACGGCGCGGCTCCAGGCGCAGCAGAGCTTGTCGCCGGTGGCGTCGGCGGGGAGCTTGGAGAGGTCGCCTTGGACGACGCGCATGACGCTCTCGACGCCGAAGTGGTGGGCGAGGGTCATGTAGAAGACGAGGCGCTCGCCGACGGAGCTTTTGGCCCAGAGGTCGGGGGTGCGCTTGGCGGCCTTGGCGGCGATGGAGTCCCAGTTCGCCCGCTGGATACGGTTGAAGGGCGTGCCGTTGAGGAGGTTCATCGTGCAGGTGCCGTAGAAGTTGTTGATGACCTCGGTGTTGCCGGGGAGGGAGAAGACGCCGCCGGGGCCCTGGCCCATGTTGTGGCCGATCTCGTGGAGCGCGCCCCAGGAGCCGGCCCGCTGGAGACCGGCGAGGTTCATCATGCCGCCGCCCCAGTCGATGCACATGATGGGATAGCCGGAGTGCCCGGCGCCGGAGTTGATCTGCGTGTCGTCCACGATGCGTATGGGCGTCCACTTCGGCTCGTTCTCGCGCGAGGGTTTCTTGATGGCCTTGGGTTTGTTGGGGTTCTGGGGCACGGGCTCCTCGGGCGCGGGGCCGTAGCGGTTGGCCTCGGGGCTGTCGGCGGCGGCCTTGGCGGCGGCGCGGGCGTTCTCCTCGGCGTCGGGCGGCGCGTCGGGGTTGAGCTGGACGAGCTTCTTGTCCTTGATGCCCCATTCGCGGCGGTCGCCGCGGAAGTTGTCGGCCTCGGAGTCGGTGGGCAGGCCGTGGCCGGAGACGCGGAGCATGATGGCGGCGGCCTTGCCCCACCACTGCGCGAGCGCCTGCATGTCCTGGACGTGGCGGACGTCCTCGGAGGGGACGGTGAGGATGACGGTCTTGGTCTGCACCTCGGCCCAGGGCGCGGGGTACTTGGAGATGGTGGAGACCCACTCTTCGTTGGTGTCCAGCCCCAGGCGGAACCAGGGCATCTGGACGCAGCCGGAGACCTCCACGTCCATCGGGCGGCGCCCGCCCTCCCACTTGAACCAGAGCACGCCGCCGAGGACGTGGCCGATCTCCTGGCGCTTCTTGGCGATGCGGAAGTCGCGCACCATGTCGGGCCAACGCCAGAGGGGGCGGTCGTCGGTGATCTGCTGCCAGCCCATCTTCACCTTCATCAGGTTGATGGGCTGGGGGTCATAGGGGTTGTTCAGCGGGTTGCCGTCCTCGTCGAGGGGGCAGATCTTCGGGGGCAGGTTGTCGCTGTGGCACCCGATGCGGGCGGTGAGCGTGCCGGAGAGTGCGCCGCAATCGAGCGTAACCACCTCGCCCGGCGGCACATAGAGCCCCGTGCTCACCCACCCGCCCTCGCCGGGGTAGAGGCGCACCTTCTTGCGGACGCGCTCGGCGTCGGCGGGCACCTTGCCGGGCCAGAGGTCGGCGGACTTGGCGGGGTAGAGCTCGTCCATCCCCAGGCGCTGCGCCTTCCAGCTCTGATAACGCACCAGCAGCAACTCCAACGGCCACTTGATGCTCACGCCGCGCGAGGGGCCGCAGACCACCTCTCCGCCACGACGGTAGAGCAGCTCCTCCAAGGCGGCCTTCAGCTGGCGTGCGTCCTTGGCCAACGAGCCGCCCTCCTCGGTGTCGCTGTTGAAGATGCGCATGGTCTCCACGTAGGCCACCATGCCCTGTCCCGTCTGGCCCGTCGCCTTGCCCCCCACGCCGTCCCCGGCCAGGCCGCCACCGTCGTCCGCGTACCTCTCCTCCGCCGCCTTCTGGTCGATCTCCAGGCGCTGGATGGCGTCGAACCACGGCCCCACCTCGCGGGCCACCTTCCTCATGCGCTCGCGCTCCTTCAGCTCGGCGCGGTACTCGGCGGCCGAGGGCAGGCCGTTGGTGGCCACGATCTTGCGGTCGTAGTCCAGCTTCTCGATGACGTGCCCCTGGCGGGTCACCTCCGCGGGCTTGTCGTTCCGGAAGGTCAGTTGCGCGTGGGCCGCGAGGGCCAACGCGAGCATCGCGACTGTCAGCAAGCGTCTCATGGCTCATCCTCCGCTTCGTCGTCATCCCATACCACCGTCACTGTGCCCTGCGCGGGGCCCTTGCCGCGGCCCTTCCCCACCGCCACGCGCAACGCCCGCAGCGTCGCCGTCTCCTTGCCGGAGGGGGCGAAGCGCAGCGCCGCGGCCACGCGCCCATCCTCCCCCAGGCGCACCCAGAAGACCGCCTTGCCGCGACCCTCCGGCGCCGACGCCTCCATCCGGAAGCCCGCCGCCGCCAAGGCCCCGTCGGGCCGCACGGACACCTTCGGCGCCGTGCCCGCCGTCAGCCCCTCCGCCACGGGCGGGAGCGCCTGGCGCCAGACGCCCGCCGCGCCGCGCGCCCGCACCTCGGGCAACGGCCCCGGCCGCGCGAAGGCCACCGGCCTTGGCTCCGGCAGCGGCAGATCCAGCGAGATGCCGATGTCCGCGTCGCCCAAGGCCCCGACCAGGCGGCGGGCGTTGCCCATCCGCAGCAGCTCCCCCACCTCCCCCGCCGTCGCCTGCGCCAAACCCAGCCCGGCGGGGGGGAGGGCGTAGCGCGCGGGGTCGCCGCCGCCGGGGCGGAAGGCCAGGAAGCCGACCGCCGTGGAGGCCATCCCCGCGAGCGCCAACCCGCAGACCAGGGCCGGCGCCCACCAGAAGAGGAAGGCGCGCCAGACGGGCGAGCGCCGCCGCCGCCGCGCCTGGTAATGGCGGATCTGCTTGCGCCGCCGCTCAATGTTCTGCCGCCGCGCCATCGCCCCCCGCCTTCGGCACCGCCACCAGGTTCACCCGCGCCACCCCGCACGCCCGCAGACGCTCCACCCAGCCGAGCGTCTCCCCATAGGTCACCGCCGCGTCCACGAGCAGGTTCAGCGCCTCGCCGGGGCGCACCCGGGCCAAGGCCTCCAGCTCCGCGACGTTGTCCGAGGAGTAGCGGCCCTCGTCCAGCAGCAGCACCGTGACGTCCCCCCGCTCGGGGGAGGAGACGCGGCGCACCACCGCCGTGGGCAGGCGCGCGGGCAGCCCCTCCTCCAACGGCGCCTGCGGCAGCTCCAGCACGCGCCCCGGCTGGATCACCGTCTGTTGCCCCAGGCACCAGAGCAGCACCGCCAGGGCCATCAGGTTGACCCACGGCACGATGAGCAGGAAGGAGCGCCACACGCGGCTGCGCGGCCACCGCCGCCCCGCGAAGGTGTGCCGCTGCCAGACGAAGGGCCCCTGCGCCGCCCGCTCACGCGCCCGCGCCATCGCGCGTCCCTCCCCCTGCCGCGTTGCGCGCCAGGTAATCCAGGGTCAGCGCCACCGTCTGATCCATGTCCAGGCAGAGCGCGTCGGTCTTCTGCACCAGCACGTGGTGGGCCGCGTAGCAGAAGGCCGCGCCCACCAGGCCGGCGATGGTGGTGGCCAGCGCGCCCGCCGCCGCGCCCACCGCCGCGCCCGTCGCCACCAACGGCGCCTCCGCGTCGATGGCCGAGAGGGCCGCGTAGCCCCCCACGAAGGTGCCGATCAGCCCGATCAGCGGCAGCAGTTGGGCGAAGAGCGAGAGCGCCATCGTCCGCCGCTCCAGGCGCGAGAGCTCCGCGTGGGCGGTGGCCGAGAGGATGTCGCGCAGGTGCGCCTCGTCGCTGCCGCGGTGCGAGATTGCGTCCGCCACCAAGGCCGCCAAGGGGCCGGGCGTCTCGTCGCAGATCGCCAACGCCTCGTCCGTCTGCCCCTTGTCGAGCACGTTGAAGACGCCCTGCAGGAAATCCTGCGGGTCGATGGCGATTTTGCGCAGGCGCAGCAGGCGGTCCACGAAGATCGCCACCGCCACAACCGTCAGCGCCACCGTCAGCCAAAACAGCATCCCGCCGTCCCAAAAGAGACTCATCCCTCGTTCCTCCGACCTGCGCAGACCGCCTCGATCGCGGCGCTCCGCCAACGCTCCGGGTAATCCCGGCACTGCCGCGGCCGCGCCGCGTAGACCCTGCAACGGTTGTCCGCGCCCAGGAAGGGGCAGGGCCCCTCCGGGTCGCCCCGCAGCGCCAGCCCCGTCCGCGACGGCGTCAGCTCCGCGTAGGCGTTCACGAACGCCCCCACCTCCATCCCCAGAAAGCCCGCCAGCGCCTCCGCGTCCCCCTCCGCCAGGCGCACCAGCCCCGGCACGCGGCAACACGCCCCGCACCCACGGCAGACAAACTTCCGTGTCCCGTCGCTTTCCATATCCTTTATTATAGCACTTTGGGGCGGGGTTGGTGGGGCGCCCCCCCGAAGGCCCGGAACGCCCCGAAGGGCGGTCGCGGAGACTTGGCCGCCAATCCACGGAGACTTAGCCCCCGACCCAGGGAGACTCAGCCGCCAATCCAAGGAGACTTAGCGGCTGACCCGGGGAGACTCGGCGGCTGACCCGGGGAGACTCAGCGGCTGACCCACGGAGACTTGGCGGCCGATCCTGGGTGGGGAGGGGCGGGGGTTCGCGGACGCACCTTGCGGGGTGGGGGGCGGTTTTGGTATCATGGGGGCGCATTGAGGGAGTAGCCGGCGCGGAAACGCGCGGTAGGCCAACAGTCTCGGCGGCAACGCCTGGTCTATCTTGAATGGCGAGACTCATGTGCGGCGCGTCGCGCCGCGCAGGGTCGCCCTTTGACGCAAGCAAGGAGACGCCCGCGCGGGAGACCGCCGGGCGTTTTTGCGTTTGTCAGAGGACGGAGCGAGTATGGACAAGGCTTTTTGCACACCCGCCGACGAGGTGTTGCGCGCGTTGGGCGGCGACCGCCACAGGGGGTTGGACGAGGGGGCCGTGCGGGCGAGCCGCGAGGCCCACGGCGCCAACGAGCTGGCCAGGCCGGAGCCGATCGGCTGGTGCCGGCGGATCGTCGAGGCGTTCAAGGAGCCGATGATTCTGCTGTTGGTGCTGGCGCTGCTCATCATGGTGGGGGTGAACGTGGCGCATCTGCTGACGGATGGGCACACGGAGTTCGCCGAGTGCGTGGGCGTGGCGCTGGCGATCCTGCTCTCGGTGGGGATCTCGGTGGGGATGGAGGGGCGCAGCGCCAAGGCCTTCGAGGCGCTGCGCGGGATGGGGGCGGATGTCCGTCCCCGGGTGCTGCGCGGCGGCAAGAGCTTCCGCATCCCGCAGTCGGAGCTGGTGGTGGGCGACGTGATGTTCGTGGGGACGGGGGACAAGCTGACGGCGGATGGCCGCCTGCTGGAATCCAACGGCTTGGTGGCCGACGAGAGCGCGCTGACGGGGGAGTCGGCGCCGGTGGAGAAGCACGCGGCGGCCGTGGTGGCCGAGTCCGCCCCCGTGGCGGAGCGCCCGACGATGCTCTACGCGGGGAGCTATGTAACGGCGGGCACGGGCCTGATGGTGGTGACGGCGGTGGGGATGCGCACGGAGTTCGGGCGCATCGCGGCGGCGTTGGCGGATCAGAGCGCGGGCAAGACGCCGCTTCAGGAGCGCCTGGCGCATCTGGGCAAGTGGGTGACGCTGGCGGGCATCGCGGCGGCGGTGTTGGTCTTCGCCATCCAGATCGCCCAGAACGTGCTGCGGCATGGGGAGCTGTCGTGGACGGGCGTGGGCGAGGCCTTCATCTCGGCCATCGTGCTGATCGTGGCGTGCGTGCCCGAGGGGCTGCCGACCATCGTGGCGATGAGCCTGGCCATCAACGTGCTGAAGATGGCGAAGCAGAACGCGCTGGTCAAGAAGCTCATCGCCTGCGAGACGATCGGGTGCGTCACCTTCATCTGCTCCGACAAGACAGGGACGCTGACCGAGAACCGGATGACGCTCATCGCCCTCTGCGGCCCCGACGGCCGGCGCGTCGCGCCCGAGGGGCTGCTGCTGGAGAATCTGTGCGTGAACGCCACCGCGGACCTCGCGCCCGACGGCAAGGGCTTCGTGGGCAACCCCACGGAAGGCGCCCTCATCGTGGCCGCGGCCCAGGCGGGGCATGACCCCGCGGCCCTGCGCGAGGCGGCGGAGATCGTCGCGGTCGAGCCCTTCTCCTCCGACACCAAGCGGATGGTCACGCGCCTGGGCGGCGCGCACCCCATCGCCCTCATGAAAGGCAGCCCCGAGGCCGTCCTCGCCGCCTGTGCCCTCGCGCCCGAGGCCCGCGCCGCCGCCGAGGCCGCCATGGCGAAGTGGCAGGACCAGGCCTGCCGCGTCCTCGCCTTCGCCCACGCCGAGGGCGACGGCGCGTATGCCTACGACGGCTTCGCGGCCATCGCCGACCCCGTGCGCGCGGACGTGCCGCCGGCCATCGAGGCCTGCCGCACCGCCGGCATCAACGTGATGATGCTGACGGGCGACAACCTCATCACCGCCACCGCCATCGCCCGCTCGCTCGGGATGCTGGAGGGCGGCCACCGCGCCGTCACCGCCGCCGAGCTGGAGCGCTTGGACGACGCCGCCTTCGCCGAGGCGCTCCGCACCGTCCGCGTCATCGCCCGCTCCACCCCCTCCGTCAAGCTCCGCGTCGTGCGCACCCTCAAGGCCCAGGGCGAGTCCGTCGCCGTCACGGGCGACGGCATCAACGACGCGCCCGCCATCAAGGAGGCCGACGTGGGCGTGGCCATGGGCATCACCGGCACCGAGGTGACCAAGGAGGCGTGCGACATCCTGCTGCTCGACGACGCCTTCGCCACCATCGTGCGCGCCATCCGCTGGGGCCGCGGCATCACTGACAACTTCAAGCGCTTCATCCTCTTCCAGCTCACCGTCAACGTCTCGGCCGTGCTCGTGGTGCTCGTGGCCGTCATCCTCGACGAGCCGCCCCCCTTCTCCGCCCTGGAGCTGCTCTGGATCAACATCATCATGGACGGCCCGCCCGCCCTCTGCCTGGGCCTGGAGCGCATGAGCGACGACCTCCTGCGCCGCAAGCCCCTCCGCCGCGACGCCCCGCTCGTCAGCCGCGGCATGGCCCTGCGCATGGCCGTCGTCGGCGTCTTCATCGCCGCGCTCTGCCTGCTCCAGCTCAAGGGCGTGGCCGACTTCCTCGGCGTGGCCGGGGAGGAGACCCTCGCCACCGCCGTCTTCACCCTCTTCGTCTTCTGCCAGCTGGCCAACGCGCTGGCCGCGCGCCGGCCCGAGGGCGGCAACCCCCTCGGCGGGCTCTTGGGCAACCCGGCGCTCCTCTGCGCCATCCTCATCGCCGCCGCGCTGCAATGGGTCATCGTAACCTACGGCGGCGGCGCCTTCGGCACCGTGCCGCTCGACCTCGCCACCTGGGGCCGGATCCTCCTGGCCGCCGCCTGCGTGCCCCTCCTGGCGGCCCTGCTGCCGCGCTCCCGGGGCGCCTGAGGCGCCCCCGGGGGATGGCCGCCCCGCCTGGCCTCCGCACGCATTCCGGAAGGTTCGTAAAAGGCGGCGAAAAGGCTTGACAGCGGGGCGGCGGGCGGTGTATATTACGAATCATTCTTTCGGAGAGGACGCGCATGCAAGAGCAGTTGGCGAAGTTCCAAGAGTATGTGAACCACCACGTGTTGCACCACGAGGGGACGCCCGACGCGAGCACCTTCTCCGAGTGGATCTCCGGCATCGGCTTCCCCAAGCTGGCCATCTTCCACAGCGACGTGGTGATGCTGCTGGTGTTGGTGCTGCTGCTGTGCGCGATCGCCTTCCTGGCGCGCCGGAAGATCGGGCGCGTGCCCAGCGGCCTGGGGCTGCTGATGGAGAAGTACGTCATCTTCATCCGCGACGAGATGGTGGAGCCGAACTTCGGCGGCAAGGGCTCGGGCCGCGGCTTCATCCCCTTCTTCTGCACGCTTTTCCTCTTCATCCTGATGGCGAACCTGCTGGGGCTCGTCCCGCTCTTCTCGTGCGTCACGGGCAACATCAACGTGACGGGCGCGCTCTCGCTCATCTTCTTCATCGTGGCGCTGTGCGCGACGGTGTGGCTGGGGGGCGCGCGGGGGACGCTCGCGGCCTTCCTGCCGGGCGGCCTGCCCGGGCCGATGAAGCCGCTGATGTTCGTCATGGAGGTCATCTCCTTCTTCACGCGCACGGCGGCGCTGATGATCCGTCTCTTCGCCAACATGATGGGCGGGCACATCATGCTCTACATCATGGCCGCGATGACGGCCATCGTGGGGTGGTACGCGGCCCCGACCGTCCTCGTCGCCTCGCTGCTTTACTTCTTCGAGCTTTTCGTCGCTTGCCTCCAGGCCTACGTCTTCACGATGCTGGCGGCGGTCTTCATCGGGATGATGGTTCATCCCCAACACTGACACAGGACAGAAGAGAGGAACACGGACATGAGCATGAGTGCGATCGGTGCGGGTCTTGCGGCCGTCGGCGCGGGCATTGGCATTGGGTTGGCCGCCTTCGGCGCCCTGAACGGCATGGCGCGCCAGCCTGAGATGGCCGGCAAGCTGCAGACGGCGATGCTGATCGCCGCGGCGCTGGTCGAGGGCGTGGCCCTCTTCGCCGTGGTGCTTGCCTTCATCAAGTGACGCAGGGGCCGCGCATGGACACGCAGGCGCCACACGCACAGACCGCCCCGGCGCCCGGCGGCACCGGGCCGCAGGCCTTCGAGGGGCAGCCCCCGCCCGCGCCGCACGAGGCGCTCCCGGCCTCCTCCTCCGTGATGGACTTCAACGGGCTGGTGCTCACGCTCACGTGGGTCGCCTTCCTCATCGCGTTCGTGGTGCTGGGCAAGTTCCTCTGGAAGCCCATCCTCCACTGGCTTGAGAGCCGCGAGGCGGAGATCCGCACGTCGCTCGACGACGCCGCCGCCGCCCGCAAGGCCGCCGAGGAGGCCGACGCCAAGGCCGCACAGACCATCGCCGACGCCGAGCGCGACGCCCGCGCCAAGGCCGACGCCATGGCCGCCGCCGCACGCAGGCACGTCGCCGAGATGGAGGGCGAGGCCCGCGAGGCCATCGCCGCCAAGCGCCGCCAGGCCGAGGCCGACCTGGCCGACGAGCGCGCCGCCGCGATGCGCAAGCTCTCCGAGCAGGCCGGCGGCGAGATCGCCAAGGCGCTCGACCGCCTTCTGCCCGGCCTGCTGACCGACGCGCAGCGCCAGGCCTATCAGGATCAGATCGCCGCCGACGTGCGGTTCCGGTGAGGTCGCCATGCTGAACGATGAGGAAGCCGCCCGCCCCTACGCCCGAGCCCTGGCCCAGGCCGCACAGGACTTGGGGCTGATGGCGCGCGTGCGCGCCGACATGGAGGCGCTGGGGGCGCAGTGGGAGGGCTCCGAGGAACTCCGCCGCTGGGCCTGCGGCTTCCACAGCATGCCGCGCGCCCAGCACCGCGCCACGGTGGGCCTGCTTTGGGGCGACACGATGGCGCCGCCGACGCTGCGGTTGCTCGAGGCGCTCTCCGTCCACGGCCTGCTGGCGGCCATCCCCGCGGTGGTCAAGGCCTTCCGCCGCTTCGCCGACAAGGCGGAGGGGCGCGTGGACGTGGACATCGTCTTCGCCGCGCCGCCCAAGCCCGAGACGGAGGCGGCGCTCCGCGCCCGCGCCGTCGAGGCCTATGGCTCGAACACGCGCGTCTTCGTCGCCACGGACGCGCGCCTGGGCGCCGGGCTGGTGGTGCGCGCCGGCCACACGCAGTTTGACGGATCGTTGAAAGGGCGCCTGCGCCGCCTGCGCCACGCCTTCGCACAATAAGGATCGCAATGAAGAACCAACTGAAACCCGATGAGCTCTCCGCCCTCCTCCGCCAACGCATGGAGGAGACGGACAAGCGGATCGACACCACCGAGTTCGGCACGGTGCTGAGCGTGGGCGACGGCATCGCCCGCGTGGACGGCCTGGACGGCGTGATGTACAACGAGCTGGTCGAGACCGAGAACGGCGTGGCCGGCCTGGCGCTGAACCTGGAGGAGGACGTGGTGGGCGTGGCCGTCCTCGACAGCGACATCAACGTGCGCGAGGGCGATCGCTTCCACCGCACCGGGCGCGTCGTCTCCGTGCCCGCCGGCCCCGCGCTCACCGGGCGCGTGGTCGACGCCCTCGGCCGCCCGCTGGATGGCAAGGGCCCCATCTCCGCCGACGCGCAGATGCCCGTGGAGGCCGCCGCCGCCTCCATCGTCGAGCGCCGCAACGTCGACACCCCGATGCAGACCGGCCTGGTGGCCATCGACGCGCTCACCCCCATCGGCCGCGGCCAGCGCGAGCTGATCATCGGCGACCGCAAGACCGGCAAGACCACCATCGCCATCGACACCATCCTCAACCAGAAGGGTGGCGACGTCCACTGCTTCTACGTGGCCGTGGGCCAGAAGCTCTCCACCGTCGCCGCGCTCCACAAGCAGCTCGAGGACGCCGGCGCGATGGCCTACACCACCATCGTCCTGGCCAACGCCTCCGAGCCCGCGCCGCTCCAGTATCTGGCGCCCTACGCCGGGTGCGCGATGGCCGAGTATTGGATGAACCGCGGCGGCCACGCCCTCGTCATCTACGACGACCTGACCAAGCACGCCCAGGCCTATCGCCAGATGTCCCTGCTCCTGCGCCGCCCGCCGGGCCGCGAGGCCTTCCCCGGCGACGTCTTCTACCTCCACAGCCGTCTGCTGGAGCGCGCCGCCCAGCTCTCCGACGCCAAGGGCGGCGGCTCGATGACCGCCCTGCCGATCGTCGAGACCCAGGCCAACGACATCTCCGCCTACATCCCTACCAACGTCATCTCCATCACCGACGGCCAGATCTTCCTCGAGGCCGGCCTCTTCCACGAGGGCCAGCGCCCCGCCATCAACCCCGGCATCTCCGTCTCCCGCGTGGGCGGCGACGCCCAGGTGAAGGCCATGAAGAAGGTCGCCGGCCCGCTCCGCGTGATGTTGGCGCAGTACCGCGAGCTGGAGGCCTTCTCCTCCTTCTCCTCGGATCTCGACGCCGGCACCCTCGAGCAGCTGGCCACCGGCCGCGCGCTCATGCACGCCATCCGCCAGATGCCCGGCAGCCCGATGCCCGTCGCCGCGCAGGTGGCCGTGCTCTACGCCGGCACCAACAAGTGGCTCGTGCGCATCCCCGTCCATCGCCTGCCCGAGGCCCTCAAGGCGCTGCGCGAGGCCATCGCCGACTCCCAGACCGGCCAGACCTACGACGCCCGCTTCCGCAAGAGCCCCGTCCTCGACGACGAGCTCAAGGCCCTGCTCGACGAGAACGCCAAGAAGTAAGCCATGCCCAGCCTGCGCGAATACAACGAACGCTTGGCCTCGATGGCCAGCATGGGCCGCGTCACCGGCACGATGAAGCTGGTGGCCGGCTCCCACCTCCATCGCGTCCAAAGCGAGCTCTCCAAGCCCGAGGGCTTCACGCGCGCCCTCTTCGCCCTGGCCGAGGTGGCCAAGCAGCCGCGCTTCGCCAAGAACCGCATCCTCCTGCCGCCGCCGGAGAAGGACAGCAAGATCCTCCTGGTGGTGATGAGCGCCGACCGCGGCCTCTGCGGCGGCTTCAACACCGCCGTCGTCCGCGCCGTCAAGGAGTTCCACGCCAAGCACGCCGCCCGCGCCGCCAAGATCGACCATTTCTACGTGGGGCAGAAGGCCTACGGCGTCCTCAAGGCCGAGTTCCCCGGCCTCTCGCGCGTCCTCCCCGCCTCCAGCCACCCTGACGTGAAGGACTCCGACCGCGTGGCCAAGTTCGTCATGCGCCTCTTCCACTGGCGCTTCTACGACGAGATCTGGCTCATCTCCAACCACTTCGTCAACTCGATGACCAACGACTGCCGCACCGAGCGCCTCCTGCCCGACGCGCGGCCCCCCGTGCCCAAGGTGCAGGTCGAGCCCATGCCCCTGCCCGAGCTCATCGAGCCCAACGACGAGCGCCTCCTCGAGAACATCGTCTATCTCTGGATCCAGCTCTCCCTCTACTACGCGATGCTCCACTCCGCCACCGGCGAGCTCGCCGCACGCGTCATGGCCATGGACAACTCCACCATGAACCTCAACGCCATGATCAAGGAGCTCAAGACCCAGCGCAACCGCGCCCGCCAGGCCGCCATCACCAACGAACTCACCGAAATCGTCTCCGGCGCCGAGGCGCTGAACTGAGAAGGGACCCACCTTATGGCAGACGTCACCCAGACCCCCAAGGAAAACATCGGGCACGTGATCCAGGTGCTCGGCGCCGTCGTCGACATCGAGTTCGGCTCCGGCATCCGCCCCCGCCTCCAGACCGCCCTGCGCACCACCAACCCCCTGCTCAGCGACCAGCCCTTCAACCTCGTCCTCGAGGTGGCCCAGCACCTCGGTGACTGCCGCGTCCGCGCCATCGCCATGGGCTCCACCATCGGCCTGGTGCGCGGCGCCCCCGTCAAGGACCTCGGCCGCCCCATGTCCATGCCCGTCGGCAAAGGCACCCTCGGCCGCGTCATGAACCTCCTCGGCGAGGGCATCGACGGCCAGGGCGAGGTGCAGTGCGACGAGCGTGACCCCATCCACCGCGAACCCCCCGCTTTCACCGACCAGAACCCCGAGGCCGAGATCCTCGTCACCGGCATCAAAGTCATCGACCTCCTCACCCCCTACCGCCGCGGCGGCAAGATCGGCCTCTTCGGCGGCGCGGGCGTCGGCAAGACGGTGCTCATCCAGGAGCTCATCCACAACATCGCCATGGGCCACGGCGGCTACTCCGTCTTCGCCGGCGTCGGCGAGCGCACCCGCGAAGGCACCTCCCTCTACCAAGAGATGGCCGACGCCGGCGTCCTCGACAAGACCGCCATGGTCTTCGGCCAGATGAACGAGCCCCCGGGCGCCCGCTCCCGCGTCGCGCTCTCCGCCCTCACCGTCGCCGAATACTTCCGCGACAAGATGAACCAGGACGTCCTCCTCTTCATCGACAACATCTTCCGCTTCACCCAGGCCGGCTCCGAGGTCTCCGCCCTCCTCGGGCGCATCCCCTCCGCCGCCGGCTACCAGCCCTCCCTCGCCACCGAGATGGGCGAGCTCCAGGAGCGCATCACCTCCACCAAGGCCGGCTCCATCACCTCCGTGCAGGCCGTCTACGTTCCCGCCGACGACTACACCGACCCGGCCCCCGCCACCACCTTCGCCCACCTTGACGCCACCACCGAACTCTCCCGCGCCATCGTCGAAAAAGGCATCTACCCCGCCGTCGACCCCCTCACCTCCACTTCCTCCATGCTCGCGCCCGAGATCGTTGGCGAGGAACACATGCGCGTCGCCAACGGCGTCCAGCAACTCCTCCAACGCGCCAAGGAACTCAAGGACATCATCGCCATCCTCGGCATGGACGAGCTCAGCGAGAGCGACAAGATGACCGTCGCCCGCGCCCGCAAGGTCGAGCGCCTCCTCTCCCAGCCCTTCCACGTCGCCGAGAAGTTCAGCGGCATCCCCGGGCAATTCGTCAAACTCGAGGACACCATCCGCTCCTTCGCCGAGGTACTTGACGGCAAGTGCGATGACCTCCCCGAGGCCGCCTTCTACATGGCCGGCTCCATCGACGACGTCCGCGAAAAGGCCCGTAAACTCACCGCCGGGAAGTAACACATGGACACCACCTTCCACTTCTGCATCGAGACCCCCTCCGGCATCTTCGTCGAAGGCGACGACATCACCGAGGTGGAGGTCACCACCGCCGAAGGCAAACTCGGCGTCATGGCCCGCCACGAGCCCATGATCGCCGCCTGCCCCCCCGGCCTCATGCGCATCCGTCAAGGCGGCGAGTGGGTCACCTTTCGCACCTCCCGCGCCATCCTCGTCGTCGACAAAGGCGGCGTCAAGCTCCTCACGCCTCTCGCCCGTCTTGCCGTCTGATGAATGCCTCCCCGCGAAAAAGCCGCCGATTTCGGCGGCTTTTTTTGTGCCTGCGCACTTCCCGCAGGCCCAGTCCCTGACGCAACTTGTCCGTGCGGTTGCCTTGTGCGGCGCCTTCGCCCCTTTCCGCCGCTCGGTTCAAGAAAAGTGACGGGCGCGAGGCTCTTCAGAGTTTTTAGTGGGTCGGGTGTGGAAGCGCGCCGCAGTGGAAGAGGATGGCGATACGGTGGTTGGCAAAGTTGCGAAAGCCTCGGGCGGGGACATTGGTGTAGAATGTCAATAGAATTGCGCAGGGGGCGTGGGATGGCGTGGAAGATTTGCATGGGACAGTGGGCCTTTCGGGGTGAGCGGGGGTAGTGGACGATTCAAGTTGCGTTTTGCCTTCGGACGGGGTTGCGCGTGGCGTGGGGATATGGTATGGTGGGGGCGTATCTGAACCGATTTGGCGAAGGGGCGGCCTATGCTCACGATGTTGTTGGATTTCTTTTGTTCGCGGCCATTCCCGGAGGCGCCGACGGCGCGCGGGCGTGCGTTGGCGGCGTTGTCGGCGCTCTTTTGGGTGGCGGCGGCGTTGGCGGTGGGGTGGCTGTGGGCGGGTGACTTCGCGATTCCCGGGGAGAACGCGGGCGCGCTGACGATGCTCACGGGGGCGTTGCCTTCGGCGGGCGAGGCGTATCCGTTGTTGCGGTGGGCGGTGCGGCTCTTTTGCGGGGAGGCGCCTTCGATGGCGGCGTTGAACCTTTTTGGCGCGGGGGTGATGGGGGTGTCGTTGGCGCTGACGTGGCTGGCGGTGCGTTTCTGGGCGTTGGACGCGATGGGCGAGGGCGTGGGTGTGGCGGCGGCGCGGCGGCTTTCGGCCTGGGCCGCGCACGTGGCCTGCCTGCTCACGCTTTTCGCGTTGCCGGGGCTGTACGCGGCGACGGGGGTGTCGGTGGGGGTGTGGTGCTTCGCGTGGCTGTTGCTGTGCGTGACGCTCCAGAATGCCTACGCGTTGGGCGGGGGGCATCGCGCGGCGTTGGTGCCGTTTGCGTTGGTGTTGGGCGTGGCCACGGTGGAGAGCCCGTTTGTGTTGGTGTGCCTGCCAATCTTCTTCCTGCGGGCGTTGGCGATGGAGTGGCGGCTGTGGGACCATAGCGCGAAGAATCTGCCGCTGTGGTTCGTGGCGTTGGTGGTGGGGGTGTTGGCCGGGGTTTGCCTTAACGGTTGGCGCGTGCAGGAGGTCTTTTCGTTCGCGGGGGTGTGGGCGACGGAGAAGGCGGTGTTGTTGGCGCAACTGGGCATGTTGCGCGGCTTTGTGGCGGGGCCGTGGTTGCTCAATCTGGCCGGTGCCGGGCTGGTGCCACTCCTCTCCTGGATCGTCGCGCGGCGTATGCTCGACAACGCGCGCTCGTGGGGCTTGCTCTTCACGGCGCTGACGCTGACGGCGGCGACCTTCGGGCTCTATTGGGGGCTCGCCCCGACGCCGTGGCGGATGTGGCTGGGCATCGGCGCGATGCCCGTGGCGACCGCGTGGGTGGTGGCCGTTTGCGCGGGCATGCTCATCGTGGGGTGGTTCGTGCAGCTCTTCGCGCGCAATCCCAACGTGGAGGAGGAGCAGGAGCGGGGGGCGCGCATCCCCGCCGGCGTCACGGCCTGCCGCGTGGCGGCCATCTTCCTCTTTCCCCTCGCGGTCATCGCCGCCGGCGTCACGATGGGCACCCACACCCTCCGCTTCCTGCGGGCCGACCGCGCGATGGCCGATCGCTTCGCCGGCGAGACGATTGCCGCGCTGAAGGCCGATTCGGGCACCCCCGCGGCCGGGCGCTCCTATCTCTTGGGCTCCACCACCAGCTGGATCGACCTGAACCTTGTCTTGGTCGCGCGCCGCGAGCACGTGCCCCTGACGCTCTTTTGCCCCTCGCGTATGGGCGACGCGGCCTACGTGGCCGCGCTGCGCCGCCAGGTCGAGACGGACCCCTTGCTGGGCGATGCCGACCGCCTCCGCCTAACGAACTTGCTGGATTACAACTTCCTTGTCTTTGTGCAGGACTTTTTCGTGGCGCAGCCCAACGCCCCCAAGATTGCCGCCGTCTATGACCTGGCCGACGTTTGGTATGCCGCGCAGCAGCGCCCCATGCCGTTGGGCACCTTCTACGTGCCGGCCCCCCAGGAGGGCGACCTGCCCTGTGATGCTCTCGTGGACGGCTGGAAAGCCCTTTGCGCGCGTTGGTCCAAGACCCTTGAACCCGAGGAGCTGCCGTGGTGGGATCTCTCCGCCGCCACGCAGCGCGCCATTCGCACCCATCTTGCCTTCATGGCCAACAACCTTGGCACCTTCCTGGACGACGCCGGGCGCCTTCCCGAGGCCGCGGCCTGCTATCTTTACGCCGCCGAGACGAACCCGGAAAACATCTCCGCCAAGCTGAACCTTTACGACATTTGCGTCCGCCGTGGCCAGATTCCCGAGCGGCGCGTCGAGGTCAACCGCGTTTTCGAGGACTTCATCCGCGCTCAGAGCCGCCGCCACGCGCCGCGTTACGACCTTGGCTTCATCGGCCGCCGCCACGGTTACATCCGCAACTACACCCTCTTTGTGAACATGGGCTGGGATTGGGCCGTCAGCGCCGCGCCCGAGTCCATCCTGGCCGGCCTGCGCAGCGCCCGCGAGGCGCTCGCGCCCGGGGACCCGCGCCTCGGCTCCCTGCAAACCGTCGCCGCAGCCGTCTATGAGCGCCAAGGCCAATCCCGCCGTTCCTACGAGAATTACGAGGCCGCCCTCCGCAGCGACCCCAACAACGCCGACGCCCTCCGCGGATTGGCCCGCCTCTCCATGCAGCGCGGCAACACCGCCGAGGCCGGCAAATGGCTCTCCAAACTTGAGGCCACCGGCAAGCAAGACGCGCAGATCGACGTCGACCGCACCGCCTACCTCATGGCCGTGGGCGACCTGGACGGCGCCGCCAAGGCCATCGGCCGCTATACCGCCGAGCATCAGGATTCCACCATGGGCTGGGCCATGATCGGCATGCTCGAGATGGAACGCGCCAACGCCGCCCTCGCCAAAAACGACGCCAAGGAAACCGACCGTGCCCTGGAGCGTGCCGCCGGCTTCATCCTTGACAATCTCCGCCGCACCGCCAAGGACAACGACGTCTACTACGTCCACGTCCTCGAAGGCCGCATCGCCCAAATCCGGGGCGAGCGCGCCTTCGCGCGCGCCATGGACCCCGAGGCCATCCCCAGCGACGAAGCCCGCGCCGATGCCGCAGCCCAGGCCCGCACCCTCTGGGAGGAGAGCCGTGCGCATTATCGCCGCGCCTACGCCATCCGCCCCAGCATGCTCGGCATCCTTGAATACATCCTCAACCTCGACCGCCGCCTCGGCGACAAAACCTCGGCGGAGGCCGACGCCCTCACCATCCTGCGCGACGACGACCGCAACCCGCTCGCCAACTTCGTCGTGGGCACCCAGCGCCTCGAGGACGGCCACGTGGAGACCGCCGCCCGCTACTTCGCGCTGGCGATGGAAAGCGAATCGGAACGCGCCCGCAACGTCGAGCTGCTCAACAATTACGCCGACACCCTCACCCGCACGGGCGACTTCGCCAAAGCCAAGGAACTCGCCCTGAACGTCATTCGGATGACCCCCAAGAACTACGCCGCCTGGGCCACCTACGCCCTCGCTCTCGCGCGCAACGGCGAGTCCGGCCAGGCGCAGACCGCCTATGACAAATCCATGAGCCTTGTCACGGAGGGAATCGCCGACAAAATCCTTCCCGAAGGCTTCCGGGCCGACCCGCGCGTCGGCTGGGTCAAAGCCTGGATTGCCGTGGCGCGGCACGACCGCGCCGCCGCCGAGGCCGCGCGCGACGGTGTCATCCAAGCGCTCGGCGACGCGATCGGCCCGCTTGACCAATGGGACATCCGCGCGGTGAACGCCGCCATCGAGCAACTCCCCCGGTGAGGCCTCGGCGCGCCCGGTCGCGCCAAGGGCACAAAAAAGGGCACGGCATTGCGCCGTGCCCTTTTTTGTGCCCCCATCCATCGCCCCGGGCCGTCCGCCTCAGGCCATGGTCGCGCCGATTTACGCGACGCCGTGTTTGGAGGCGTTGGCGTAGAAGTTCAGCAGGTGCTCGATTTGCGGGCAGCGGGGGAGTTCGCGGGCGATGCGGTCGAGGGCGGCGGCGCGGGTGGCGCCTTCGGAGTAGAGGAATTGGTAGGCATCCTTGAGGGCGGCGATGGCTTCGGGGGTGAAGGCGTTGGCGTGGCGGCGGATGCCGACGGAGTTGAGGCCGCGGACGACGAGGTTTTCCACGCCCATCGTGACCATGTAGGGTGGGGCATCTTTGCGCAGGTGGGTGCCGCCGCCGATCATGGCGTAGGCGCCGACGTGGGTGAATTGGAGGATGGCGGTGGTGCCGCCGATGACGGCGTTGTGCTCGATGAGGCATTCGCCGGCGATTTGGACGCCGTTGGACATGATGACGTTGTCGCCGAGGACGCACCCGTGCGCGATGTGGCAGTAGGCCATGATGAGGCAGTCCGCGCCGATGACGGTCTTGGAGCCGTCGAAGGTGCCGGAATGGATGGTGGCACATTCGCGGATGACCGTGCGGGGGCCGATTTCGACGTAGGTCACGGTGCCGGGGCGCCACTTGAGGTCTTGCGTCTTGGTGCCCACGCAGGCGTTGGGGAAGACTTCGCACCCTTCGTCGAGGGTGGTGTGCCCCTCGACGGTGGCATGGTGGTGGATGTGGACGCCCGGGCCGATTTTCGTGTCGGGGCCGATGTAGGCGAAGGGGCCGATCTCGGCCGTCGGGTCGATTTGCGCGCCGGCGCAGACGTAGGCAAGGGGGTGGATGGCCATTGCGGGGAGAACCTTTCGTTGTCACGTTATTGTTGTTTGGGGATGAGGCGCATCGCGACGCCGATGCAAATCAGCGCCGGGGCCCAGACCAGCAGCCACGGGAAGGCCGCCGGCTTGCCGGAGAGCGACTCGGAGAGCAACACGAAGAGGAAGAAGGCGATCCCCACGCCCACGCCCAACGCCATGCCGCGCGCGGAATCCTTCCGCTGCGCCTGGCACCCCAGCGGGATGCCCACCAGCACAAAGCAGAAGCAGGAGACGGCCCAGACCGCCCGGTAGTTGAGCAGGAAGCGGAGGCTGCACCGCCACTTGGCCGCCGCCGCGTCGGAGAGATCCGCCCGCGCGGCCTCGCGCTCGGCCGCCAGCAACTCGCCAAAGGTGTAATCCTTGGGTTTTTTGAGGTATTTGCGGGAGCGGGAGACCACGTTCTCGAAGCGGTAGGGATAGTTGTCCACCGTCGCGGTGCCTTGGACGTCTTTGGCCGGCGGGGTGATGGTGGCCTGGAAAAGGGTGAAGAGCAGGTCGCTGCCCTCGGTGCGGACCTCGGCGCGGTCGGCGTGGATCTCGCGCAGGAAACCCTCCGAGCGGTCGATGGCCAGCAGGTTGTAGAGCAACGTGTAGGGGCGACCGTCGCGGTCCTCCATGTCCACCTTGCGGTCACAGAAGACGGTGACGTTGTCGATGTCGTCGATGAAGCGCCCCGGCTCCAGCAGTTGCACGCCGGCGTCGAGTGCCAGGCGGCTGGCCAGCGTGCGGCGGACGTAGTGGCCGTGGGGCATGGCATAGTTCTGCAGATAGAAAACCGCCCCCGTGCAGAGGATGGCGACAATCAGCGGCCCGCGCATGATCGTCAGGAAACTGATGCCGCAGGCCTTCATCGCCGCCACCTCGCTATCGGTGCTCAGCCGCCCGAAGACCAAGAGCGAGGCCACCATCAGCGCGAGCGGGATGGTAAAGCCCAGCACCTCCGGCAACGACGCCAGGATATACTGCGCCACCAACGCCCCGGACGCCCCGCGCATCACGAATTGGAAGACCTGGAAGAGGAAGCCCACCGAAAGCACGAAGGTGAGCACCAGCCCCGTCAGCCCCGCGGCCACCAGAAACGAACGCAGAATGTATCGCTGGAGCGTGCCCATGCGCGCAACCTCGCTTAGGGCAAGGCGCGGAGACGGTCGCGCGTCGCCGCGTCCACGCCTTGGATGACGATTTCCACGCGGCGGTTGGAGGGCGTGCCATGCTCCAGGTCCACCGGGTCGCGCGGTTGGTCAAAGGAGTGCCCCACCGCCGTCATGCGCGCGGCCGGCACGCCATTCTGCGCCAGATAGGTGAGCACGCTCTTGGCGCGGTCCTCGGAGAGGCGCTGGTTGTAGGCATGGTCGGAGCCCCGCTGGCGGTCGGCGTGGCCATGCAGCGTCACCGTCGCCTGCGGGTTCGCCTCCAACGCGCCCCGCACGATGCGCGTCAGCTCGTCCATCACCGGCAGCTCGGAAGGCCGGATGATGGCCGTGTCCTTCGCGAAGCCCACGCGCAGCTCCAGGTGCATCGCGTCGCCCGCGCCCACCGGCGTCACGTCGCGCAACTTCTCGGCATGCCGCGAGGCCGCGTCATACTTCCGCGCGCCCGGCTCGATCGGCGCGCCCGGCTCGGCCAAAGGCGCCACCGTGTCCGCCGAGGTCTCCCCCGTGCCGCCCGGATACCACACCAGCCCCACGTCCGCCGTCGTGAAATGCATGAAGTCGTCGGCCAGCGCCACGTGCCACCGCAAATCGCCGCGCAGCGACACCTGCTCAGAGAAATGCCAGAAGGCGCCCACCCCCGCCTGCGCGAAGAGGTGATCCTCCTTGCCATCCTGCCAAACCGGCGTGTTCGTCGAGCCATAATAGGCGAAGCCGCCCGCCAGGAACGGGTCAAACCGCGCGTACCGGTCGAAATGCCACAGCGCCTCCACGCCCAGCCCCAGAAGCGCGCGACTGCCGCCCGCCCCCTGCGCCCGGCGCCCCGCGCGCCCCAACATCCCAAACCCCTCGAGCGAGAGCGGGCTGTCCGCAAAGTCATACCCCAGGCGCAGCACCACATAAGGCTGCACCCCGCGCAAATCGCTCCCCGGCTTCGGGTGGCCGGTGCGGTGCACGCGCATCGCGCCCACGCCCCCGCCCAAGTAAAAACGACCCGCCTCACGCCCATCGTCCGCCATCGCCTCGGCCGCCGCCGCGGACTGCGCGTCCTCCGCGGTGGGGGCGACGGGCGCATCGTCCCGCGCGGTCACCACGGGGCCTTGCTGCGCGAAAACGGGCACACTTGCGGCCAACGCGGCCGCCACGCCAAGCAAACGCTTCATCTTCCAAGAAATCCTTTCGCCCCATACGATAGCATATTCCCCCCAACCTTTTCACGCACCGCCGGGCACCGGGCGCCTCAGGGGCCTTGGTGGGTAAGTCGGAATGGAGTTTTGCCCCGTACCCCGCGACCTTCCACAGGCATACAACAGATCACAACGCGCACAGACGCGTCTGTGTCTTGTTGCGCGATGGTTTGTGTGTGTCTGTTGTGGGGGGTGGGGGAGTTCGGGGGCATGGATTCCCTAGGGAATGACGTGCCGAAAGTGGATAGAGCCAATCTACCCATTGAAAAACTGAAGCGCCGAACGCATATGCGTGGCAGTACTGTCGCCAATTTTGACGCACGCCTCCCGGACGCCGTCTCACAGCCGCCAATCGTCAAGCACCCACGGGCAGGGGCGGACGGAATTGTGCAGTTTGGGGGCATGAAAGCCACGCGCCGCCACGTCCGGATCCGGGTTGCCATGAAACACCAACACCTTGGTCTTTGGCTTGTGCGGTGTGAGAAAGAGATTGAATGGGAGGGGATAGACGCACGTACGCTTGAAACTTTTCACCCAGTCCTCCGGCCACCAACACGGCAAGCGCCCGGTTGCCTGTGTCATGGCATAGGTCATGAAGGCTTGCTCCGTGCGATAACGGGCACGGTCAACCGCCTGCGGCATCTCGTCCAAAAAGCGTTGATAAACGGCATGTGCCTCCGCACTGCCGGCATTGAAGCGAAAGAGCGAGGAGTTGCCAATGTCCGGCAATTTCCGGAAGATGCGTTTGCGCCGCTCCACCCAGTTGTGGATAATGCAAAACCGCCCCGGCGCGTAATCGAAGAAACAGTCGATATCCTCCTGGATCACGACGTCCACGTCAAAGAACAGCGTCGGTCCCCGCAAGTCGGCCAACCCCTTGCGAAAGAGACACAGCTTCACGAAGATGTCCGGCCAGCAATCGAAAACCCCCGGGTCCGGGTTCTCGGGGAACGGGCACGCCTCGATGCCCGCGTCCAGCCCCGTCGCGTCATCCGTGACGCAGACAAACCGAAACGGCCGGCGCAAATGCCGCCGCACCGAGGCATGCAGGATATTCGTGAACGCGGCGGGATAACGCGTCCCCCACTTCAGGCAAAGAATGTTCACCGGTTCCGACTTGGTCAATCCTCCGAGACGAACGACAATCGAAAACGCCAAAGCCCACCCGCCCGGCACGCCCGCCCGGCAAGGGAATCGCCCCAAACAAAAAATCCTGTGCCGCCCGCCGCCATCACAGCCTCCTCTTCCCGCGCGTGGCCAGCAGATACACCCCGAAACGCCCCATGTCGCGCGGGACGATCTGCCGCGGGATGCGCAACGCGTCCGCGTGCGCCTCGCGCTTGCGCGTGGTCACGGCGTAACGATAGCCCGCCGCGCGCACCAACCGCTCCTCCCGCGCCCCGAAGTCCCCGAAAGGATAGGCGAACGACACGATTGGCTCCCCCACCAGCGCCTCGAGCGTGCGCTTGTTCGCCGCAATCTCCGCCCGCGCCGTCGCCTCATCGCAATCCCGCGCCAGCCAAACATGCCCCGCCGTGTGCCCCCCAAACTCCACCAGCCCCGACCGCGCCATCTCCCGGATCTGCCCATCCGACAAAAACCTTGGCCCGCGCCGATCCGTCACGAAACACGTCGCCGGCACCCCCAATTCCCGCAAAATCGGGAACAGTTCCGTGAAATTGTCCGCGAACCCATCGTCAAACGTCAGCACCATTGTTCGCCTATGGCACGGCCCATCGAACGCCTCCCGGAGCGTCCTGAACGTATACCCATCCGCCAGCAAATCCAAAATCAGCCGCCGCAACGCCGGCGGGCGGATGGAATTGTTCGGCGCCTCCGGCTCCGCGATCCCCTCGCTCACCGAATGCAACATCAGCACCGCCGGCACGCCCGCCGGCCTACGCGGCCACCAAAACAACGCCCGCGCCGAAACCGCCGCGAACGCCGTCGCCGCCCTTGATTGGCTTGGCGTTTGTTGCGTAAGTGCCCAATGTCTGTCGCATTTGGCGTTTGGGCATGTCATGGTAGGTCTCATGGTTTACTTGGAAGGTCTGTTTCCTTTTCTAAACTCAAGGCGATGCGACGATGTAAACCCAATGGGACACAAAACGAAAAGATCTTGCGGCGACGCACCAAGTTTTCGTCGTGGTGGATAAAGTCGTCAATCCATTTGCGCCAAGTCGAAAAGAGACCACTTTCGAGCAATGCGTCAAACCAAAGGTCGGCCATTGGGGAGTCCGGATATTTCCATGGCTTGATGCCGGAGGCGTAATGGATTTGGACCGGATGTGCAAACATGGCATCCCATGCAGGATTGGAGGCGCGTTCTTTTTGCGTGAGGCGGGCATACTCACGCCAATAGCCGGCAATCGCCATCATGCGCGGAGGGTAAGCCTTGAGCGCAGGGGAACAAACCAAATTGAGAACGTCCATTTCCGGGAGAATCAGACGGTGAGCATTGTCTTGAACAAACTTAAGGCACCGTTCTGCCACGTTCTCACGTCGCATTTTCGCCAGATTCAACGTCATGAATCCGGAGCCGAGTGTCATCCGGGCACGTTCGGCGGCGGAGAAGTTTTTCGTGTAACGCCGGAGCGATTTGGGGAGGCCGGAATCGCGTAAAATCCCTTTGCCATGCCAAACCGCGTAGGAAACATCTTCCGGGCCTGCAAAATAAATATCCTCATCGGATCTCAGACAATCGAACGCGAGTGCGACATCATCGGCGTACACCACATCCACGTCGGCGACCACCACTCGGTCGTATTGTGGAAACCAATCCGCGAGCTTCAACTTGTGATACAGATCCTTGGAAAAGTTACCCTCCACCTTGGGGAGCGCCAAGGGCGGCGCTTCCATGATGTGAAGCGAAGCATTTGGAAAAAGCCCAACCACACGCTCCAGACAGGCACAATCCGCCTTGGAAAGTCCTGTTCCCACGACATGGATGCTGTACCGGCGACTTGGGTTCGCATGTTGCAACAACGAATAGAAGCAAACCCCAGCGGGAAGGACATAATTTCGATTGAAACAATGAATAATCGGGATTTCTCCCAGCGTCTCATTCGTTTGTTTCATCGCATCCACCCTTTCACGAAAACAAATCAAAAAAACGTAGACGAAGCGCTGCTTTTAATGGGAGACGAATGTCAATCGTTTGTTTGGCATGACGAATGGCTTCTGCGATTTGTCGCCGCTCTTCGGGGGAATAATCCGAACGACGATGCCAACATTTGTAGATAATCCAACGGACCAATACCCACTGTAAGGCGGCTTTGGCGCTTTCCGAAAGTTCGGGGTATGTGCGCAACAACCCGTCCTTATAGGCGTTCCACACCGCCTCAAACGATTGGCACATCAACCGTGTCCACCGAAGGGAAAGTGTAGAACTCTGACTCCCCGGCGTGATGCTAAAACGATAGACGTAAGCGGGGATCCTCACGAGGGAATTGGCCCTCCAGAGATGCTGGGCGCAAAAAACCGCATCGTCCGTTCCGGGAATGGAGGGGTCTAACCGTTTGTCCCCCCACCATGAGCGACGATAAAGGCGATTCCACAGGTTTACGCCTCCCTGAGAGGGAAGGTAAAGCGTTGCCACATGTCTTGCGAGGTTCTCGCCCTCAAAAATCGTGAGCGGTTCCTTTTTCGTGCGCAACGAGACTTCCGGCAATGGCGCCGCGCCATCCGCCCGCTCAACCAACCCTTCCACCACGTCGGCCCCAGTTCTTTGAGCGGCTTCCAACAATGATTGAAACGCCTCAGGAAAATAGAGGTCATCCTGATCCAGGAATGCCAGCCACTCCCCTGTCGCGTTGTCTATTCCGGTGTTGCGTGCGGCCCCCATCCCCAAATTGCGTACATGCCGCAACAAACGAAACCGTCTGTCGCGTCGAACAAGCGTTTCCGCCTTGGCGATTCCCTCTCGGTTTGGCCCGGCATCATCAATCAAAAGGCACTCAAAGTCCCCCTCCGTTTGCTCGGCAAGCGAATGGCCCACGCGCTCAATCCATGGCTCGCAATTATAAAGGGGGACGATGACGGAAATCTTCGGCCTCTTCATAAGTGTTCCTCCCTTCCCAAAATGGCACGAATCTTGGTGGCATCGCCATAGATACACGGCGAGTCATACGGACGATCCGGATAGGCGCCGACTTGAAGGTGGATGTTCAGCCTATTTTCCTGAATGAAGGCACGGGCACGATCAAGCAATCGTTGCGGATGCCCGGAACAACAGTGTATGACACCTGTCACATCGCGTTGACAAACTGTTGCGGCAATCATGTTGGCACATTCGTTTATCTCCAAGAAGTCAAACTCGCGCGTGCCGCTCACAAAGGGGAACTCATGTTTTTGTTCACGCGCCGCCTTCAGTAAATGCGTGAAGACCGAATGGTTGGCGCCATCATCGCCATAAAGATAGAACATGCGCAACCATTGGAAAACACACTTGGGCTGCTCGCTCTCAAGCCACGTTTCAATCAAGCGTCGCAAGGTGTCTTTCGCGATGGCGTAAAGCGTTGTGGGGTGGCATGGCGTCGTTTCGGTTACCATCCCCTCATGATAACCAACTTCATGTACCGTCCCCGCGATTGCGACTTGAGAGACGCCTCCAAGAACCATGCGACGAATGAAGTCAAAGTGGCGCGAAAGTTGCAACGCATGGGAAGGCGAATTGTGCTGAAAGTTGTCCTGCCAAGCCAAATGAAGCAAAACATCGCCCTTTGGCAACTCCGACGCCTCCAAAATATCGCCTTGGAGGATTTGTGCACCCGTCGGCACGTTGTCGACTTGCCGATCCCATGCCAACACGTCCACACCCCGGTGAAGCAATGCCTTTACGACATGCCGCCCAATGTAGCCGTTTGCCCCGGTTATGACCACGCGCATCACATTCTCCTTGTTGCGAGTTTAAGAAATAGCCACCGTCCAAAAGCCTTTATGAACACCCCATTGCGTGAAACCTCAAAGAAAAACCGCTTTCGCGACAAGAAGGGAACCAAATCACTTGTGCTTACAACACGTTCGGGCAATCGTTTGAGCCGCCCCTCTTGTATGGCCTTGGCAATCCTCTCCAAGGTTTTCGGGATATTCGTCCAGTCAAGCGTCACCTGGCCATCCATGTGCGGAAAATCGTATTCCCACCATCGACTCGCCTCAATGGCCGCGATGGTTTCCGGTGGAAAGCGATAACGAATGACACGCGCCGGCACGCCCCCGACGATGGCATAAGGCGGCACGTCTTTTGTAACGACGGCTCCCGTGGCAATCACCGCGCCATTTCCAATCGTCAAACCGTCCATTATGGTGGTTCGCGAACCAATCCAAACGTCATGGCCAATGATGATGGGCCCGCGCAACGTGACCGGTTCGGCGGTGGCCGCCGGAAAGATCTCAAATGGCCACGCCTCATTGCCTTCCGCATAAGGCGAAGTCGTCAACCGCCTCAAGTCATGTCTCGGCAAAGAAAACAATATTTCGCGACCAAATGAGCAATAATTTCCTGCTTGAACATTGACTAACACTGAATTGGTATATGAATAATACCCCATCGACACCTCATAATCCTCGGTACAAATGATGTCTTGTTTAATGCTTGCATAGGAAGCAAAGCGAAGACTTCCCCGGGGACTTATGACAATCTTTCGAGGTAAAATCACCTTCCAAGCGCTTCGCAATTCGCGCAAGGCCTTTGGCGAAAACCGATAACTAAGCACGCGCCCCATTGAAAACCTCATCCGTTACGGCATAGAGCCATTTATGCCTATGCGGCGAAAGAAACAGCCAGATCCCGGCCAATTTAAGACTCGGGAAGAAGTGCGACAATCCGAAATGGAACAACCTCTTGGTCGAGAAAGGTTGTATGTCCTCACGCTTGACCTCCCAAGCCTCCGGAAGCAATTTTAGCAACCCCTCCTCTTTTTCTTTTTGCAAGGTGTCCAAAACGGAAGACACATCCCGATAGTCAAACAAAGACCTTGGGTGCCAATTTGGCAGATCAAAGTGCCACCATTGGCTTGCCTCCAACCTAGAGATTATTTCCGGTGAAAACCGATAGCGGATGACGCGCGCCGGAACCCCGCCGACAATGGCATAAGGCGGCACATCTTTTGTAACGATGGCCCCCGCGCCAACGATTGCGCCATTGCCAATCGTTACACCTTCCATGATAATCACACGTTGCCCAACCCAAACATCATGGCCAATCCGCACAGGCTCGTGGAAAACCGTTTTGTGACACTCAGACTGTTGCGTGGTTCCCTCATAAAGGTGAGGCGACGTGGAGAGCAACGTAATTGGATGCCGAATCGGGGAGAATGAAACGTCATCCGCGATGGAACAGTAATTGCCAATATCAACGTTGGAAAGATCCGAACGGGAATAGGAATAGGCGCCAAGCGCCACCGACTTCCCTTCCGACAGCCGAATCGTCTCATACGACGAGCAATGAATACCCAGCTTGAGACAAGCATCGTCTCGCCAAACGATTTTCTTTGGCAACCCAACTCGCCAGTAATGTTTCAGACACTTTCTGATTCTATTGCTGAAACGATAATTCTTGTCGACACATCGATTTTGGAGAGCCTTGGCCCCATCAACCTCGGTCGAGGAAACACGCGAGGCATTGATTCCCTTTGCCACGGTGTGCTTTCGAACCAATATCCCAAACAGGAGCGTTCGTTCGGTTTCTTTTTTGACATAACGAAACCAAACAAAACCCTTCATGTGTGCCCACACAAAAGGAAGCGCATGGTCTCTGTATGGTGTTTTCAACAAAAACCGCAAATAAAGCGGCCATGTGCGATTCTTCCAAATGTTGCACCACGGTTTTGCTGTAAAGCTGCTGAAATGGCGAATCGCAGGTCGCTCACCCTTTTCCAACAGTCGCGGGTCTTGGCAATTCCAGCGCATCGGAAGAAGGCGAATATGCCCTTGGGAGAGCAAATTGATGACATCTTGATCCGGCCAAGCCAACGTCTTGCCCAACTTATGCGTCAAAGCAAAACAGTTGCGCTCAAAATCAATTTGCCGCAACTTTCCCAAGTTCATGAGCAGCACGCCGGAATTGATATAATCCGCGTTTTCCGGGAACCCCAATTGCTTCCGATAACCTGCAAACCGAGAATTGTTCCCGGAGTCATTGGCGACACCTGCCAGAAAAGCGTCGCCCAAATCGGTGTCATACAACGCGGACAGGTCATCCAATACCAACGTGTCCACATCCAGATAAAGCGTCCGCTGCTCATTTTGCAAAACGGACGGCAACAGATACCGATAATACATCTCCTGCGTGATATGCTCCAGTGGCAACGGGAATTCGCTAAAACGGCTTGGATTTACCGCATGTGTCATGACACGACATCGGCCGACCGGCCACATTTGTGACAAAGCGCGCAACCGCTCCCGAGATTCATCCGACAACTGCCGCGCCAGAACATGAATGACAAAGCGTCTCCCAGGGGTGTGCAAAAGGGCCGAAACCACAACCACCGTCAAGTGTTGCACATAATTGTCCGAGACACAAAATGACAAACTGATAGGCTCGCGGTTCATAGTGCTCATCAATGCCTTCCAGGATGTGCTAAAAATGCTCAAGAGAAAGATGCGTAAACATTGATGGACTTGCCGTGGGCAAATCGGGTACGCAAACACCGCAACCATTGCCAAAGCTCGGAGAGGAAGCCGCGCAACGTGTGGCGCAAGGCGTGTCGGCTGCGCAAGAGGCGCGTGGCGGAGGCTTGGAGGATGGCCGCTTCGGGCGTGTGCGTGATGGCATAGAGCACGCGGGCGTGAAGGTTGTAACGCTCACGGATGAGGCGCTGCGCCTCGGCGATGGCCGTCTGTCCTTTGCCGTAAGCATCCTCGGCGATGGCCTCGCGGATGATGGCGGCGGCGCGCGCGGGGTCGTCCACGGGAATCGCGCGAAAAGCCTCGTGCGGGAAATAGTCGCCGAAGTCCGGCGCGCCGGCGTAGAACAGGAAGCAGCCCGCGGCAAGCGCGTCGGTCGGCTTCTCCGTCCAATGGCGCGGGGCGAAATGGTTCTCCACCGCGATGGTGTAGCGGAAGGGCTCCAGAGCCTCGGCCTTCCGCGCGATTGGGCGCACACCCTGCCCGAACCATGTCATCTCGGGAAGCAATTTGGCCAATGCCCGCGTCAGCCGCAATCGTTTGTGATGTTGGGTATGCCGCTGGTTCTTGGACGAGCAGACCGTGGAAAGCTGTTCCGTTCGTGGCGGCAAAACGGGGCTCGGATTGTAATAAGGCATCATCGCGCCATTGAGCAGGAACTTGCCGGGATGCCGGATGAACGGGCGTGGTTGCGAGGTCAGCACCGCCGCGAATTGGCGCGTGTAGACCGGGGGATAACGCTTGATCGTCGGCGGCTCCGCCGTCACCAACACGGCATGCGCGCCATCGGGCAACGCGACACAATCCCGCCCCATCTCGTCATAGACCACCACCCAATCGCACGATTCAATTGCGGAAAAGTCGTTCCACACGAACGTCACGCCGTCAAAAGTCTCACGAGCCCGCTCCGACTCCCCCTTTGTGACGATGAGGACGCGGTGCGGCCTCTCGCGCGCCGGCGGCATTCCTTCTTCTTGCCACTCAATGTCTTGTGTGTGGCGGTCTGTTTTCGTGGGCCGTCCGCCGGTCATGCCGTCGCCATCCTTTCGGACACACACGTGGAACGCCTCGCAAAGCCTTGCGCCAAGCGAGTTTCGCGGACCTTTTGCCCCGGACAATCTAGACGTACCTCTAGATTGTCCGATTGCCGCCCGGGGGGTGTTGGCGGGAAAACGACGCGAAATGCCTGGAATGGGTTTGTTGAAAGCGCTGTTGAAAACCTGTCGAAAACTTCCGGGGCGAGGCGAGGCCCAAATGCGTTTTTTCAATCGGCGAGCGGGGTCATTTTTCGGGACACGCCGTACCTCACCTCGAGACGCGGCGTATCCCAAGGTGGGATACGGCGCGTCCCAAACCGTCCCCGCGCGCGCCGCGCCCCACCCGATTTCGGGGGGTAGTTGCACATTCGCCGGTGGGTTGCTATACTACGAAGCGATGAAACTAGAGGTACGTCTAGATTGTCCGATTGGCCGTGCGGGGCGTGTTCGTGGGGACGCGCTTGGGTGGGGTTTTGGCGTTGGTCTGTCGGGGTGGGGGAGGCGCGCATGAGGCGGGGTGGCGCGCAGGCGGGTGATGGGGTTTGTTCCGGGGCGCGGGCCGCGAGGTCGTCGA
>CASEMS010000017.1 GCA_949288955.1 uncultured Lentisphaeraceae bacterium
TCGTCCACTACCCCCGCACCCCCCGAAAGGTCCCCTGACCCATGCGTATTTTCCAAGCAATCCCCCGCGCCCTGCGCAATTCTATTGACATTCTACACGGAGACCTTTTGATGACGCTCGTCGTCGCCATCGCCGTCACCGTCTTCGTCTTCTTCCGGTGCCGGTCAATCCTTGAAGAAAAAGATGAGCCAGCGCAGCACCATCTCACTGCACAGCAGGGCCAGCAAAATCCGGTCCAAACTCCTTAAAACCCACCGCCCACACGCCACCCCTGCACGCTTCACACGCGCACCAGGCCGCCGGGCAGCCGCCTCCGCACGCGCCACGTCCAGCGCCGCGTGCCCCTCCGCCGTCAACCCCACGACAAGCATCATGCACGGCACACCTCCATTCCCGTATATAACACCGCTATCCGAAAGCTCAACCCACCCTCGCTGAAAAGCCTCCAAACCATCCTGAAAGCTCCCGTCTCCAGCCGTCAGCTGGAAAAGAACGCCACCCTTCGCACGCGTCAGCAGCGCCTCCATCGATTCCGTCATCATCGCATCCTCCGTCCCAGTCGTCCTTAGTCTGCCGGTTCGCTCGAGCGGATGGCTCGCAGAGTGATTTGCTTATAAACGCGGTCGCCGCCCGCATTGCGCACATAATCCAGCGTGATGTCGGCGCGGTAGACGGCTGGGCCGAGGTTGGAACGGTCGAACCCATTTGGGAAACGGATGGGCAACCGACGATCTGAGACCGCCGGCACAATGGCAAACCACCCTTTGTCGATTTTGTCCATGTCGCACGCCCGGATCTTGAGCTCGGTGTTCTCCAACTCTTGCGTGAGCGGCGTTTGATCGTCCTTCTCGTGAAGTGTGGTGGGGATGGCGGCGACCTCGGCGGCCTCAAGCAGGCGCGTCACCTCATTCCCTGCGCCAATCAGGTCAATTGGGCAAGACGCGTCACCAGTCCAGGAGGGGCGCACAAGTGTGCTCGCCGCATAGGCATTCTTTCTCTTTTGCGACTGCTCAAAAAGGCGCTTCAGTTCTTCCGGCGGCAATCCGATGGTGACGTTGCCATCAGCGATGATGGCCTGCGCTCCCGCCTCAAGCGTGATTTTGCGGGAGGCATCGGTGCCCCCGAGTAATCCAAGGGCGTTCAGCCCCCAAATGGCACCGCCGCAAAGCGCAAGCTTGAGGATTGGGTGAAGCATTGGGAGGCGCCTTTCAATCTCCGAAATCCCGGTTTTCTCTTTGACCTTTTGCATCCATGCCCGCGCATCCTCCGGAGAATCGAAGAAAAAGCACGCAAGGAGTTCATCGCACAGGCTTCCCTGCTTGATGGAGCTGACGTAGCATGCCACGCGGGTGGGACCGTGCTTCTTGTCATATGCACGCAAAAAGGGGAGCGTGCTGGGCAAGAGCTTGGAGAGCCCATCCAGGGAGGCGATCACATCCTCCACGCACAAGGGACGGTTGATATTGTAGCGGATTGTCAGCGGGTATTCAAGAATGTTGCTCATCTCATCGTCCTTTCTCAAGAGTCCTTCGTGCCCTTCGTGGCCTTGGCAAAGGGTTCATCGGAAGAGCCAGCCAATGAAGGCCGAAACAAGCGCACCCGCCGTAAAACAAATGGCCGTCCATAAGCACGCCTTGATACGGTGCCACCATGAAGCCTCGCGGCGTTCCCGCTCCAACCGCGCCAGCTCCATGCGCCCCTTGTAGGTGATGAGAAAGTCGTAATATAGAACGGGTTGCTCGGACTGTGCGTCAACATATTGGCGTGGTATCGTGACCACCAAGTCTTCTTTTGACAACTCAGCGACATGATCTTGAAACCCAATGGGGAATTGAATGTCGGTGGGGAAAAAAGGCTTTGTCGAATCGTCAATATGTACAGAGGCAAATAAGCGCAACAGAACCAAATAGCGCTCGACCCCATCCGAAGCGTTCTCAAACGCTTTAAAAAACGACATGATCCAATTAGTGCTCGTCACATTCTCTTCCACAACTTCTCCTCCGTGCTCTCAAAATCATTTACCATTTACCACTTACCATTTACCGCGCCGCAGGCACCGTCATTGCTTCTTGAAAATCAGCCTGCGGAACTCCTCCACGGCGAATCCCCCGCTCCCGCCGCGCTCGGGCCCATGCGGTGCGGCAGCGCCACGCGCGAAACCCCCGCGTACGTGAACCCCACCGCCGCGCGTGCGGCGATCGCCGCACGAAGTACCCCCTCCGCGGAGGACGGGGCCTCCGCCACGGGCGCCGGGGAGACGGCGGTGGGCGCCGCGCACCCCAAGAGCAGAAAGAGCAGAAACGCCGCCAAAACGCCGCACAAGCTTTTCATCGCAACCCTCACAGTTTGTGCCACAGCACCCCCAGCACCTGCGAATACGCAGAGTCAAGCCTCGCCAGTCGGCGGCGGTGAGTGATTGTCCTCTAAAAACGATAGCTCATTCATCTTTCGAATACGTGCTCGTATCTCTTCCAACTGTAGATACAAACTGTCAATCTCGGCATATAAATATTCTCTGATGTAATCCGTATCAAAGATTTCCTGAAGAGACACATGCACTTGACCATCTTTGACTTTATATCGAGATAAGTTTGCATAACTCCATCCTATCGGAGGCTTCGCAGAGGTATATGGGCAAGTCTCAGGAATTACGCAAGAGGGATGTTCATCAAGATAGATGTCACGCCACGTTCCATAGCCAGGGATTTGGTCCCCCTTGACAAGACTCTCAATGAGGGATTTGAATGCATGAGTCGCTACACCCTTATGCTCTACACATAACATTTTCCAGTATTTAAGAAACTCATCATTGGTACTTATATTCTCTTGCGCAGAAAATAAAAGAGAGAGGATATCTTTTTCTTTCCGTACAAATCCCTTCCATCCCTTTTGGCGATATATATTTGCCTTTCGGTAAATGGATTTGAGGGACATTCCTCTTAGACCTTTTCCGCTATATCTCTGAATCAGAGACGCGGCAACCTTCTTTCGTTCTTTTGGTGTAGCAGCTAGGAATTCGGAACAAATACTGCACCACAAATACACTTCCTCAAACTTCTCCTCTTTCATCTTTCGTAAAATGCGAAACTCTTCGGGTGTTACGAACATTTTCATAGCGCCATCTCCTCACTTCCCAGCCAGCTTCACCAACAGCGCTTGGATGTCCGCCAGCTGTCCGCGCAGCCGTGCCAACTCCCCCCGCAATTCGTCCCGCAGCGCCTCCGCCCAGGCCGGCGGCTCGCCCCCCGAAGGGGTTGGCGTTGCCGTGTTGTGCACACGCGCACCCGGAGACCCCACCGCCAGCGCCCCGTGATTGTCACGCAATGAAACTGCCCTACCATTGAATGAAAGATTTTCAACTTTCTTTCGAAACTTGTCAGAAAATGGGCTGGCGCCTCTTTCGACTGCTGAAATATAGGCACGCGCCATTCCAAGCGCGTCCGCTAGTTCTTGTTGTGTAAGCCCCAGACGTTCCCTAATCTCGCGGAGTGAAAGATTTTCGTCCATAATGAAAGATTTTCCTTGCTTGATGTAAGATTTCGTGCTACATTCTTTCATGTTCTAGGGCAACTGTTGCCCTCCTACACGGACAGTATACCAAAGAAGGGACAGAGGCATGCAGACAAAGAGCCGGTTGCGGCGACGCGAGACGTGGGCCGGGGTGAACGCCCTGGCGGAGGAGCTCGGGGTGAACCCCGGGACGGTGAGCCGGGTGCTGACCGGGCAGAAGCGGAGCCTGCGCATCGAGGCGGCGGCCTTGGCGCGCGGCTGGCGGCCCGGGCGCCAGGCGGCGAAGGCGCGCGCGGCGGAGGCGGCGCGATGAACCGCGTGGGTCTGGCGCGTTTCCGCGCGCTGTCCGCCCCCCTGCCGATGGCCGGGCGTAAACGCGGGCGGCGGTGCCAGTTCCCCGAGGGGACCGTGCGGGTGAACCTGCTGGTCTCGCCGGAGACCTACGCGGCGCTCGACCGCCGGGCGCGTGCGGAGGGCCATTCCATCAGCCAGGAGGCGCGGGCGGCGCTCGACCGCCACCTGGCCCGCTGATTTTCAGAGAACCCAAACCAAAGGAGGACACCATGAAGGATGAAGAGCAAGCGCCGGGCACGGAGCGCGTCACGATCGCCGTGACGCTCGACTTCGCCGGCTTCGGCGCCAAGACCTGCACAGTGGGCATCACAAGCCGTCAGGACGAATCGCTCTCGGAGGACGCCAAACGCCTTCAGGTCGCCATGATAGTGGCAATCGGCGAGGCGATGGATAAGCTCTTCGGTGGCCTCGGCAAAGCCAAGGCCACCGCCAAAAAGGAGGAACCATGAAAGCATTTCACGAGGAATCGTTCCGCCCGGGGCCGCTGGCGCGGTTGCTGTGGGCGTGGAAGGGGCTGCCCGCGGGCAGTCGCCGCAAGCGGTTCGCCGACGCGCTGTGGTTCTGGCTCTATGGCGACGAGGCGGCGGCCGACGCCGCCCTGCGCTGACCCCAAGGCCGCAAAGGAGACGCCCCATGGCCCGCCCCATCCAAGGCGACCTCTTCGCCCCGCCGCGCGCCTCGCCCTCACCGACAAGCTCGCCGAGCTGGGCTACACGCCCGAGCCCGGCACAGCCGGGACGCTCAAGGACGCCCGCACCCTGGCGCGGCTCAACCTCGTCCTCGACACCAACCAAAAGACCGCCGCCTCGCTGGCGCAACTCGCCGAAAGCGAGGACCCGCAGGTCGCCGCCCTCTTCCCCGCCTGGGAACTCGCCAGCGGCGGCTACCGGAAGCAGCACCGCACCGACTGGCCCCAGCGCTGGAAGGCCGCCGGCGAGCGCGTGGCCTGGCGCGGCGCAAGCCGCACCAAGATGGTGGCCCTGAAAAGCTCCCCCATCTGGCAGGCGCTGGGCGACGGCGCGGGCGGCTTCCGCGACACCCTGGGCAACCCCTATCCGCCCTTCGCCTTCGGATCGAGCTACGAGTGGGTGCCGGTGGACCGCCTGGAGGCCAAGGAACTGGGCCTGCTCGACGAGGAGAACGGTGAACGGAAAACGGCGAACCGCTCACCGCTCACCGCTCACCGTTCACCGCGAAGCGCCGTCAGGCGCGCGGCCGCCCTCCTCATCACCGCCCTGGCCGTCCGCGCCATCCGAAACAAGGCCAAGCAGTGCCCGCAGGACGGCTCCTTCCTGGACAAGGACGGCGAGTGCCACGACCCCCGCCACGGCGGAACGAAGGGTAAAAGCGTCACCGAAGGATACAAAGGCCGCTGTACGCAAGAGGAGGCCGAAGCGCGATTGAACACCGGGATGGATGTGCGCGGCTCAGACGGCAGGCGCATTCGTTTTGACCGTTTTGCTCGTGATCACTATCGCTTTGGCCAAAGGCGGAAGGACAACACCCCGAAGCCGGAGAATCTGGAATATCTGCCCGTGGCTGTCCTAGCCGTCCGCCAAGGCTCGCGCGAACTCAAGTTCCCGAAAGGGACGACGCCAGACTACCTGAACCCGCCGCGCGGCACGCAAGCGATCTATTCCTTACCCTTCGAGGGCGGGATCCTGCACGTCTACGCTTATGTCGATTCCGGACTTGTCTCGGGATGGCATTTGGAGAAAGGGACAAAAAAAATGAGGGCATCGCAGCCCTCGGCAGGGGAGAACGAACTCCCAAAGGAAACCAACCATCCGGCGGTTGGCAGGCTGTCAAAGGTATCGCCTTCCGGAAAGCACCCCTGACATCGGCATTACTATCGCATAAATCGGAAAGGAATGCAAGCATGAGCGTGACGATCACGATTCCCGCGGAGCGGCTGGCCGGGTGGCAGCGGCGGTGGGCCGAGCGCATCACCCCGGGGCTTTTGGCCAAGGCCGCCGCCGGCGCCCTCCAGGCCCTCATCATGCGCCACCTCCAGAAGGTGGCGCGCGAACGCCACGACACCGCCAACCGCCTCGGCGCCACCCCCACCGGCTTCTGGGCCGGCTCGGCCCAGGCCGTCCGCCTCCACACCCACACCAACGACGCCCCCGGCGCCACGGCCGACGCCCCGCGCGGCGCAGGCCAAGCCCCCCGGGCCCGACGACCTCCACATCTCCGACGCCGACGCCAAGGCCATCCTCGATACCATCGCCTGGAAACCATCCCAGTCCCTCACCCCCTCGCGTAACAACATGATAGCACAACTCGCCTCCCTCCACACGCCATCCAAGGGCTACCGTCGGCCAAACAAAACGGACTCGCGGCTAGTCCAAAGAGACTCAGCCGCCAGGGCGGGGAGGATCGGCGGCTGAGCCGAGATGGATCAGCCGCTGAGCCGAGATGGATCAGCCGCTGAGCCGAGGAGGATCGGCGGCTGAGGCGAGGAGACTCGGCGGCGGAGGCTGTCGTTTCCGCGGGGACGCGAGGAAGAGCGAAGGACGGCGGGCTAACGCCGGGCGAAAGCGGCGGGGGCGAAATCGCCCCCTTGTTTCGCCCTCCCGCCCACCGCCTTCGCGCCAAAGGGGCAAGACGCCCACCCCCACAAAGCCGGGGCACTCGGCGCGATGGCGGCCCTTGCTTCTCGGGTGTCCTTCAGGACCTTTTCGTCCTTCAAGTCTTTCAGGTCCTTTTCCGCCCGAAGGACATGAGGGACCTGAAGGATCCGAAGGACGTGAAGGACGGGGCCCCGCCCAAAGGTGGCGGCTGACGCAAGGCGGATCGGCCGCTGACCCAAGGAGACTTAGCGGCTGAGTCTCGGTGTCTCAGCCGCCGATGCCTTTTGGGTGGCAGGCTTTCTCTTTGGGCAGCGCGGGAGGCGCGGGCGGTAGGGAGCGGTCAGCGGGCGAAGCCCGCAGAGCGACCGGCGTTAGCCCGCGAGCCTCCCGTGCCCTCTTGCGCAGCATCAGTCGCCGATGCGAGGTGGCCCCACCGCCCATGCCCAGTGGAGTGGCCGTGGGGCTGCGGTCAGGAGGCGGGGCGGAGTTTTTCCCAGACGGTGCGGAAGTATTCGAGCAGGACGTCGCGGCAGTGGTCAATGGCTGGCACGGTGAAGGAGGCGGGCAGCTCGCGGTAGAGCGTGTCGCGGATTTGCGTGGAGAGCAAGGAGCGGGCGCTCTCGCTCTCCCAGAAGCCGGACTTGCCGTGGGCGGCGCGGACGGCGTCGAGCAGGCGTTTGGCGACCTTCTTGACCGCCGCCTGCTCCGCGGCGGAGAGGTGGACGCCGCTGCGGATCAGGTCGTAGACGGTCAGCTCCTCGTCGCTGTCGAGCCCTTCGCGGAGGTAGCGGCTCTCCTCCTCGGTGAGGCGGTTGGAGAGTTCCAGGAGCTGGAGGAAGACGCGCTCGGCGGCCTCGGGGTCCTGGCAGGCGTTGTAGACGGCGGCGATGGCCTCGTAGGCCTGGAGGAAGTCGACGCGGGTGGGGTTCTTGTCGGCAAGGTCCTTCACCTTGGCCTTGACCCGTTCCAGGAGTTCCCCCAGCATCAGGCGTTTGTGGGTGCTCCGCCGAAAGGCGCCGGAGAGCCGGGCGAAGTCGATGCCGGAGAGGTCAATCGGCTCGGCGACGGCGCCGCCGTCCGTCTCGACACGGACGTAGTCGCCGACGATCTCGCGGATGGCGGCGGAGAGGCTCGCGACGTCGGCGGCGCGGCGGCGACGCTCGAAGAAGGCGGCGATGGCGCGGTGGGCCTCCAACGCGGCGGTCTCCTCGTCCGAGAGGCGTGCGCGGCCGAGCAGGGGGGCGGTGCGCGCCAGCGTGCGCACGACGGCCAGATAGGCGGCCTTGCCCTCGGCGGTTTTGCTGACGGCCTCGGCGGCGTCGGCCACGGCCTGGAGGCGCTCCGTGGCCGTCAGGCCGCCCAAGAGGCGCGCGAGGGCGAAGCCGCCTTCCTCCAACCGCCGCGTGGCCTCGGCCAAGGCCGCGCGGAAGTGCGCCAGGAGCGCATCCAAATCCTGGAAGGGGTCCCGGCCCGCCGCGCCCGCCACGTCCGTGTAGTCCGCGAGGGCCTTGCGCAGGGCGTCGACGATGCCGATGTAGTCCACCACCAGCCCGCCGACCTTCCCCGTGTCCACGCGGTTCACGCGGGCGATGGCCTGCATGAGGGTGTGGGCCTTCAGCGGCTTGTCCAGGTAGAGGCAGCTCAGCGGCTTCACGTCGAAGCCCGTCAGCCACATGGCGCAGACGAAGACCAGGCGCAACGGGTCGTCGCGGTCCTTGAAACGCCGGTCCAGCCGCTCCCGCTCCAACCGCTCCCGATGGGGGCGGATATCCAGACCGTGCTTGTGGAAGACCGTCTCCTCCCCCTGCGCCTTGCTCACCACCACGGCCATGTCGGTGGCCTCCATCCAGGCGCGCTTCGCGGGGTCGGGCTCCTGCGCCGCCAGCCGCGCCCACGCCTCGCGCACGTAGCCATGCATCCGCACGCAGGTCAGCTTGTCCAGGCAGACGACCAGGGCCTTGCCGCAACGCCAACGCGCCGCGAAATGGGCCGCCACGTCCTCCGCGATGGCCCGCAGGCGCGCCTCCGCCTCCAACACAAAGAGCGACTTGCTGAACTGGCGCTCCAGCTTCTCGCGCTGCTCCTCGTCGGGCTCCGCCTCGTCGATGGCCTCGGCGATGCGGCGGTTCATCTCCGGGTCGTGCTCCACGTGCAGGGTTTTCCCGCGCGGCTCGTAGTAGAGCGGCAGGGTGGCGCCGTCGTCCACCGCCCGTTGGAAATCGTAGATCGAGACGTACTCGCCGAAGGTCCGGCGCGTCAGCTGATCCTCCCCCAGGAGGGGCGTCCCCGTGAAACCCAGCCGCGCGGCCCCCGGCAAGGCCCCCGCCAGGTTCTCCGCATAGACGCCATACTGCGAGCGGTGCGCCTCGTCCGAGAAGACCACCACCTCGCCGCTCCCCGGGACAGGCGCATGGCGGCCCTGAAACTTCTGGATTAACGCGAAGATCACCTTCTCCCCCGCCTCCAGCTTGGCGTAGAGATCCGCCTCGCTCGTCGCCAGGGCCGACTTCCTGTCGCGCACCACCCCGCACTGCTCGAAGGTCGCGCTCAGCTGCTCCTGCAGTTCCTCCCGGTCCACCAGCACCAGGAAGGTCGGCGAGCCGCCCGCCTTCCGCAGGATCTTCCGCGCCAGGAAGACCATCGAGTAACTCTTGCCGCTCCCCTGCGTGTGCCAGAAGACGCCGATCCGCCCCTGCCGCTCCCCCCGCCGCAGGTAGGCCTCGAAGGCGCGGTTCACCCCCAACGCCTGATGGTTCCGCGCCACAATCTTCACCAACCCCGCCTGCGACCGCTCGAAGAGGATGAAGTTCTCGAAGAGATCCAGGAATCTCCCCTTCGCGAAGACCCCCTCCGCCAGACGCGACAAGGCCGTCGACCCCGCCCGATCCCCCTCCTCCAAACGCTTCCACTCATGGAAGAAGGCATAATCCGCGCCCAGGGCCCCCACCCTGCTCGCCGCCCCGTTCGAGAAGACCACGAAGGCATTGTGCGCGAAGAGCCCCGGTACCTCCCGCAGATAGTCCTGGTAATTCTTGTCGAAGGCCTCCCGCAGGTCCACCCCCAACGCCTTCAGCTCCACGAAAAGCAACGGCAGCCCGTTCACGAAGCCCACCACATCCGCCCGCCGCCGGAAGGCCCCCGCCCGCAGACGGCACTCCGCCACCGCCACGAAGCGGTTGGCCTCCGGCTTGTCGAAGTCGAAGACCTTCGCCCGCCGCGTCTCCTCCATCCCCGTCCGCGCGTCCCGCCAGGACACCTCCACCCCATCCCGCGCCCACGCGTACCGCTTGGCGTTCGCCTCCAGGAGCCCCGAGGGGCCGATCGGCGCCGTCAGCTGCTCCACCACCTGCGCCAAGAGCGGCGGCGTCAGCCACGGGTTCAGCCGCCGCAACGCCCCCTCCAGCGGCCCCCGCAGAACCATCTCCCCCTCCGACGCCCGCCCCAACGCCTTCAGCGTCTCCGCGTCCCCGCCGGAGACCACCTCCCACCCCAACGCCGTCAGCTGCTCCAGCAACGCCGCCTGCACCATCGAGTTCTCACTGTAAGCGTTCATCTCACGCCTCCCTCAATAGCCGCGGTAGCAACCCATCCCGCGCCTCCCGCAACAACGCGTTCTCCCGCGCCAACACCCCCACCGCCTCAAAATAGGGCCCTACCTGCGCCTCGAAGGCTTGCACTGCCTCCATGTCGAAACGCCCCTCCAAGGCATTCAGTTCGCTAGGGTAAACGTGCGGTTGCGCCGCCCCACGTTGTAGGTTCTCGATGGCTCGCTTGTGGTCTTTCAGGAAGCAATAGGCGAAGTAGACAGGAGCCTCCCCCGAGCTATCCACGTAGGAACAGTCCGAAGCCCACACGTCCTCATAATAAAGACGGGCAAAGCCCGCGTTCGCCCCAGACCCTGCGACCGTCAGGACAGGCGCGACCGTATTCGCCTGATTGTGCCAATAGGCAGGCTCCAAACCTCCCGCGACGACCGGGATCCGCCCCTTCTGTGCGCATGCTTCCGTGATGGTCTTCCCCCGACGCAATGCCGCCACCTCGCCGAGAGGGCGCGAGACCCAGGCGGGGTCAGCGTGGGTGACGAAACGCTCGCGGTAGAGGCGGTGCGCCGCCTCCTCCAGAAGCGCCATCCGCCGCGCGTTGACCGCGATCAGATCGTCGTACGCCCCCAACACCCCCGCAATGCGCTCCTGCTCCGAAAGGGTTGGGAGGGAGACAGACAATTGATGGAGAACATTACGATTTAGCGTTGGCACAGCACCTCCGCCGTTGAACGTCTCGTAATTTATCAGCCCAAGAAGATAACAAACAAAGCGCGGATCATTCCCACAAAAGTCCTTCACGTAAAGAGCGGTGTTGTGGATCCAACATGGTTCCGCCCACAATCGTGGATGACCAAGGCTCCCGCTACGTCCCAAAGTTACGCCAGGACATGGAGCATTTGCGGTTGGACAATCATGATATCCAATGATTCCCTGTGACCCAACCACTGGGATTATTCCTCCATGCATTGCAGACCGAGGCAAATCATGCCCACGTTGCAACACACACACCTCGCCCAGCTTGCAGGTTTTCCATGCGGCCATGATGCCCTCCCTGGCTCAGTGCGTCTCCCCCGCGAGGCGATCGGCGTGCGGGGGCGGGGCGGGCTCCGCGTCCGCACGCGCGGCTGGCGCGGCCCATTCCCGCGCGTTGCGCTGGATGGCGGCCATGAGGCCCTCGGCCTTCGCCGAGAGCTCGGCCAGCTCGGCGTGGATGGCGGCCATGCGCTCGGCGAAGAGGCCCTCCTCCTCGGGCGGGGTCTCGGGGACGCCGACGTAGACGCCGGGGGTGAGGGAGTGATTCTTGGCGGCGATCTCGGCGCGGGTGGCGGCCTTGCAGAGGCCGGGGACGTCGCGGTAGGCGCCCTCCTCGCCGAAGCGCTCGGTGAGCCAGCAGGCTTGGGTGGCGGCCTCGACCCTGGCCTTGGCCTCCGCTTCGCGGCGCTCCCAGATGGCCTTGGCCTCGCGCTTGGCCTTGCCCTTTTGCTTGGCCAAGTCGGCCTCAGCCTCGGCGCGGGTCTTAGCGAGGGCTGCCTCGGCGGCGGCCTTGGCCTGGGGGAAGGTGCCGTCGGCCACGCCGATGGCGGCGCGGTAGTCGGCGAGGAGGCGGGCGTAGTCGTCGGTGCGGCCGCGATAGAGGCGGACGATGGCGGCGAGGTTGCGCAGCTGCCAGGGGCTCCACTCGTTGAGGCGGCGGCTCACGGGGGTGAAGACCTCGCGGGCGTCGAGGAAGAGGACGGTGTCGCGGAGGGCCTCGGGCTTGCCTTTGTCGAAGAACCAGAGGGTGCAGGGGAGGCTCTTGGTGTAGAAGAAGTTGTTGCCCACGCTGACGATGACGTCCACGTGGCCGGTGTCCAGGAGCCTCTCGCGGAGGGCGCGGTCCTCGCCCTTGGCGTCGCTGTCGGTGGCGGAGGAGGGCATGACGAAGCCGGCGCGGCCGGTGGGGTTGAGGTAGGCGTAGAAGTAGGAGACCCAGAGGTAGTTGGCGTTGGAGAAGCACTTCTCCTTGTTCACCTTGGGCAGGCCGAAGGGGAGGCGGCCGGCGGCGACGGCGGATTCCACGCTCACGGCGTCGACGTTGAAGGGCGGGTTGGCCATCACCGTGTCGCACCGGCCCTCCAGGGCGAAGGCGTCGTGGTAGAAGGAGTTGGCCGCGTCGCCGGAGACGATGTGGGCCTCGAGGCCGTGGACGGCCATGTTCATGAGGCAGAGCTTGGCGTTGTACTCCACCTTCTCCTGGCCGTAGAAGGTGGCCGAGAGGTTGGGGTTGTCGGTCTGCTCCGCCGTGCGGATGAAGTCGCCGGACTGGATGAACATGCCGCCGCTGCCGCAGGCGGGGTCGAGGATGATGCCGCCGTGGGGCTCCACCACCTCCACGATCAGCTTCACCAGGCACTTGGGGGTGAAGAAGACGCCGTCGTCCGCCGAGGCGGAGGGGGCGAACTTCTGGAGGAAGTACTCGTAGATGCGCCCGAAGACGTCCCCGCCGATGGTGTCGAGGACGGGGTTGTTGAAGTTGCGCACAAGGTCGCGCAGGACGTCGGCGGGCAGTTCGCCGTATTGCTTGGGGAGGACGCCCGCCAGCGGCGGCGTGGTTTCCTCGATGGCGGCCATGGCGGCGTTCAGCGCCTCGGCCAGGTCAGCACCCTCGGGCAAGGCGGCCAGGCGGTCGTAACGGGCCTTCTCGGGCAGCCAGAGCACGCCGCGCGCCTTGTAATCCTCCGGCTCGATGGGGATCGTCCGCCCATTGGGCAAGGACTTCTCGCGCGCCAACGTCTCGGTCACGCGCCGAAAGCGGCCCCAGGCGTAGCGCAGGAAGATGAGGCCCATCACCGGCATGCAATATTGGTTGGAGGTGAGCTTCGAGTTCGAACGCAGGGCGTCGGCCGACTCCCAGAGCCGCGCCTCCAGTTCCTCCAGGCTCCCGTTCCAATCCGTGCGCTCTGCCATGCGACTCTCCGCCTTTCTTGTGTTGTGTGCGCCCGCGTGGGCCTCCCTCGCGTGGGGGTAGTATAGCACAACCGCGCCTCCGAGAGTCGGTGCCTCAGCCGCCGATGCAAGGTGGATCGGCGGCGGAGGCTGTCGGTTCCGCGGGGACGCGAGGGTGCGCGAAGGATGGCGGGCTGACGCCGGGCGAAAGCGGCGGGGGCGAGAACGCCCCCTTGTTTCGCCCTCCCGCCCGCCGCCTTCGCGCCTCGGGGGCAAATGAGGGCCTCCCCGAAAGCCGGGGCACTCGGCGCGGGAGGGCACGAAGGTGCCCGGCGTTAGCGCCGACGTGTCCCGGCGCAACCGCGTCTTCGCGGAGACTCTGCCGCCGACACAAGGGGACTTGGCGGCCGAGTCTCAAAGGATCAGCCGCTGGGGCGGAAGGAGGGACGGGGTCAGAGGGTTGGGGAGAGGAAGGCGGAGAGGGAGGCGTCGAGTTGGGCGCGGGGGCCGCGGGCGAGCCAGAGGGTCTCCATTTCGGCGGCGAGGCGGGCGCGTTCGGGGGCGAGGCCGGGGCGCCTGAGGGCGCGGGCGAGGGCCAGGCGTTGGAGGCCAAGGGCATGACGCGCCTCGCGGGCGGGGAGCGCGTCGCCCAAGGCGGGGGCGCGGGCGGCGAGGTCGTCGAGTTCGGCCCACGCGGCCTCGAGGGCGGCACGGTCGAAGGCGGGGGCTTGCCCGGGGGGAAGGTTGTAGGCGCGGAAGAGGAGGGTGGAATTGGGGGCCTCGGCCTTGGCGGTGCGGTAGGTGTCGCCCAAGCGGAGGAGGAAGTCGCCCAGGCCGGGGACGCCGGTGAGGGCATCGACGGCGGCGGGGACGTCGGGCATGGCAGCGGGGTCTTTGGCGAGGGCGGCGGCGAGGACGAGGGGCGGGAGGCTGACGATGAGGGGTTGCCAGTGGCCGGCGTCGCCCCAATCGGTGAGGAGAAGCCCGTCCGCGCCGGCGTTGGCGGCGGCGCGGATGTTGGCGGCGGCGTTGGTGGCGCGGCCGCAGAAGCTGCGCCAGGAGGAGGTGCCGGGGGCGACGAGGGTGCGGAGGCCGGCTGCGCGGAGGCGGGCCACGCCGCCGGCGAGGTCGTCGGTGGCCTCATAGCCCCAGACGATCCAATCGGCGTCCGGGAGGCGTTGGGCGGCGAGGGCGAGGGCCTCGGGATGGCGCAGGAGCCCATCGGCCCAGAAGGCGGGGCGTTTGCCGTGGCGGCGGGCGACGGCGGCCATGCGCGCGAGATGGTCGACGTAGAGCGTGGCGGGGTCGTGGCCGGCGGAACGGCCTTGGGCGAGGTCGAAGACCTCGTCGCCGCCAAGGTTCACGGTGTCGGCCTGGGGGAAGTTGGGGAGGAGTTCGTCAAGCAGGCCCTCCGCGAAGGCGACGGCCTCGGGGTCGGTGGGGCAAAGTCCGGTGGGGATTTCCTGGACGCTCCCCCACGGCGTGCGCGCCCCGCCCTGCGGCAACTCGGCGAAGCGGCGGTAGGCGGGGTGGCGGAACCACCGCTCGAAGTGTCCGAGGGTGTTCTGGTTGGGCACGAGGCAGACGCCGCGCGCCGCGCAGTAGTCCCCCAAAACCCGCATCTCCTCGGGCGTGTAAGGGGAGATGCCGCGCCAGACGGTCTCATGGCGACGGTAGGCGAAGACGTTCTCGAAGTAGAGTTCCAAGCGGTTCATGCCCAACGCGGCGAGGAGATCCGCCACGCGCCGCAGGGTGTCCAGGGAGTAGATCCGATTGCGCGAGACGTCGAGCATCAGCCCGCGCACGGTCATGGGCACAAAAAAGCCCCCGGGCGGCGTTGGGCCGCGCGGGGGCAGGGAAGGCTGTCGGGAGCCGCTCACAGCGCGGGGGCGCAGGATTCGCCCTCGGTGAGGCGGCGGTAGCACTCGGCGTAGATGGCCTGGGTCTTGGCGATAACCTCGTCGGGCAACGGCGGCGCCGGGGGCTGGTGGTTGAAGTGGATGGCGTCGAGCCAATCGCGCACGAACTGTTTGTCCATGCTGGGCGGGTTGGCGCCCACGGCATAGGTGGCCTTGTCCCAGAAACGGGAGGAGTCGGGGGTGAGGGCCTCATCGGCGAGGACGACGTTGCCCGCCTCATCGAGGCCGAACTCGAACTTGGTGTCGGCCAGGATGATGCCACGGGCCTCCGCGTGCTCGGCGGCGGCCTTGTAGAGGGCGATGGAGAGATCGCGGAGTTTCGCGGCGAGGTCGGCACCGATGTCCTTGGCCATGTGCTCGACGGAGACGGCCATGTCATGGTCACCGATGGCGGCCTTGGTGGTGGGCGTGAAGAGAACCTCGTCGAGCCGGGAGGCGTTCTGGTAGCCGGCGCGGAGGGGCTGGCCGTTGACGGTGCCGGACTTCTTGTACTCCGCCCAGCCGGAACCGGTGAGATAGCCGCGGACAATGCATTCGTAGGGGACGACCTTGAGCTTGCGCACGAGCATGGAACGGCCCTGAAGCTCGGGGCAGGCGTTGAAGGGCGCGGGATAGTCGGCCACGTTGTCGGTGATCAGATGGTTGGGGCAGAGGCCGGCCAGCTTGCGGAACCAGAAGACGGAGATGTTGTTGAGCACCTTGCCCTTGCCGGGGACGCCGTCATCCATGATGACATCGAAGGCGCTCAGGCGATCGGTCACCACGATGAGCATCTTGTCGCCCAGGTCATAGATGTCGCGCACCTTGCCCTGGAGTTTCGTTGCGCCGGGGATCTCGGTCTCCATCAGCGCGCCGCGCTTGTCAAACTTCATGCTTTGCTCCTTGGTTGAATGCCGCCTATTATGGCGCAGACGGGGGGGAAATGCAAACGCACCGCTCACGCGGGCAGGAGTCGGCGCCGGGCTTCCTCCGGCGGCAAGGCTTCCACCGCGAAGCGTTTGAGGCGCGCGGTCTGCCCGGAGAGGAGGCGGACGTCGCCCCTCGGCACGCCAAGCGCCTCGGCAAGGAAGCGTCGGGCGGCCTCATTGGCCTTGCCATCCACCGGCGGCGCGGTGAGCGCCACGCGGAGCCACCCCTCCTCGGCGCCAAGCACGGCGTCGCGGGAGGCGCGGGGCGTAACCTTCACGGTGAGGGCGCACCCGCCCTTCCACGGCTCACACCACATGGGCCACCCCATGCGTCAGGAAGAGCAGCCCCATGCCCAAGACGGACTCCAAGGCCCCCAGCGCCAAGAGCGCCACCAACGGCGCGAAATCGATCGGCCCCAAGCGCAACGGCGGGATGGGCCCCGTCAGCAAACGCAGCGCGTCGTTGAGGAAAAAGACCATCGGCTGCGAGCCAAGGAGCGCGGCCACCAGCGCCATCAGCAGCAAGAGGAAGATGTAGTAGCCCAGACTGCCAATCACGTCGATCACCGTCATGCCCGCCAAAAAGAAGGCACGCAACGGGAGCGGGAACGCGGAGAGGTCAAAGAGATTGGAGGCGACGCCCACGCCCGGCAACGTCTCCGCCAGCCGCGCGAAGACCTCCGCCGCCGGATACGCGACCTCCGAGGCGAACGCCAGCGCGATGCCCACATAGGCCACCGCCAACGCCGCCACACCCCCCACCTGCCCCCACAGCGACAGACGCATGAACGGATTGCACGCCACACGCAGCAAGTCGCCCGTGTAGCCGGGGAGCGGCCTGCCCAGATGCCACAGGCGCAGGAAGACGCCCCCCGCCAGCAACGCGATGTAGAACCCCGCGAACCGAAGCACCTCCACCCCCAGCCACCCTAGAAAGCCCCGCGCGGGATAGGTGGCCACCGCGAAGCCCCCCAGCACCAGTTCGGGCCCGCCCAACCGCGTCAGCAACGCCGCGCACGCCGAGAGATCCAAGCCCAGCAACACCACGCAAAGCGGTTTGTCCGGCAACGGGATGGCCGTGCGCACCAACCGGATCAGGCGCCCCAACAACGTGTCGCACGCGGCCGCGTAAGGATTCAGCAGCACGTACCGCGTCGGCAAGGTCAGCCGCACCACCAACGCCAACCCCAGCAACTGCAAGAACGCAAAGAGCAGGCTCGCCATCAGTCGGAGCCCCCATTCTCAAAGATCCGGCCCAACCCGAAGAGCGTCAGCGTCGGATCAATGGCGTAATCCAACCCCGCGCCGTCGAGCACCCAGCCGGCGTATCCCCCCGTCGCCACCACCCGCGCCTTCCCGCCGAAGGGACGTTGCAGGTGACCCACCAACTCGCGCACGATGCCGCGATAGCCCACACGCGCACCCAGGGCGATGGCCTCCTCGGTGCTCTTGCCAATCTCGGGCGTCTCGCCGCCGAGGGCCACCTCGGGCAGGAGGGCGGTCTTCTCATGGAGATAGCGGGTCATGAGCGGGAGCCCGGGGGTGATCACGCCGCCCACGTAAGCCGGGCGCGCGTCCAGCACCTCGAAGTTCAGCGCCGTGCCGAAGTCCACCACGATGAGCGGCGCGCCGTAACGCGCCAAGCCGCCCGCCGCGTCGGCCAAACGGTCGGCGCCGATGCGCTCGGGGTTCGGATAATCCAACGCAAAGCCCAGCGGGCTCTCGTGCGTGACGAAGCGCGGCGCGCAACCGAGCGTCTCATGCGTCAGACGGCGCCACTTGGCGTTGGCCTTCGGCACCACCGAGGCGATGCTCACGCCCTCCACATACTCGGAGGCGATCAGGCGCATCAGGTCGGAGCACGCCTCCGGGTTCGCCAGAATCCCCCCCTCGATGCGCGTAACCCGCGAGACCGCCCCGTCCTCGTAGAGCCCCAGGGTGGTCGAGGTGTTCCCGACATCCACGCAAAGCAGGCGCATCAGATGGCGCTCCACTCCAGGGCCAGGTCGACGCTCGGGGCGGAGTGCGTCAGGGCGCCGACGCTCAGGGCGTCCACGCCGGTGGAGGCGATGGCGTTGGCGGTTTGCAGGTTGATGCCGCCGGAGGCTTCGAGTTTGGTCTTCTTGCCGGAGGCGCGGACGATGGACACGCATTCGCGCATGAGGTCGAGCGGCATATTGTCGAGCATGATCCATTCGGGCTCCGCGCGGAGGGCGGATTCCAGCTCGGCCTTGCTCTCGACCTCGATCTCCACGGCCAGGAGGGGATAGGCCTTGCGGGCGGCCTCGACGGCCAGATCCAGGCGGTTGGGGTCGCCGCCGGCCCAGAGACGGCGGTGGTTGTCCTTCATGAGGATGCGGTCGTAGAGGCCGAAGCGATGGTTCGCGCCACCGCCGCAGCGCACCGCGAACTTCTCGAAGACGCGGAGGCAGGGGGTGGTCTTGCGCGTGTCCAGCACGAGGCAGTCGTAGGGCTTGACCGCCTCGACGAAGCGGTGGGTCAGGGTGGCCGTGCCGCACATCCGCTGGATGAAGTTGAGCGCGGTGCGCTCGGCGGTGAGGATGGCGCAGGCCCGCCCCGTGAAGCGCGCCAGCACGCTGCCCTTGGGGGCCACCGCGCCGTTGGGGATGAGGATCTCGCTGGTGAGCGTGGGGTCGAGCATCTGAAGGGTGAAGAGGGCCACGTTCAGGCCGGCCACGCAACATTCCTCGCGGGCCTGGATTTCGCCGGTGGCCATCACGTCCGGGCCAACGAGGGCGAGGGTGGTGGCGTCGCCGGCGCCGATGTCCTCCTTCAGCGCGGCGCGGATGGCCAGGACGGCGCGGGGGTCTTTGGTGATGTCGGGCAAGGATTCGGGATTGGGGTGCATGGGGCTTCTCCGGTCGTTCGGATGGGGGTCTCAGAGTTCAGGCGTCAGGTCAGGCTTGGCGGGCAGAGCGCCGATGAAGGCGCAGAGCAGGCGGACGATCTGCTCCACGTCCGCCAGATCCACCACCTCCACGGGGCTGTGCATGTAACGCAAGGGGATGGAGATGAGCGCCACGGCCGCGCCGCCGCGCTGCATCCGCATGGAGTAGGCATTGTTGCCCGAGGCGCGTGCGCGCACCTGCGGCTGCAAGGTGATGCCCTCCTGCCGCGCGGCCGCCTCCAAGAGCGTGCGCAGCTTGGGGTTGTAGAGCGGGCCGACGCCGAGGATGGGGCCGCCGCCGAGTCGCACGTCGCCCATCTTCCGGCGATCCGCCGGCGTCGCGTCCGTCGCGAAGCCCACGTCCAGGCAAATGCCGATGTCCGGGTTCACCTGGTAGGCCGCCGTCTGGCCGCCGATCAGCCCCAGCTCCTCCTGCACGCTCCCCACCAGATGCAAGGCCACGTTCAGCGGCGCGAGCGGCTCCTCCGCCAACCGGCGCACCACCTCCGCGGCGATGAAGGCGCCGATCCGGTTGTCGAGGCCGCGGCAGGAGACGCGCGTGCCCGCCAGCTCCCGCCACCCCGCGTCCACCACCGCCGGCGCGCCAAGCGCCACCAACGCCTCCGCCTCGGCCTTGGAGGAGGCGCCGATATCCACCGGCGCCTCGGAGAGATCCGTCGGCGCGACCTTCTCGCGCTCCTTCGCGGTCATCAGGTGCGGCGGGCGCACGCCGAAGACGCCGTTCACCGGCCCTTGGCGCCCTTGGATCACCACCCGCTCCCCCGCCACCGTCTGCACCGTCACCCCGCCGTTCGGGATGAGATAGAGGAAACCGTTGTCGTCGATGTAGGACACCAGGAAGCCGATCTCGTCGCAATGCGCCTCGAGCATCACCTTCGTGGGGGCGCCCTCGTTCAACACCGCGTGCAGGTTGCCGTGGATGTCAAAGGCACTCTCCACCCCCGCCGAGCGCACATAGCGCGCCAACAGGCGCTGCCCGTCCTGCTCGAACCCGCTGGGCGCGCGGCACGCCACCAACTCTTTCAGAAACGTCAAAGCCTTTTTGCTGAACATCGCACAGTCCTCATGTGTTGAAAGGGAGTGTACCAAAAACCCGCCGTGCCCTGCAGGGCGTGCGCGATCATCCCCGGGGGTTGGGACTTGGCGGCTCGTCCGAGGTGGATCAGCCGCCGATCCGAGGTGGATCAGCCGCCGATCCGAGGTGGATCAGCCGCCGATCCGAGGTGGATCAGCCGCCGAGCCAAGGTGGATCGGCCGCCGATCCGAGGTGGATCAGCCGCCGATCCCCAAAATGAGGCCCCCAAGCGCGCCACCGATCACCCAATCCCTCGCGCCCTTAAACGCCCTCGATACTATTGGGACGTGCAACGTTCCCGGGATTGTGGTATTTTAACGGTCATTGTGAGAAAGCAGATGATGGACGCGCGTAAACTCTTGGCGGCGCTTCTGGCCGTGGCCTGTCTGGGCACGGCGGGGGCGCAGTCGGTCTTTGACATGCCCAAGCTCTTCCCGCGGCACAAGCAGGCGTTGGGGCAATTCCTGCGCGCCGCCCAGGCGGGGGACCTGTTGGGGGCGGAGACGGCCGCGCGGGCGGCGGCCAAACTCTTCCCGCGCGACGCGAACTGGCACTACAACGTGGCATGCGTCTGCGCGCGCGACAACCGCCCCGACGAGGCGTTGGAGTGGTTGGGCAAGGCCATCGCGCTGGGCTTCACGGACACCCGCAAGATGGAGGGCGACGACGACCTGGCCTCCCTGCGCGCCCTGCCGCGTTTCAAGGAGCTGATGGAGGAGGCGACGCGCCTGGCGAAGGATCCGCCCAAGAACGCCACCCTGTCCTCGGCCCTCGTCAGCGAAGTGCCCGTGGGCGCGGAGGCGACGGTGGAGGCCGCGAACACGCAGTGGGATTGGAACCCCCTCTCGGGCGGCTACATGACCACGCTCCTGCGCCCGCGCGGGGAGGTGAAGGCCGGCGCGGAGGCCTATCGGGGGCCCTGCGCCGAGTTGGTGCGGCCTTGGCTGGAGGCCAACCCGCAAGCCTACGCGGGCGTGCTTTACGTGAACCGCGACGAGGATCTCGCCGCAGCGGACTTCAAGGCCTTCCCTGGGCTGACCCCCGTGCTCTACTCGGAGGAGGCGGTGGCGGCGGGCGCGCACAAGGGCGCCGCGAACGGCCTCTTCTCCACAGGGCTCGCCCCGCTGCCCACCGTCGGCAACTCCACGATGGCGTTGGGAAGGCCGCCCTTCTGGCGGAGCGTCCCGCGGCTGATCTCCACGGAGGCCGGCAACGCGGCGGTGGCGCTGCGCCTAGCCTCCCTGAACCAACTCTACGTCTATGACGCCACGACCGACTTCGACAAGCGTTTCCTGGGCGACCTGCTGATCGCCAACAACCCGGCCGTCATCCTCTCGGCGGATCTCTCCTCGGAGAAGCCGGACGCGAAGGCGGCGCAACGGGCGCTGACGGAGCTGATCCTGGCGGCCTTCGCGGCCTTCACCCCCGAGACGAAGGCGGAGATGCTCCGCCGGGGGCTCTTGGTCCCGACCGTGCAGAAGCTGCTGCGCGAGAGCCTGATAGGAAAGCCGGACTACTTCTCGGCGGCGGCGCACCCGGCGGTCTTCGACCCCAAGGCCATCGACGCGGAGGCCTTTCTGCGCGCGGCCCATGCGCTGACGCCGGCGACGCTCCCGCCGCCCGTAACGCTCTCCGTGCGCCAAGAGTCGCTGCCGCGGCAATGGGTGGACTATTTCGACGCGGCGACGGAGCGCATCGCCGACTCCTCGCTGTGTGTCAGCCGGATCGTGAGAGGGCGTGGGCACACGCGGCGGCTCTCGGTGGAGGCCCAGGCGCCGGGCACGCCGGGGGCGCGCTTCCGGTGGTTCCCGGTCGGCGGCGACCCCGCGCTCATCCGCATCAATCCGCTGACGGAGAATGGGTCGTTGGCAACGATCGAGGCCGACTGGCGGCAAGTGCCCTTCGACGGGCCGCAGGGGATGCCCACACGGCGGGTGGACGTGGCGTGCGTGGCGGTCTCGCCAGAGGGGGTGGCCTCCGCCCCGGTGTTCGTCAGCTTCCGTTGGCTGGCCAATGAGCGGCGGCGCTACGATGCCTCGGGCCGCCTCCTCGCCATCGACTACACCGCGCCCAAGGAGGGCTGGCGCTACGAGGACCCCTTGCTGACCGCCTTCAAGAACTGGCGCGACGTCTACCTTTACGACGACGATGGCCGCCTGCTTGGCTGGACGCGCACGCGGCCCGGCCAGGGCGAGGCGCAGCGCTTCGACGCCCATGGGCGCCGCGTGGCCGAGCCGAACCCCGATGGCTCGCCCAAACGCGTCGTCCCCGTAACCTATCTTCCCCGCGTCATCCAAGGCAGCGATGGCATCCATGCCCCGGCCATCGAGCTGATCCAGTCCGACGCGGGGGCCGAGACCGCCCCCTGACCCACCCCAAGGCCCGCCGATGAAACTATTCCGCCTCTCCCCGCTCACCCAAAAACGCCTCGACCGCTTCCGCCGCAGCCGCGTGGCCTTCTGGTCGCTCCGGCTGTTGGGCGTGCTCTATGTGCTCAGCCTCTGCGCGGAGCTCATCTGCAACGACAAGCCGCTCGTCATGCGCTTCGACGGCGAGCTCTCCTTCCCCTTCCTGCTCAACCAGCCCCCGGAGGCCGTCCAGAAGGCCACTGGCGAGACCACCCACGTCAATTACCGCGCCTTCGTGGAGAGCGAGACCTTCGGCAGCCACCCCGGCGACTTCGCGCTCTTCGCCCCCGTCCCCTACGCGCCCGGCGAGACGCTCGACACCAAAGACCTGGAGCGCGACAAGATCGTAACCATCTCCCTTGTCCCCGACCAACCCATCGGCCGCTTCAACCTGACGCAAGACCTCACGATCGCCCGCCAGGACAGTTGCGCGCAGTTCTTCCCCAACACCGACCTCCGCGATGGGCGCACGGCCCTCGGCGACTTGGTGGCGCTCACCCCCGCGCTCCGCCAAGAGATCACCCGCCGCCTCAGCGGCGAAGCCTGCGGCCCCTACGAGACCGAGGTCGCGCCCATCCCCCAGCGCGCCTTCCCGTGGGAGCGCCTCATCCTCTCCCTGGCCCCCACCCAGGGCGGCGCCCGCCCCCTGACCCTCCGCGTCAACCTCCGCGCCATCCTCCCCAACGGCCAACGTTTCCTCCCCAAGCAGACCTACGCCTTCACGCGCGAGCTCGACGCCCGCGGGCGCCCCGGCAAACCGCTCCTCATCCGCGAGGAGGGCACCCCCGAGCCGGAACCCAAGCTGATGGCGCTCCTCAACGAGTGGGCCGAGCGTGGCTTCGCCAAGGACATCACTGCCGCCGACGGCATCACCTGGGTCGGCCCCGACCGCACACTCTACGCCGTCTCCTCCGGCAACAACATCCGCTTCCCCTTCCCGCCCTCGCGCGAGCACCCCTTCGGCCTCGACGGCTCTGGGCGCGACGTCTTCAGCCGCATCGTCTACGCCACGCGCATCGCCATGAGCTTCGGCCTGCTCCTCGCCATCGCCGCCACCATCATCGGCACGACCATCGGCTCCCTGCAAGGCTACTTCGGCGGCAAGGTGGACATCTGCGTCCAGCGCTTCACCGAGATCTGGGCCGCCCTTCCCTTCCTTTATATCATGGTGTTGGTGGGGGCGGTCTTCGGGCGCAGCTTCTGGCTGTTGCTTCTGGTCTATGGGCTCTTCTGCTGGCTCAGCATCTCCTACTACATGCGCGCGGAGTTCCTGCGCCTGCGCGGGCGCCCCTTCGTGGCGGCGGCGCGGTGCCAAGGCCTCGGCAACGGGCGCATCATCTTCCGCCACATCCTCCCCAACGCGCTCACGCCGATCATCACGCTCTTCCCCTTCCTGCTCGTCGGCGCCATCAGCGCGCTTGTCTCGCTCGACTTCCTCGGCTTCGGCCTGCCGCCCCTCACGCCAAGCTGGGGTGAGCTGCTGAACCAGGCGCAGACCTACCGTTGGGCCTGGTGGCTGATCCTCTTCCCCTCCCTCGCCATCTTCACGGTGATGTTCCTCACGGTCATGGTCGGCGAAGGCGTCCGCAACGCCTTCGACCCCAAGCCCTTCAGCAAACTCCAATGAGGCCCGCCATGCCCGACGCGCAACCCCTCCTCCAAGTCAAGAACCTCACCATCGCCTTCGACAACGACGAGACCCGGCAGGCCGTCACCACCGTCGAGGACGTCTCCTTCGACGTCCACCGCGGCGAGATCCTCTGCATCGTGGGCGAATCCGGCTGCGGCAAATCCGTCAGCTCCATGTGCATCCCGCGGCTCCTCCCCAGCCCCCCCTCCAAGATTCTCTCCGGCGAGATCCTCTTCGAGGGCGTCGACCTCCTGACCCTGCCCATCGCCAAGATGCGCGCCTACCGCGGCAAGAAGATCGGCGTCATCTTCCAAGACCCGATGACCGCGCTCTCCCCGCTCGTGCGCGTGGGCGACCAAATCGTCGAGGCCCTGCGCATCCATTACCCGGAGATGACCCGTGAGGCCGCCCGCGCCCAGGCGTTGGACTGGCTTGGCAAGGTGGGCATCCAGAACCCCGTCCTCGCCCTCCGCGCCTATCCCTACGAACTCTCCGGCGGGATGCAGCAGCGCGTCATGATCGCCATGTGCCTGATCCTGGAGCCCCAGCTCGTCATCGCCGACGAGCCGACCACCGCGCTCGACGTCACCATCCAGGCGCAGGTGCTGGAGCTGATGCTCCAGCTCCACCGCAAAGACTCCGGGATGATCTTCATCACCCACGACATGGGCGTCGTCTACCGCATGGCCGACCGCGTCATCGTGATGTACGCCGGGCAGATTGTGGAGCAGGCCTCCGCCAAGGACTTCTTCGCCTGCCCCAAGCACCCTTACGCCCGCGCCCTCCTCGACGCCCTCCCCAGCCACGCCACCCGCGGGCGCCGCCTCAAGGCCATCCCCGGCCAAGTCCCAAGCCCCGGCAACTACGCCCCCGGTTGCCGTTTCGCCGAGCGGTGCGCCTTGGCCCGCCCCGAATGCGCCACCACGCCGCCCGCGCTCCGCACCGTCGGCACCCATCTCGTCCGCTGCCCCTTGGCGGAATAAGCCCAGTTTCTCGGAAAGGAACCCACGACATGAAACTCCACACCCTCGCGGCTCTCGCGGTCACCGCGCTCCTCCCAGCCCTCGCCCCCGCGCAGGACGCCGTCCCCACCACCCTCTCCTACCTCACCTTCAACATCGGCGGCGGCGCGCCCGAGAACTTCGGCTATAAGCACCCCTTCGACCTGCCCCGCGCCGCGCAGACCATCAAGAAACTTGACGCCGACTTCGTCGCCCTCCAGGAGGTCGACCAGTTCGTCGGCCGCAACAAGAACCCCAAGCGCGACACCGCCGGCGACCTCGCCAAGGCCGCGGGCTATCCCTACCACCACTTCGCCAAGACCATCACCGTGCGCGACGGCGACTACGGCATCGCCCTCCTCTCCAAATACAAGCCTGTCTCCGTCAAGTCCTTCGTCCTGCCGAAGACCAACGAGCAGCGCGTCCTCCTCGATGCCCGCTTCCGCATGGCCGACGGCAAGACCCTTGCCGTCCTGGCCACGCACCTGGACTTCCCCTCCTCCGCCCGCCAGAAGCAGGCCACGGCCATCGTCCAATATCTCAAGGACAACCCTGCCGACCGTGTCCTCTTCGCCGGCGACCTCAACGCCGACCTCGACTCCCCCGAGCTGAAGATCCTCGCCACCGCCCTCACCCCCCTCACTCCCGAGCCCGACAAGTGCACCTATCTGGAGCCCGGAAGCAAGGCCATCGACCATGTCTTCGGCCGCGCCGCCGAGGGCGAGAAGTGGGAGACGCTCCCTGGCACGCGCCGGTGCGTCTACGACGACCAAGCGCCGCTCTCCGACCATATGCCCGTCCTCGTCAAGCTCCGCGTCGCGAAGTGAGTGTGCCCCAAGCGAGCCCCGCCTCGGCGGGGCTTTTCTTTGCCCCTCCCAGAAATCTCCGAATGCCCCATCGCCTTGCCGCCCTCGCGCTCGCCGCGCTCCTTCCCATCCTCGCTCCCGCGCAGGACGTACCGACCGACCTCACCTACGTTACCTTCAACATCGGCGGCGGCGCGATCTCCAACTTCGACCTCCCTCGCGCCGCGCGAATCATCAAGGAGCTCGACGCCGACTTCGTCGCCCTCCAGGAGGTGGATCAGTGGGTCGGCCGCAACGGCAACCCCGCCCGCGACACCGCCGGGGACATCGCCGAGGCCGCGGGCTATCCCCACCACGTCTTCGCCAAGGCCATCGACCTGCAGGGCGGTGAGTACGGCGTCGCCCTCCTTTCCAAGCACGAGCCCCTCTCCGTCTCCCGCCACCTCCTCCCCTCCTCCAGCGAACAGCGCGTCCTCCTCGACGCCCGCTTCCGCATGGCCGACGGCAAAACGCTCGCCATCCTCGTCACCCACCTCGACTTCCCCTCCTCCGCCCGCCAGAAGCAAACCTTGGACATCCTCCGATACCTCGACGAGAACCCCGCCGACCGCGTCCTCCTCGCCGGCGACCTCAACGCCGAGCTGGGCAGCCCCGAACTCGACATCCTCACCTCCGCCCTCACCCCGCTCACCCCCGACCCAGACAGCGCCACCTACATCGGAGACCCAGACACCAAGGCCATCGACCACTTCTTCGGCCGTACCGTGCTGGGCGAGGCGTGGCGGATGTTCCCCGATTCCCGGCACGAGGATTACGGCGATGCGACGCCCGTCTCGGATCATGTGCCTGTCCTCCTCCACGTTGCCGTCGCCTCGCTCGGGCCGCCCGCGCCCGTGCCCAACGAGCTTTCCTGTCTCAACTTCAACGCCGCCGGGGGCGTCTCCTCCTCCCTCGGCTACACCTCACCCTTCGACGTCGAGGCCGTCGGCGCGCTCCTCAAGGAGTTGGACGCTGACTTCGTGGCCCTCCAAAAGGTCGATCACTGGGTCAAACGCGCCGGTAATCCCGCCCGCGACACCGCCGGAGACATCGCCGAGGCCGCCGGTTACCCACACCATTTCTTCGCCAAGGCCATTGACCTGCGGGACGGTGCCTACGGCGTCGCCCTCCTCTCCAAGCACCGCCCCCTCTCCGTCAACGCCATCCTCCTCCCCAACCCCGAAAACACCGAGCGGCGCGTCCTCCTCGACGCCCGATTCCGCATGGCCGGCGGCAAGACCCTCGCCGTCCTTGTTACACATTTCGAGACCAATGAGACCGCCCGCCGTGCCCAAGCGCAGGCCCTCCTTGACCATCTCGCCGACGCCCCCGCCGACCGCGTCCTCCTCTCGGGCTTCCTCAACGACACCGTCGGCTCCCCTACCCTCGCCACGCTCACCGCCCAACTCACCCTCCTCACCCCCGACCCCAACCAAAGCACCACCCTCGACCCCGACGACCACGCCTGCGACCACATCCTTACTGGAGCGCTCCCCGACGAACAGTGGCTGTCGCTTCCCGGCACCCGCCGCGTGTATTACGAAGGCGCACCCCTTTCCGACCATCTTCCCCTCCTTGTCCGCCTTCGCCTTCGCCTCCCCGGCTATCGCCTCCGCCTCCGCTGACCCATACCGAAGATGCAAAAAAAAAGCCCCCGGCCTTTCGGCCGGGGGCTTTTTCGCGTCCACCCAATCAAGCGTTGAGGGCCGCGGCCACGTCTGGGACGGCGGCGAGGAGGGTCTTGGTGTAGGAATGCTGAGGGTTGGAGAAGACGGTCTTGGCGTCGCCACGCTCGACAATCTCACCGGCGTGCATGACGATGAGTCGGTCGCAGACGGTACGCACGACGGCGAGGTCGTGGGAGATAAGGAGGATGGTGAGGTTACGGCGGGCGCGAAGGTCTGCCAATAGATTGAGCACGCGGGCTTGGACAGAGACGTCGAGGGCGGAGACCGGCTCGTCGGCGACGATCACACGGGGGTTCATGGCGAGCGCGCGGGCAATGGAGATGCGCTGGCACTGGCCGCCGGAGAGCTCGCGGGGATAGGCGGCGGTGACGTCGGGCGGGAGACCCACCTCGTCGAGCAACGTGGCGATGCGGGCCGCGCGCCCCTCGGGGGGGTAGAGGCGATGGACGGCGAGCACCTCGGTGAGCGCGTCGCCGATGGTCTTGCGGGGGTTGAGGGAGCCGACGGCGTCCTGGAAGATCATCTGGACGGCACCGCGCGGCATGGAGGCAAAGGCGGCGGCACCGGAGGCGATGGGCTGGAGGCCGCAGAGTGCCTTGGCAAGCGTGCTCTTGCCGCAACCGGATTCGCCGACGATGCCGAAGAACTCATTCTCACGGACATCGAAGGATACGCCCTTGACAGCGCGGAAGGGGGGCTTCCCCGGGCGAGGATATTCGACCACGAGGTCATTGACGGTAAGGATGGGAGCGTTCATCGGAGCGAGAAGGAGATGGGTTGGAGAAGGCGTCCCGGGCCACCGGCGAAACGGGCGTCCCGGATCATGCGGAGGGCGGCGCGGTCGAGGACTTTGTGGCCGCTCGTCTGATGGATGGAGGCTTCGGCGAGCGTACCGTCGGCGGCGACTCGGAGGTCGAGGACGACGGTGCCCTCCCAGCCATTGCGGCGGGCCTCGGGTGGGTAATGCTTGATCAGGCGGGAGAGGTCGGTGACCAGGCGCGGCTTATCGACCCGAGCGGTGGCACCGGCGGCGGGGCGCGGCGTCTGGGCGGGAGGGAGCGCAATCTCAGGCAGAGCGGTGGGGTCTGGCGCGTGGTTGGGCTCAGGCAGTTTGGGCGGTTGGGGGGCGGGGGGAAGAGGGAGATCCGCGGGACGTTCCGGGGGTGGGAGGGGGAGAGGGATGGAGGAGGCGGTGTCAAGGAGATAAGGCGCGGGATCGGGGCGCGGCATCTGGGCGACAGGACGATCTGGGGCGACAGCTTCCACCGGGGTCTCGCTCTCCGTCTCGGCGATGGTGAGCTCGATGGCATCGACCAAAAGGCGCGGCTCGGGCGCGGCGTCCGGGTCGAGCCTCCAATGGGCGCCCCAGAGGGCGACAAGAAGGTGGAGGGCAAGGGCGGCGCCCAAGAGGGCGCTTTCGCGGACGGCGCAGGCCAACAGCCTGAGAGCGCCCATCTCAGCGGCCCTTCTCGACTTGGTAGGTGACCTTGGAGACGCCTGCGGCGCGAAGGGCGGCCATGAGTTCGAGGGCCGGGCCGGCGTGCGCCTGCCGGTCGGCACGGATGACGACGGGCAAACCGAGAGACTGCGCACGAAGGGCAGCGGCCTCGACCGCAGCCTCCGCGCCCATCGGAGTGCGTCCGTCCAGGAGAATCTCATCGGCGGCGGTGAGGACGAGCTGGATGCTCTGTCCGCGAGAGATCGGGCCATCGGCGCGGGGTAACTCCACGCGAAGGCCCCGCTGAACGGTCATCGTAAGGAAGGCGTAGACAAAGAAGACGATGAGGAGGAAGACGACATCCATGATGGGCGTCATCTCCAACCGCGCGCGGGGCGGCTCCTCCTCGGCGAGCCTCACGGCTTGGCCTCCGCGGCGTGCTCGGCGTCGGTCATGGCACGCTCCAAGGAGCGGACAAGCGCGGCGTGCCAAACACGCCCGGCGTTGAGGGGGATGAGCGCGGCCATCGAGACGACCAGGCCCGCGGCGGTGGTGATGAGCGCCTCGGCGATACCACCGGCCACGCCCGTGGGATCATCCACCCCCATACTGCCCATGAGGTCGAAGGAGGCGATGATGCCGGTGACGGTGCCAAGGATGCCGAGCATCGGGGCCAACGTTACGATGGTGTCCAGCACGCCAAGCCCCCGGGCCAACCGCCTGACAAGCGTGCGGGCCTCACGCTCCAACGCCTCGCCGAAAGGCCGCCCCGACTGGGCGAGGGCTACGGCGAGAACATGGGCGTAGGGCGAGGCGGAGGTCTTGGCGGCCTGCTCGGCCGCCGCCCGGTCTCCCTTGCGCAGGGCGGCGAGGGCATAGTTCCACCCCGCGGCGCCGACGCGCACCGCCAAGCGATGGAAAAGCCATTGGAGCACCTTGCGAAGGACAACCAAGACGACCAAGACGGAGCAGACCGCGATGGGCCACATGACGGGCCCACCACGGTGCATCAGGGTGGCGATGAGGTCAAGCGCGCCGTCCATCAGCGGCCCTTCCGCGTGGCGCCGGGGATGCGGACGGTGTAGGTCTCGCCGGCCTTGGGCGCGGCGGCGGGGAAGCGGATCATGTTGTCGAGCGTCAGGTCAGGCGCGCCAAGCGCGTCGGAGGCCTCGATCGCGGCGGGGTCGTAGGCCCAGGAGCCGGGGAGGCGGAGCCACACCGTGTCGCGGCCGCGGACGCCGGGGCGGGCCTCGGCGGTGAGGACGAGCGCGCCGTCGGAGTCGATGTAGGGCGGGAGCACCGCCCAACGCCCGTCGGCGATGCGTGCGTCAAGGGCGGGGTCGCCGTAGAAGGCGACGACGTCGCGGTCGTGGAGGTTGCCGATGCGATCCTGCATCTGCTGTTGGGTCTCCTTGGCGGGGGCGCCGTCCTTGTCGCGGGCCTGCTTCCAAGCGACCATGCCCGGCGTGACGGGGAGATTGAGGTGCTTGAGCTCGGTGATGCGGAAGGCCATCATGTCGGGGATGTCGTAGTCCTGGATGGTCTTGACGATGCCGGTGTTGGTGAAGTGGAAGGCCTCGTTGGCGGTGCAGAGGCCGGCGGTGTCGATGAAGAGCCCCTGAGTGCCCCAGCCCTGGGCGCCGAACCAGGTGGTGACGGTGTAGCCCATGAACTGGCGGGCGGCGCCATCCTTGATCCAAGAGAGGGCCATGCAGTCAGGCCTGTCGATGTCGCCGATGAGGCAATTGCCGGTGCCAAAGTAGACCTTCGGCTCATCGCTGCCGGCGGGGCGGTCAACCTTCTTGGTGTCGCGGGCGATGAGGCGGCCATCCTTGTGGACGAGGGCCATGTTGGGGCCGGAGTAGCCCATCTGCCAATCGTGCTGGGTGGCGTGGCCGGAGGTGGTCATGAACTGGATGCGGTCCTTCTGGAGACGCTCCAGGACGCCGAGGGTGTTGTCCGTGTCGCAGGGGGCGTCCTGCACCTTCTCGGTGACGCCGCGCTCCCAGTAGTTCATGGTGCCGCGGTGATCCTCGGTGTAACGCCAAGCCTGGCGGAAGGCGGTGAGGTCGCCGTTGGCGCAGTCCAACGCCCGCTCGATGGCGATGGGGTCGGCCTTGGCGAGGGCCTCGGCGGAGGCGGGGTCGTAGCCTGTAACAATGCCCCAGAAAGTGTCCGTGTAGGGGTCGTCGTCCAGCGCGCGGCAGAGGTTGCTGACGGCGAAGGTCAGCCGCGCGCCCGCCTGCTCGGGCTTGACGACGAAGGCGGTGAAGCTGGGCTGGGCGGCGGCGAGGGCCGCCTTGGCCTCATCGACCGACTTGTCCCAGACGATGACCTCCGCGCCGGGATACTTGGCGGCGAGGGCATCGACGGTGGCGGCCTTCCAAGCGGGGTCGTCCATCACGGCCTTGGAGACGACGATGGCGTAGGTGTCCATCGGGATTTCGACGGGGCAGAAGACCGCGCACCCGGCGAGGGCGAGCACACCTCCGGTGAGACAGGGGAAAAGACGCATGGCAGGGTTCCGTTCTTAGCCGATTGAAAGCAGATTGTCCACCACGGCCATGAAGGCCTTGGCGGCGGGGGAATCGGGATGGGAGACGACGAAGGGACGCCCCTCATCGCCGCTCTCGCCGATCTCGGTGGCGATGGGCAGCTTGCCCAGGAAGGGAAGCGCGTAGCGCTTGGCCAGGGCCTCGCCACCGCCGGTCTTGAAGATGGGCGTGAACGTGCCGCAATGCGGGCAGGTGAAGCCGCTCATGTTCTCGATGACGCCCGCGATGCGCCGCCCCAACTGGTTGCAGAAGGAGATGGACTTGCTTACGTCAAGGGTCGCCACCTGCTGCGGGGTGGTAACGAGGACGGCCTCCGCCTCGGGGATCAGCTGGCAGATCGAAAGCGGCTCATCGCCCGTGCCGGGGGGGCAATCGACAATCAGGTAATCCAAGTCGCCCCAGCGCACCTCACCGATGAACTGCTTGATGACGCCCGCCTTGAGTGGGCCGCGCCAGACGATCGGCTCGTCGTCCTTCTCCAGGATGAGCGCGGTGGACATCACCTTCAGGCCCTCAGGCGTCTCGGCGGGGAGGAGCTTCTCGCCGTCGCTCATCGCGCGCTGCCCTTGGAGGCCCAGGATTTTGGGGATGCTCGGCCCGTGGACATCCACGTCTAGCAGACCCACCTTCTGACCACGCAGGCAGAGCCCCAACGCCAGGTTGGCCGCCACCGTGCTCTTGCCCACGCCGCCCTTGCCCGAAAGCACCACGAAGACGTGCCTGATACGCTCAAGCGTCGGCTTCACCGGGTCTTCCTTCGGCGTCGCGCACGAGCCCTTGCTCGCGCACGCCGCGCAATTGCCGTCGCAATCCGCCATGATGATCCATCCTTTCGGTTAGTCGTTGGGCCTTGCCCCGCCGCGATAGGCCGCCACCGCCGCCTCGAAGGCCGGCGTCTTGGCGAACCCGCAGCTCTTGAACTCCGGGCAGAAGCCCCTGTAAACGCATTCCGGCACGCAACACTCGGCTAGCTCCGGCTGGCCGCCCGCGCGCAACGCCTCCACCACCTGGCCCCACGCCTCGCGCGTCTCCGGCGATGCCTGGCGGCAGAGCCGCTTGCGCGAGATGGAGAGAATGGCCTGCGCGTTGGCGATGCACTCATGCGTCACCGGCGTGTCCTGCCGCGACGCGTTGCGATCCACCCCCGTGCGGTCGCTCCGCTGCGTGCTCACAAAATGATCGATGCCGAACTTGTGGCGCACCAGATGCACGCTCACCCAGCTCTTCAGCCCCACCCACTTCCAACGGAACACCAACTGGCGGATCGGCGAATGCTCCGCCAGAATCATCCGCTTCTTCCAGGCCGACGACGGCTCCCCCGCGCCCGCCTCACGATTGATGGTGGTGCGGGCGGCGTCCGCCACGTCGCGCCACGTCGATCGCGTCCCGTAAAACTCCAACTTCGGTGCCATGGCCGGAAAGCATACCAAAAAGTCCCCACCCTGTCAGGTGCGCTTGCCCAACCCGAAGAGCTTGAGCGCGGCGCGGAAATCGGCGGGGAGCGGCGCGTGCGCGCGGATGTGCTGACCCACGATCAGCGGGTGCGGCAGCTCCAACTCCTGCGCGTGCAGCATCTGCCGGGTGACGGAGAGGACGCGCGGGTCGTCGGACTTCTTCACGCCATACTGCCGATCCCCCACCACGGGGTGGCGGATGCCGGCGAGATGGCGGCGGATCTGGTGCGTGCGCCCCGTCTCGATGCGCAGGGAAAGGAAGGTGGCGTCGGGCGTCGCGCGCAGACGCTTCAGGTGCGTCACGGCGCGCTCGCCGTCGAGCGTCTCGGTGAGGGTGCTGGCCTGGCGCTCCACCTCGCCGGCGACGATGGCGGCGTAATGCTTGAGCACGCGGTGGGTCTTGAACATCGCGATGGCCGCCTCCAACGCCTCCGCCGTCTTGGCGAAGAGGAGCACGCCGGAGGTCTCGCGGTCCAAGCGATGCACCGCGGCGATGTCGGGGTTGCCCTCCTGTGTGCGGAGGAGCTCCTCGGCGGAGTCGCGGCCCTGGGTCAGCACCCCGGCGGGCTTGTCGGCGGCCAGGTAATGCGCGTCCTGCCAAAGAATCCGGATGTGCGGCCGACGGTCGGCCGTCTTGTCCTGATGGGCGCCCGTGCCCGTGCGCACCACGAAGGCCACCTTGTCGCCCGGGCGGAGGGCATGGCGGGCGATCCAGACGAGTTTGCGGTTCACCCACACCACCCGCGCGTCAAGCATCGCCTTGGCGGCGCGCTTGGTCATGCGCAGGCGGTTCGCCAGGAAGTCCTGCAACGAGACCCCCTCCTCCTCGCGCGTAACAATGGCAATCTTGGGCTTGGCGCCCGGCGGCGGTTGCGTCGGCCTCATCGGCACACCTCCCCTTTCGCTCACAAGGTCTTGACGAAACACGCGATGCGCGCGGCGGCCTCCTTCAGCTGTTCCATGCCCGTGGCATAGGAGCACCGTACGAAGCCCTCGCCGCACGCGCCGAAGGCCGTGCCCGGCACGACGGCCACGTTCTCCGCGTCCAACAGGCGCACGGCGAACTCCCGCGCGCTCAGCCCGAACTTCCCAATCTGCGGGAAGGCGTAGAAGGCGCCCGCCGGGTTGTGCATCGGGATACCCGCCTCCGCGAAGGCCGCCCGCAGGAAGTTCCGCCGCATCTCATAGGCCCGGAGCATCGGCGCCATATCCTCCGCCGGCTGGCGCATCGCCTCCAACGCCGCGTACTGCGAGGGCGTGCTCGCGCACATGATCGCGTACTGATGGATCTTGAGGACGGTGTCCATCAGCCACGCCGGCGCGCAGACATAGGCCATGCGGAAACCCGTCATCGCCCATGCCTTCGAGTACCCGTGCAGCAGCACCAACCGCTCCCGCAACGCCGGCACCGAGGCGAACGACACATGGCGCCGACCGCCCCACGTCAGCTCCGCGTAGATCTCGTCCGAAATCAGGATCAGGTCGTGGCGGATCACGAAGTCCGCGATGGCCTCCACGTCCGCCCGCTCCAGCACCGCCCCCGTTGGGTTGTTCGGGAAGTTCACCACCAACGCCTTCGTCCGCGGCGTCACCTTGGCCTCAAGCGCCTCCACCGACAGGCGGAAGTTGTCCTCCACGTGCGTCTCCACCGGCACCGGCACGCCGTGGGCCATCGCGATCTCCGGGCCATAGCTCACGAAGCACGGCTCATGGTAGAGCACCTCGTCACCGGGATTCAGCAACGCCCGCAGCGTCACGTCCAGCCCCTCCGAGGCCCCCACCGTCACCAACACCTCGTGCGCCGGGTCGTAATCCCCCCCGAAGCGCTCCTTCACATAGGCCGCGATCGCCTGCCTCAGCGGCATCATCCCCGCGTTGCCCGTGTAATGCGAGCACCCCTGCTCCAGCGACGCGATCGCCGCCTCGCGCGTGTGCCACGCCGTGTCGAAGTCAGGCTCGCCGATCGCCAGCGAGATCACCCCCTGGCGCGTGCTCACGATGTCGAAAAACTCCCGGATCCCGCTCTTGGGCAAGTCCACGATGTGCCGGGCCAACCGCTGATGTGCGTCCATCACGGCGTCACCGCCAATCGCTTGTCCTCGCCCGGCTTGGCCATCAACACCCCATTCTGCTTATAGGTCTTCAGGCGGAAGTGGGTCGCCGTCGAAAGCACCCCATGGATCGTCGCCAGCTTCTCGCTCACGAAACGCGCCACCGACAGCAGGCTCTCCCCCCGCACGAAGAGCAGCAGGTCGTAGCCGCCGCTCATCAGATAGGTCGCCTCCACCTCCTCGAAGCGGCTCACCTGCTCCGCGATGCGGTTGAACCCACCCTCGCGCTCCGGCGTCACCCGCACCTCAATCACGGCGTTCACGTGCGCGCGCGGCGCCAGATCCTCGTTCACGATGGCCTGCCACCCGCGGATCACCCCCTCGCGCTCCAAACGCGCGATCGCCGCCTCCACCTCGCCCACCGGCACGCCAAGCATCATCGCCATCGTCTCCGGCGACTCCTTCGCGTTGTTGCGCAAGATCTCCAAAAGGCTCTCTTCCATCGGCCGCTCCTTCCAAGGTACAAAAAAAGACTGCGGGGCGCGCCCCACAATCCCAAGTTGGTTGCCTCACAAGGATTCGAACCTTGACAAACTGATCCAGAGTCAGTTGTGCTACCGTTACACCATGAGGCAAAATCGGCGTAAAAACAGGCATATGATAGCAAATCACCCTCCCCCGCGCAAGCGGTTTTTTCGCGTCGCCCCGTCTTGGATCGTCCACATCGTGATTGCGCAGAAGAAAGGAAGACGCGAAAGAGAAAACCAAGGTGGACTGGCAGAGGTCAAAGCAGAGCACGGGAAGGAAGCCTTAGGGCAACAAGGATTGTCTGCCGCGACTTGCCGGACACGCACACCTTCATGGCTCCGACCTCATTCATACGTCATGATGGTGTCGCGAAGCACGGTTCCCTCTGAATAAATCCTTATCGTTTTGCGGACGCAGCGCCCCTCGCGCCGTGTAAAGTCCAACACACCCTTGAGGCCATTGAGCATGACTTCCACCCGATAGTCCCCATCGTCTTTTATCTGCTTGGGCACAACCATGACCTCTATCTCACGGCCCCCAAGCGCCTTTGGGGACATCATCGCGCCAGGTTCGCAATTGCTCAAAAAGTGCTCCAACACCTCAATGTCATCGTGAGTCCCCCGCGAGCCATTTTCGCAAGAAAACAACACGATCACAAAAACGAGCACCACCAACCCAAATGCCAGGACTTTGCTCATAACCCTCCATTCTCCCCTGCTTGTTGGCCTAAGCTTCCGTGACGCCGCCTGCCATGTTTCTCGGTGAGCAGCGCCCCCCCATTCCACCTATTCTTTGGACGATTTAATGCCAAACAAAGGGAAGATCGTTTTGTATGTCTCTAAATGTCGATAAAGATTCCCCGCCAAAAACAGTGGGATCGTCAGACAGGCAGGGACATATCGGCGACGCCTAGGATTTTCAATCTGCCGAACTTCGGCAACGATCGAACCCACAGCCGCAACATAAACGAGAATAAGAACAACAAGGCGCGTCTTCATGATGCCTCAACAAACCCTTATTTTGTGGCCGAGAACGGCGTAAAGCAACAGCAAAAGGAGGTAGAAGACCGGCCATTTTAGCGTGAATAGGCATGGCACCGTAAAGCCAAGCAAAAGTGATCCGAGCAACCATTTGAACTCTTCCGGATACAACCAACCAAATCGAAGGCAAAACCATAACATGGCACAGGTCAGCGTTAGAAACAATAATGACCGTTCGTGAATGTCTAACTGTGCCATTACTTGTTCCTTTCCTTTCCGACTTCTTGGTTACGCAACCGCAACTCCGATTGTTTTCAGTATAGCCTAATCACTATCCCTGCGCAAGGATGTTTCGATCGTGCCCGGAGGAAACACTGGAAGCGGGCAACTTCCGGCACGCTTGGCACGCCCATTGTGCGCATCGCACGCGCTTGACGCAGCGGTTCCCAAGAGCCCCATTGGAAAGGTGGGTTGTTGATAACTTTGGATCGGCGGCTGAGCCGACGTGGATCAGCCGCTGAGCCGAGGTGGATCAGCCGCTGATCCAAGGTGGCTCGGCCGCCAATCCAAAATCATTGACAGCCCCCACCCTCCCAGTGCCCGGCCATCCTCTTCCCCGTGCGGGATGCGACCGAGCCTCCACACGCGCGATCGTGAATCATGCCGGACAGCAGGGAGTGTGCTACACTAGGCGCATGGATTTCGCGACACGGATTGAGACGACGTTGGAGGCGTTGAGGGCCAAGGGCTGTCTACGGGTGTTGCCGCAGACCCCGGAGGGGCTTGTCAATCTTTCCAGCAATGACTATCTTGGCCTTTTGGAGGACGATGCCCTGCGGGAGGCCTTTTACGCCCAGCTCTCGGGCCACGCGCGGCTGCTGAGCGCGGCGAGCGCGCGGCTGCTCACGGGGAACACGCCGGAGGCGGAGGCGTTGGAGGCCGATTTGGCGGCGGCCTATGGCGCGGAGGCGGCATTGGTCTTCGATTCCGGCTACCACGCCAACACCGCCATCGTGCCCGCCCTCGCAGGCCCCAACACGTTGATCCTGGCCGACAAACTCTGCCACGCGAGCATGATCGACGGCATCCGTGCCTCGGGCTGCAAGTTCTTCCGTTACCGCCACAACGACCTCGCGCACGCCAGTCAGCTCCTGGAGCGCCACGCCAAGGCCTTCGACGACGTGATCGTGATGACCGAGAGCGTCTTCTCGATGGATGGCGACCGCACGGACCTGGCCGCTTTCGTGGCCCTGAAGCGCGATTTCCCGAACGTCGCGCTCTACCTTGACGAGGCGCACGGCGTGGGCGTCTTCGGGGAGACGGGGCTGGGCTGCGCCCACGAGGCGGGGCTCCATGGCGCGATCGACCTGTTGGTGGGGACGTGCGGGAAGGCGTGGTGCTCGCTCGGCGCCTACGTCATCTGCCGACGGGCGGTGCGCGACCTGCTGATCAACCGCGCGCGCCCCTTCATCTTCACCACCGCCCTGCCGCCGATCAACCTCGCGTGGACGCGCTTCGTGCTGCACGCCTTCCCGGCGATGGCGGCGCGCCGCGCCCGCCTCCGCGCGATGGGGCGGCGACTGGCCGAGGCCATCCGCGCCACGGGTCGCGCGTGCGTGAGCGACTCGCAGATCGTCCCCTACCTGGTCGGCGCCAACGAGGCCGCCGTGGCCGAGGCCGCGCGTTTCCGCGCGGCGGGCTTCCACGTGCTGCCCATCCGCCCGCCGACGGTGCCCGAGGGCACGGCCCGCCTGCGCCTCTCCCTCACCGCGTCGCTCCCCGACGCCGCCTTCGACCGCCTCCTGGGGCTGATCAATGGCTGACGAGGCCGGGCAGGTAACGGGGACGGTGGAGAGCGTGGTCTTCCGCAACGAGGAGACCGGCTACACCGTGCTCAGCGTGCGCCCGGTGGCCGAGCAGATTGGGGACGACCGCCGGCTGACGGTGGTGGGCAAGTGCGCGACGGTCTGGCCGGGGGAGGAGATCACGGCGGTGGGGCGATGGGCCGACGACCCGCGTTTCGGTCGGCAGTTCCGCGCGGAGACGCTCACGTGCGTGGCTCCGACCTCGGCCGCGGGCATCCAACGTTTCCTCGCCAGCGGACTGATCCGGGGAATCGGGCCGAAGCTGGCGGAGGCGATCGTGCGGCGTTTCGGGACGGACGCGGTGTGGATCCTGGACAACCGTCCCGACCGCCTGCGGGAGGTGCAGGGGTTGGGGGCGAAGAAGTGCGCGCAGATCCGCAAGTCGTGGTCGGAGCAACGGCAAAGCCACGACACGATGATCTATCTCCAATCGCAGGGGATCGGCACGGGCCAGGCGGCGCGGATCTGGCGGCGTTACGGGCCGGACGCCATCGCCATCGTCAAGCGCAACCCTTATCGGTTGGCGGAGGATGTGCGCGGGATCGGCTTTCTGACGGCGGACCGCATCGCGCTGAGCATGGGCATCGCGAAGGATTCGGAGCTGCGAGCGGAGGCGGGGCTGCTGCATTGCCTGAGGACGGCGGCGGAGGACGGCGGGCACGTCTACCTGAGGCAGTCCGAGCTGTTGCTGACGGCGAACGACACGCTGGGCATCCCGGTGGAGCGGCTGAACGAGGCGCTGACCGTGGACGCCCAGCGCCAGGTGGTCGTCATAGAAGAGGACCGCGTCTACCTGGCCAACCATTACGCCGACGAGGTGGCCGTCGCCACCCGCCTCGCGGCGCTCCTGCGCGCCAAGCAGTCCTTCCGCCCCATCGTGGCCGACAAGGCGGTGGCCTGGGCCGAGCAACGGATGGGCCTGACCCTCGCCGGCGCGCAGCATCAGGCGCTGCGGATGGCGGTGAGCGAGAAGGTCTCGGTGGTGACCGGCGGCCCGGGCGTCGGCAAGACCACCATCATCAAAGCCCTCTGCGCGATCTTCTCCGCCCGCCGCCTGCGCCTCTTCCTGGCGGCGCCGACGGGCCGCGCGGCCAAGCGGATGAACGAATCGACCGGCTTCCAGGCCACCACGCTGCACCGCCTGCTCAAGTATCAGCCGCAGACGGGAGGCTTCCTCTATGGGCTTGACAACCGTATCGCGGGCGACGTCTTCATCGTGGACGAGTGCTCCATGCTCGACGCCGCCCTCACCCGCAAGTTCCTGGAGGCCCTGCCCGACGCCGCCACCCTCGTGCTCGTAGGCGACGCGGATCAGCTGCCAAGCGTGGGCGCGGGCAACGTGCTGGGCGACCTGATTGCCTCGGAGACCATCCCCTGCGCGCGCCTCACCGCCATCTTCCGCCAGGACGCCTCCGGCTACATCGTCCGCAACGCCCACCGCGTCAACCGCGGCGAGACCTTCGAGCTGCCCCCGCCCGGGCGCGACAGCGACTTCTATTTCATCGAGGCCGCGGATCCCGCCAAGGCGCAGGACATCATGCTTCGCATGGTAACACGCCGCATCCCCGCCCGCTTCGGCCTCGACCCCGCCCTCGACGTGCAGGTCCTCACCCCCATGCGCCGCGCCGAGCTGGGCACCGACCGCCTCAACGCGCTGCTCCAGGCGCACCTGAACCCCTCCGGCCCCGAGCTCCTGCGCGGCAGCGTCGCCTTCCGCCGCCACGACCGCGTGATGCAGATCGCCAACGACTACGACAAGGACGTCTTCAACGGCGACATCGGCTTCGTCCTCGACGCCGACCCCGAGGGCCACACGCTCACCGTGGACTTCGACGGTCGCCGCGTTACCTATAAGCAGGACGAGCTGGACGAACTGACGCTGGCCTACGCCTGTAGCATCCACAAGTCGCAAGGCAGCGAATACCCCGCCGTCGTCATCATCCTCCACACCCAGCACTTCAAGCTCCTGCGCAAGAACCTCCTCTACACCGCCCTCACCCGAGGCAAACGCCTGGTCGTCGTCATCGGCTCCTCCAAGGCCGTCTGGATTGCCCTCCACGCCGAGGCCGACCTCCGCCGCCAGACCACCCTGGCCCAACGCCTCCGCCTCCTCACCCAATCCTCCCCGGCCCCCAACCCCGCTTGAGGCGCGGCCTCTCAAGCAACGACATCCGACACGCCTACCACGGCGGGGGGAGATCACGGAGGGCACGAAGGGGGACGGGGGGCAATCACAACGGACACAAAGGACACAAAGGGGGGCGCGGGCGTGGCCCGCGCAGGACTGGATGGACGCCGAGGGAAACCGCAGATTGCGCAGATTAGGGCAGATTTTGGGTCGGCTACCGCCGACGGGACTGCCAGAGGAGGGAGATCACAGAGGACACGAAGGGGGACACGAAGGAACACGAAGCACGACGGGTATGACGGGATGACAGGCATGGCGAGAGCACTCACAATGGGCAGCGCGGGAGGCGAGGGCGGTAGGGAGCGGTCAGCGGGCGAAGCCCGCAGAGCGACCGGCGGAGCCCGCAAGCCTCCCGCGCAACCTTGCGTCTAAACTTCCAAGCCTCCCCTCTGCCCGCAAGCCTCCCGCGCAACCTTGCGTCTTTGCGGTTCCCCCCAAGCCTCCAAGCCTCCAAACTTCCAAGCCTCCCCTCTGCCCGCAAGCCTCCCGCGCCACTTGGCGTCTTTGCGGCGTAGCAAAGGGACGAGCGGTGGCGGGGATGTGCTATACTATTATTTTGCGAGCGAATGGGAGGACAAGCCATGCGGATTCTGTTGGTCGGGGACATCGTGGGCGCGCCGGGGCGCGCGTGGTTCGCGGAGGTGGCGCGAAGACTGACCGCCGAAGGCAGGATTCACGCCATCATCGCCAACGCGGAGAACGCGGCGGGGGGGAGCGGCCTGACGGCGGCGTTGGCGAATGAGTTGTGTGCGGCGGGGGCGACGCTCCTGACGTTGGGCGACCACACGTGGGGCCAGCGGGGCTTCGACACGGAGATCGGCGGGTTGCGGCGGGTGGTGCGTCCGGCGAACTTCCCGGAGGGGACGCCGGGGGCGGTCGCGGCGGTGGCGGAGACGGCGCTCGGGCCGATTGCGGTGGTGTCGGTGGTGGGGCAGGTCTTCATGGCGCCGGCGGACAATCCCTTCCATGCGGTAACACGGGCGTTGCGCGAGGTGCCGGCGAATGTGCCGGTCTTCGTGGACGTCCATGCGGAGGCGACGAGTGAGAAGATCGCGATGGGCCATTGGCTGGATGGGCGCGTGGCCTGCGTCTTCGGCACGCACACCCACGTGCAGACGAGCGACGCGACGCTCCTGCCCGGCGGCACGGCCTACATCACGGATCTGGGAATGACGGGCCCGGCGCGGTCGGTCATCGGCAGGAAGTTCGAGCCGGTGCTCAAAAAGTTCACCACGGGCATCCCCGCGCGCTTCGACGTGGCGGAGGGGCCATCGAAGTTGGAGGGCGCCATCGTGGAGTTACCGCGCGGGGCGCGCTTCCCCACGTCCATCGAGGCCGTGCGCTATGTCCAAGAGGGATGAGGCTGAGGGGGAGCTGCCCGGCTGGGCGTTGGAGGCGATGGCGCACTGCGCCCGCGCGGGGGGCGACGCGGCCTGGGCCGCGCGTCTGGAGGCCGCGCGCACGGAGAACCTCTTCGCCGACGCCTCGGAGGAGGCGTGGTATGCCCGCTTCCCGACCCTGCAACGCATCCGCCCGCGCGACCTGACGCCCCCGGAGCAGTGGCGCCCCGTAGATCACGCGGCGTTGGATGCCATCTTCGGCGAAGGCGGCGAGTTGGCCAGGCTCTTCGAGCGCTACGAACCGCGCGCGGGGCAGACGGCCATGGCCCACGCGGTGGCCGACGCGCTGAACACCCGCCGTTTCCTCTTGGCGGAGGCGGGCACGGGCGTGGGCAAGAGCCTGGCCTATCTGGTGCCGTGCGCGCTCTGGGCCTGCGCCAACGACCTCCCCATCGTCGTCTCCACCAACACGCGCAACCTCCAGACGCAGCTGCTGACCAAGGACATCCCCCTTGTGCGGCGTATCGTGGCGCCCTTCCTGCCGCCTGGGACGCCGTTCGCGGCGACGGTGCTCAAGGGCCGAAACAACTACCTCTGCCTCAAACGCTTGGGCTACTACATCGAAGGCGGCCTCGAAAGCCTCCGCGCCAACGACGCCCTCCTCTTCGCCGAGCTCGTGGGTTGGGCCGCCCGGACGCGCGACGGCGACCTCGACGCCTTCCGCCCCACCCACGCGCGCGGCGACCAGGCCCTGATCCGCCACTTCGATTGCCGGGCGGACGCCTGCACGGGCAAGAGTTGCCGCTTTTACCGGCGTTGCTTCCTCCAAGCCTCGCGCCAGGCCGCCTTGGGCGCGCATCTGATCATCGCCAACCACGCCCTCGTCTTCGCCGAGCTCACCAACCCCGGCGCGCTCCCCCCGCACGCGCAAATCGTCTTCGACGAGGCCCACAACATCGAGGGCGCCGCCACCGACTTCCTCTCCGGCGAGCTCTCCCCCCTCACGCTTTACGACCTCTGCCAGAAACTCGCCCCCAGCCGCGGCCGCGAGGCGGGCAGCCTCTTCCACCAAGCGCGTGCCGACTTCGTGGACAAGGCCTCGCTCACCCCCGAGCGGCGCGCCGAGTTCATCGACCTGCTGGCCGACCTGCGGATGTGCGGCGCCGACCTCGCCAAGGCCGGCACGGCGCTCTTCGACACGCTCCACGGCTTCCTCTCCCGCACCACCGAGACGACCGTCCGCTACCGCACCGTGCCCGACGCCTCCAAGCCCGACCTGCCCAACGGCCAGCCGCAGCTCCGCCGTGAGGTCTGCCTCCGCGGCGCCGCCTTCATCCCCGCCGACTCCATCGTCCCCGAGGCCGAGATCCAGGCCCGACGCGACGCCGTCGCCCACAAACTCTCCGACGCGCGCAAGCTCCTCAACCGCCTCCTCACGGCCATCGCCGAGGCCACCCCGCCCGCCGGGCAGGAGAACCCCTACGAAGACCTCGTCGGCCTCCTCAAGGCCACCGGCGAGGGCCTCGGCGAGTTCGGCCAAGGCATGGACGCCATCCTCGCCGGGGCCGCGCCCGACATGGTCTACTGGATGGCCCGCCTCGGCCCCGAGGGGCGCGCCTGCGCCCTCACCGCCGCCCCGCTCGACATCGCCCGCCAGCTTCAGAACCTCCTTTACAAAACCAAGTCCACCCTCATCCTCTCCTCCGCCACGCTCCGCATCCACGGTTCTTTCGCCCACATCCGCGCGCGCCTGGGCCTCGCCTTCCCCGAGGTGGCCGGGCGCGTGGACGAATTCGTGGCCGAGAGCCCTTTCGACTACCCGCGCCAATGCCGCGTGCTGGTGCCGAACTTCCTCCCCGAGGTGACCGGCCAGGCCTACGTCCTGGAGCTGTCGCGCCTGATGTACAGCCTCTTCGTCACCGCGCAGGGCCGCTCCCTCGCCCTCTTCACCTCCCACGAGATGCTCCGCGCCTGCGCCGAGCTCCTCGCCCCACACCTCGCCGCCAAGGGCATCGACCTCTTGGCACAGAGCGCCAGCCTCGGCCGCGACGCAATGACCGAGGCCTTCCGCGCCCAAGACCGCCCCACCGTCCTCTTCGGTGCGCAGAGTTTTTGGGAGGGCGTGGACGTGGTGGGCGACGCGCTCAGCTGCGTGGTCATCGCCCGCCTCCCCTTCGAGACCTACGGCGACCCGCTCTTCAAGGCCCGTTGCGAGAAGATTGAGCAGGAGGGGCGCTCCTCCTTCGCCGAGCTTTCCCTCCCTCAGGCCGTGATCCGCTTCCGCCAAGGCTTCGGCCGCCTCATCCGCAGCCGCGCCGACCGAGGCGTCGTGGTCGTCGCCGACACCCGCATCGTCGCCAAAAGCTACGGCTCGGTCTTCGCCGGCTCACTCCCCGTCAAGGTCGAGGTCGCCGACAGTCGCCGCGGCCTTGTCGCCCGCCTCCGCCAGCTCCTGCAAGGCCCCACACCATGAACGAGACCCTCTTCGACCCCTTCGACCGCGCCCACCTCTGGCACCCCTACACCTCCACCATCGCCCCCCAACCCACCCGCAAGGTCGCCCGCGCCGAAGGGTGCGAGCTGATCCTCGCCGATGGTACGCGCCTCGTCGAGGGCATGAGCAGTTGGTGGTGCGCCATTCACGGCTATTCCCACCCCGTCCTCGTCAAGGCCGCCCAGGAGCAGACCGCCCGCATGAGCCATGTCATGTTCGGGGGGCTCACGCACCAACCGGCCATCGACCTCGGCAAACGCCTCCTTCGCATCGCGCCCCCCGCGATGGACAAAGTCTTCTACGCCGACAGCGGGTCCGTCGCCGTCGAGGTCGCCCTCAAGATGGCCATCCAATGCGACCCGGCCAAGACCGACTTCCTCACCATCCGCTCCGGCTACCACGGCGACACCTGGAACGCCATGTCCGTCTGCGACCCCGTCACCGGCATGCACGGCCTCTTCGGCCCCGCCCTTCCCCGCCGCCTCTTCGCCCCCGCCCCCGCCTGCCCCTACGGCGCCGAGTGGGATCCCGCCGACTTCGCCCCCATGGCCCGCCTCATCGAGGCCCACAAACGTACCCTCGCCGCCGTCATCCTCGAACCCATCGTCCAGGGCGCCGGCGGGATGCGCTTCTATCATCCCGCCTACCTCCGCGCTCTCCGCGCCGCCTGCGACGAGGCCGGCACGCTCCTGATCTTCGACGAGATCGCCACCGGCTTCGGCCGCACCGGCACCCTCTTCGCCTGGGAGCACGCCGGCGTCCAACCCGACATCCTGTGCGTGGGCAAGGCCATCACCGGCGGCATGATGACCTTCGCGGCCGTCCTCGCCACCGCCGCCGTCGCCGAGCGCGTCTGTGCCGGCCAGGCCGGTTGCTTCATGCACGGCCCCACCTTCATGGGCAACCCGCTGGCCTGCGCCGTCGCCAACGCCTCCATCGACCTCCTCCTCGCCAACCCGTGGAAGACGAAGGTCGCCGCCATCGAGGCCCAGCTCCGCGACGAGCTCGCCCCCGCCCGTGCCTTCCCCGCCGTCGCCGACGTCCGCGTGCTCGGCGCCATCGGCGTCATCGAGTTCAAGCACCCCATCGACGTCCCCGCCGCCACGGACTTCCTCGTCGACCGCGGCGTCTGGCTCCGCCCCTTCGGCCGTAACCTCTACGCCATGCCGCCCTACGTCATCACCCCCGCCCAGCTCAGCCGCCTCACCGCCGCCATGCTCGCCTACTGCCGCACCCTCTGAGGCCTGACCCTGGGGCGGACGGCAACAAAAAAAAGCCCCGACCCAATCAGGTCGGGGGCTTTTTTGTTGCTACGAGCGGCTCAGTCCGTCGGCGCCGTGGCGGCATCGAGCTCACGGAGGTCGCGCTCGTCAAGCGGAGTACGCGTCTCCCCGAGCGCTTGGCGAACGGCGTCGGTGGCTTTTCTGGCGGCAGGGAGGTCGTGAAGACCAATGGCAATCCAGGCATCGACATAGCCGACGCGCGGGTCGAGCTTGAAGTCAGGGGGGAGGGCGCCTCGCTTGATGGCCTCGTCGATGAGCGCATGAACCTTGGCGAGGGAGGTCTTGGCCTTCTCCGGCTCGCCGCCGCGGGCGAGAGTGAGGGCATAGGTGGCCCAAGCGGAGGGGCTCTCGGGAGCGATGGTCACGGCACGCAACCCGATCTCCTTGGCAAGTGCGGTGTTGGGGGTGCGGGCGAGGGCGTCGGCATAGTTGTTGATCAGGTCGATGGCGGGGTTCTCCGTCCCATTGACCGCCAACGCGAAGTAGCGGACGGCGGTCTCGACGTGACCATCCTCAAGGCGTTGGGTGCCGACGATGAAGTTGGCGAAGGAATGGCTGTTGTCGTCGCGCAACAAGGTGAGCGCGTCGGCCTCTGCGGCGGCCTTGTCGCCTAGATGGCGGTCAAGGTTGAGGATGATCTCCAGAATCCCGCGGACGTTGGGGCGGATGGCGTAGGCACGGCGGTAGTTGGCGCGGGCCGCCTCCCAAAGGGTGGTGGCCTTGGCGGCGGCGTCGCCGCGGGCTTCGGCGCTGGGCAGGGCCTTCTCATCGCGGCTAAGGGCGAAGGACTTGTCGGCGTCGAACTGGGCCAGACGGCCCTCCATGACGTGGACGAAGTAGAAGTCCTGCTGCTCCTTGGCGGTTCGGCGGATGTTCTCAAGAATGAAGCCGCGGGCGCGCTCGCTGTGGTGGTCGGCCTCCCTTGTCTTGCCGGCGGCCTGGGCGCGGTCGGCGCGCTCCATCTCCAACATACCGAGCATGGCCCAACCGATGACGGCATCCTGATGGGCGGAGGTATAGCGGCTGATGGCCTTGGAGGCGCCGTCGAGGTCGCCCATCGCCATCAGGTAAGCGGTGCGGTCGATGTCCAAGGCATCGGGGTCGCCACCGGCGGCCTCGATTTTGGAGAGCCATTGGCCGGCCTCGGCGGTCTGGCCGCGCTGGATGGAGAGGCGCGCCAAGCCGCGCAGAGCCTCGACATTGTCAGGGTCGGCCTCCAAGGCCTCGCGGTAACTCTCGTAAGAGCGCTCGGTCTGGCCCTGCATCTCATAGACGGCGGCGGCGACGGCCTTGACCGCGCCGGCGCGGGGGTCGTCGGGCTGGAGGGCCTCCTGGGCGTTGCGCAGACCGGCGAGGATGGATTCGGGCGCGGCGCTGACAGCCCACGTCCACCCCATGTTCACGAAGAGGTCATAGTTGCGGATGTAACCGTGACGACGGCCGACGGCGCTGAGGTCATACCGCCGAGTGCCGCGGGCCTGGTGGCGGATGAACTCCTCGAAGACGCGGTTGACCTCGATGCGCTTCTCGGGAAGCTGGCCGCGGCGGACGCAGATGTCGTAGAGGTTCAGCTTGGCGGAGATGTTGTCGAGGTCGAGGTTCGCGGCGTAGAGGTAGCAATCGGCGGCGTCCGCCAAACGTCCGGCGTCGTCCAAGACGGTGCCGAGGTTGTTGGACATGAAGGCCAAGTGGGAGCGGATGCCGCGTTGGACACCGGCGGTGAGATCCCACCACGGCAGGTCCTCGGGCTTGACCTCAAGGATCTTGGCCCAACGTTCCCGCAGGGTGCGCTGGTCGTCCAGCAGACGGTCGAGCGGGAGGTCGCCCGCCTCGGGGGCGGGGATGTAGAGGGTACCCACAGGCATCGGGCGCAGATGCGCGCCATACCAGACGTCGGCCAGGTCGTAGACGGCGGCGATCTGGGGTGCGTTGGGCTGGGCCACGAAGAAGTCCTGGACGAAGACGAGGAAGTTGTAGGCCAGCAGATTCGTGAGGCGCAGACGATCCGCATCGCCCAACAGGGGGTCAGTCTCCACCTGGCGGCGAAGGGCGGCGAGATAAGCCTCGTCGGCCATGCGCGCGGGGCAGAAGAGTGTCAGTGGCACACCGCGCGCCTGCGCCACCAAAGCCAGGTGCGGGTCAATCCAATACGTGGTGGAACCCAGCAGATAGCTGCGCCCCTCGGCGAGCGACCCCGAGCCTTTGGCCAACGCCCCGACGGTCTCCCCCGCGAAGCGATCAGCCAAGCCCCGATCCACCCCCAGGAAACGCGCCGTCTGCACGCCCATCGTGGCGCACGCGGCGATGACGCAGACCGGGAAGAAGAGGATGGCCCCCACGCGGCACCCCGTCACGCACAGCGGGATACGCCGACGGTCAAGCTCCTCGTAGATATTCGGGTTCTTGGCGAAGAGCTGGACGCCCCACCCGACCGTCAGCAGGCCACAGCAAAGCGCCACCACCCACAGACTGGCCACAGGCGTGGCCCCCATGATGAGCCACGTCTTCCACGGCGTGGGCCCCAACCCCCAATAGAGGCCGAAGAGCGCCGCCGTGAGCGCCGCGCCCGTGATGAGCAGGCCCCACGAGCGCCCGTTGTCGAGCAGGCGGCGCGCCGTGATCCAAGCCAGAAGCGGCGCCAGGCCAATCCCCACCACGTCGATCAGCCAACTGTTCATCCGGAAGAAGCCCTGAATCGTGGAGACGTGCGACAGCAACACATGGCGCTCCACCTCCCACGCCCCCGCCAACGTGAAGGGCTCGACCACCCGCAGGCCGTTCAGCAGCAACATCGCCGCCACGCCCGCAACCAACGCCAGGAACCACAGCGGCAGATTCCGCGCGCTATGATCCCACAGCCGCCACTCCATCGCCAACGCCCGCAGGAAGAAGAACGGCAACGCCACCAACACGAAGGGGCTCTCCACCGCCGCCACGCCCAACACGAACGCGAAGAGCGCCATCGTCCGGCGGTGCCCCCCACCCAACGCATATGTGTTCTGAAGCGCCACGCACAGGAGCAGCCAGGCGAAACCCCACAGGCTCACCGTCAGCCCCGTCCCCGCGTAAAGCCCCGGCAACGAGAAAAGGAAAAGCGCGCACACCACGTGCGCGGCCATCGCCGAGAGCCGCCACGCCGTCCGCACGCCGGTCTCGTCGCTCATCGCGTCGAGCGCCCAGAAACGCACCGTCAGCCACGTCATCGCCACGGCCAACGCCATGATACCCGCGCCCAACAGGTTCAGCGCGCCCATCGAGGGCGCCTCCCCCAACAGTCCCACCAACCACCACAGAATCGGGTAGGCCTCCGCCGAGGCCGGCACCGCGCCCGAGAAAAGCCCCAAGGCCCGCGCGTTCTCCCCCGGCACCGCGAAGTCCCCCGCCCAGGCCAGCCCCACCGCGAACGCGATCGCCGCCCACAGCCAAGCCCCCCAGGTGGCCAACAGCCGCCGCCCCAACGCGGGCGTCTCCGGGAATGGCCGCGAGCAGAAGAAATCCAACAACATCCTCAACATAAACCAACGTCTCCTCTTGTGGTGCGTTACCCGTTCAGCATACCAAAAGCCATCCCCGACGGCAACCGGTCAGGCGCGATAACGTCCGCGCGTAACGAGCAGATATGCCTGCCACGGGCGCAACGACGCCGTCAAGCTCCGCCGGGGCACCGCGAAGGGCGCCTCCGCCACCGGCCTCGGGCGGCCCCCCTCCGTCAGCGCCACGCGGTAATGCGCCGCCTCGGCGGCCTTCGCCGCCGCCTCGGCGCCCGGGCCCGGCGCATAGGCGAAGGCCATGGGCAGACGCCCTAACACCCCCGTCAGCCAATGCCGCCCCGCAAGCACCGCCGCGCGCATCGCCTCGGGGTCGGCCGGGACCTCCGCCAACATCCCGCCGAACTCGACCAGCCCCGAGCGCGCCATCTCCTGAAGCTCCAAGGGCTTCAGGTGCTCGGCGTCACGCATCCCCGCGTCCGAGACGAAGCAGGTCGCCTTCACGGAGAGTCGCCGCAGAAAGGGAAGGAGCGTCGAGAGCGCCTCGCGCCCTCCCCCATCAAAGGTCAACACCACCGATTTCCGCGCCGGCGACTCCACCGCCTCCGTCACCGTCTGGAAGCGATAGCCCGCCGCCAACAGATTCCTCACCAGCGGCCCCAACAAGGCCGGCTCCACCGGCGCCCTCAGAAAGATGGGCACGTCCCGCGCCAACCGCGGCCGCCACCACGCGAAACGGAGCGACGCCACCACCGTGATCGCCACCCACAGCGCCGCCCCCACCACACGCACCTTCCACGGCAAGGGCGCCATGCACCACACCGTCATCACGATCGCCCACAACGCCGCCGCCCAACGGAAGCGCGTCTCGTAAGAGGAAAATCCCCAAGTCATCGCAATCACTCCTTCCTGAAATCCCGGTTAGTATACCACACGCGCCCCACCCAAGGCGCGGAGGAAGGCTCGGAGATCGGGCGTGAGGGGCGCCTCAAGGAAGAGCGGCGCCCCTGTAACGGGATGGACGCAGGCCACGGAGAGGGCGTGGAGGAAGTGCCTGGGGAAGCCGGGAGGGAGGGGGCCGCCGTAACGGCGGTCGCCCACCAACGGGTGGCCGGCGAAGGCAAGCTGCGCGCGGATTTGGTGCGTCACGCCGGTGCGGATGGAGACCTCCAGCAACGTGCAGGGCCGCCCGCCCAAGCACACGGAACGCAGGGGGCGATACTCGGTGACGGCGCGCATGGGGCGCTTGGCGTCATGCCACTTGGAGGCGTCGACCATCCGCCCCGGGGCGCGGGGGTTGTGGGCCAGCAGGTGCTCCAACCGACCGGGCGCGCGAAGCTCGCCCGCGGCGAGGGCGACGTACCGTTTCGCGACGGCCCGGGCGGCGAATTGCGCGCGGAGCGCGGCATAGGCGGACTGCGTGCGCGCGGCCAGGACCAGGCCGGAGGTGTCACGGTCAATGCGGTGGAGGATGCCGCAGGTGAGCGGCCCATCCCCCACGCCGGCGACCTCGGGACGGCGGGCCAGGAGGGCGTTGGCGAGGGTGTCGCGCTCGGCGGGGTCGTTGGGCTGGCAATCCATGCCGGCCGGCTTGCACAAGGCGAGGAGCGCGTCGTCCTCCCACAGGATGTCGATTGGCAGGTCTGGGTTAGGCGCGGGAGCCGCAGGGGCCGTCGGCTCGCGGAGCAACGCATAGACGGCGTCAGGCACCACGCGATCGCCCTTGGCGCAGGGATGGCCGCGCAGGGTGAGGCACCCCTCCGCGAGGACGCGGCGGATCGCGGCGCGCGGCACCTCGGGGAAACGCGCGGCGAGCCAGGCGTCCACCCGCGTCCCCGCCTCCCCGGACGACGGGCGCAGCTCAGTCACCGGGCACCTCCACGGCCCGCCCCACGCGCGTGAAGAGCAACACCATGCGGATGTCCGCAGGGGCGAACCCGGTGAGCGCGGCCAACGCGTCGCGGTAATCGCGCAACTGTCGGGCATACGCGGGGGTGGCGATGGGCTCGTGGGCGGTCTTGAAGTCGTAGATGACGGCGCGGCGGGTCTGCGGGAAGATGTGGACGCGGTCGAACTGACCCACCAACCGACGTTGCCGCGCCCCCTCGCGCAACACGACGGCGAAGGGACGTTCGCGCCACAGCTCGCAGGACTCGTCGGGGCGACGGAAGACCTCCGGGAAGCACGCCGGCTCCGCCTCCCAGGCGACGGCGGCCAATCGGGCGTGCTCGGCAAGGCCGAAGGCGCGGGCCGCGCCCGCATCGTCGGCCAGCAACTCCGCCACGGTGGCGGCACGGGCGCGTTCGGAGGGCAACTCCGTCTCCGCCCGCCCGGCGCCCTCCGCCCGACGCCACGGCCGCGGCGCGGGGCGCGCGTCTTCGTCGGCGCGGTCAGGCTCCGCGCGCCACCAGTCGCGATCGCCGCGGAGGCAGGCGACGCGGATGCCGGGGAGGCCCCAATCGGGCGCGGCGGGGTCGGTGAGCTTGCGGAAGGGGAGCCACGCGCGGCAAGTGGGCGCGGGGTCGCCCCCGTGCTTCGGGAGCACGGCCTTGGCGGGCGCCAGGATGATCTGCTCGCGGCGGGCGCGGGTGATGGCGACGTAGAGCCCGCAGAGGTCGTCGCGGAAACGGCGGGCGCGACGGGTCCGCGCGGCGGCGTCGAGGGCAGGCAGGGCGCGGACGGAATCCGCGAAGGCGGGCGGCTCCAACACCCAGTCGGGGCCCGTCTCGCAGATGGCGTCGGCATGGCCGAAGCTCCCGTTGAGCAGGGTGAAGACGACGTCGTAGGTGAGGCCTTTGGAGTGGTGGACGGTCATGAGGCTGAGCGTGGAGGAATCCGCCGCGCAGGGGATGAACAGCTCCTCCAAGGCGGCCCGGGCCTCGGTGGGGTCGGCGTGCCCGCGGGCGTCCAAGGCCTCCAAGGCCAAGCGCATGGCCGCGAGAGCGTCGCGATCCTGCTCGGAGAGGCGGGCGCGGGCCTCCGTCGGGAAGAGCCCGTCGAGCCACACCGCGAAGCCCCCCTCGGCGATCTGGCGCGTCCAACGGGCCAGAGTCGTCGTATCGTCGGCGTCGGTGAGGCCGAGGCGGCGGGCGACCTCGCCCCAAAGGGTCGCGCGGGGGTCGGCGAGCCAATGGGCCAACCGGCAGACCAAGCGCCCCATCGGCGTCTCGTGGACGGCCATCCGGCCATCGATGGCGCAGGCCACGTCGCGCTTGCGGAGCAACGGCAGCAGCGCGTCGAGGGTTTTGTTCTGAAAGGCCAGCACGGCCAGGCGCAGCCGCTTGCCACGCAATGTGCGCCACCGTTCCGCGACGAAGTCGGCGGCGCACGCCAGCCACGCCTCCTCCTTGTCGCCCTCCACGGCGGCGCACAGGGCCAGGCCGGCATCGTCGCGATGGGCGGAATGGTCGCGCCATCCCTCGCGCCACGCCTCCAACACGGGCTGCTGCCAAGGCTCCGCGGCGGCCACGTCGCCGGCGTCCAAGCGCATGACGGCGTTGACCAGGCCGATGACGGCGGGGCTGGAGCGGTAGGACTCCAAGAGCGGCGGGCCTGCGGGGATGTCGGGCACGCGCGTGGCGTCGCCGAAGAGCGTGGCGTCGCCGCCGCGCCAACCGTAGATGGACTGCTTGACGTCGCCCACATAGAAGAAGGTGGAGTCGTCGCCCTCGGCCAGCTCGCGCGCCATGCCGGAGAGGACGGCCCACTGGGCGACGCTGGTGTCCTGGAACTCGTCGATCATCAGGTGGCGCACGGCGGCATCCAGCCGATAGGCCACGTAGAGCGCGTCGGGGTCGACCACGGAGAGGCGCCCCCCCAGCCGCTCGGCGAGGAGGGCGGTGAGCGCGCCGAAGGTGAGGCGGCCCGTCTCGTCGGCCAGCGCGTCGGAGGCGGCGTTCAGGGCGGCGACGGCGGCGCGGAGGCGGTGCGTGTGGGCGGCGGTCTGCGCGAGGTCGCGCGCCAGCAGGTCGTCCCACAGCGCCTGGGCGGCCTGACGGCCGGCATCGTCGAGGGCGAGTTGCTTCGTGTAATAGGAGTGGATGCCCTCCTCGGCCAGACGGCGGAGGCGCGCCAAGGTGTCGGAGGCGCGTTCGCCCCAACGGGCCTTCAGCTCGCGCACGGAGTCGACCTCGGGGAAAAGGCGGCCGACCAACGTCTGGTAGGCGTTGGCGTGTTTGTCGGTGAGGTGGGCGGTGGGCTGGGCCAGCAAGGTCTCCACGCAGGCGCGGCGGTCATTGCAGAAAGGCGGGGGCGTGCCCAACCGGGCGAGCGCGCCCCACCCCTCGGGATGCGCGCGGAGCACGTCCCCGAAGTCTCGGATGCACGCGCCGAGCCGCTCGGTCAGCGACCCCGCGGGTGCGGCCCCCTCGTAGCGGACGTCGAAGAGGGTGAGCAGCGCCGAGGCGGAGTCGCGCGGTGTCACACGCAGCGCGCGGCGGACGGTCTCGCGGAGCATCTCCCTCGCCTCCGGGCCGCCCCCTTCCTCGTAGAGGGAGAAGTCCGGATCCAACCCCAGCTCATAGGCGAAGAGTTTGGCCACGCGCGAGGAGAAGGCGTCGATGGTCGAGATTTGGAGCCGGGGGAGCGCCTCCAGCACACGCCGCAGCGCCTCCCCCGCGCCGAGCCCCCCGGGCGGCGGCGCGAGCCCCTCCAGCAGACGCTCCACCACGGCGGCGAAGATCTCGCGCGTGGCGGCGCGGGTGAAGGTGAGGGCGCAGATGGCCTCCGGCGGCACGCCGGCCATCACCAGCCGGCAGAAGCGCGCGGAGAGCGCGTAGGTCTTGCCGCTCCCCGCCGAGGCGCTCAGGAACTGGGACCCCAGGCCGACCATCGCGCCTCACTTGCGCTTGGGGCGCCGGGACTTCGGGGTGAGGCTGCCGCCTGCGCGCCCCGACCCCTTGGCCTTGGGTTTGCCGGGGGCGCGCGGCGCGCGCTTGGGCGGGGGCCTGCGGGGGCGCGTGGGAGGGGCGGGCTCCTCGTCGGGCGCGGGCGGCTTGGGGTCGCCGGGGCGCACGCGCGAGCGGAATTGGAGGATGACCGCCGCGCCCTCAAGGTCGAAGGCCTCGCGCAGGGTGCGGACAAGGAAATCCTGGAAGGGCTTGGTGGCCAGCCGGGCGTCGTTCACGAAGAGGCGGATGATGATGGGGTTGGCGCCGGTCTGCGTGGCGTAGTGGAAGCGGAGGTGGCGCCCCTCGCGGCCGGGCATCTGGATGCGCGCCAAGGCGTTCAGCAAGGTGCGGTTGAGGACGCCGGTGGGCAGGGTGCGGCGTTGGTTGCCGGCCACGCGGTCGATGGCGTCGACGGAGGCGCGGACGTTGTAGCCCTCCTGCGCGCTGGTGAAGACCACGGGCACGTGCCGCAGGAAGGGGAGCATCTCGCGCAGATGAGCGAGGGCGGCGGTCTCGGTGTAGCCTTTGGCGCGGGCGAGATCCCACTTGTTGATGAGCAGGACGCACGCCTTGCCCTCGCGCTGGATCATCGCGGCGATGTACTTGTCCTGGGTGGTGGGGCCGATCTCCGCGTCCATCACCAGCACCGCCACGTCGCACTCCCGCACGGCCTCCTCGCTGCGGAAGAGGGAGAAGCGCTCCACCGACGTGTCGATCTTGTGGACGTGGCGCATCCCCGCCGTGTCCACCAACGTGTAGCGGCGGGCCGTCGGCCCCGTGCCGATGGCGAAGGGCACGTCCACGCAGTCGCGCGTGGTGCCGGCCACGTCGCTGACGATGACGCGGTCGCTGCGCAGGAGGCGGTTGATGTAGCTGCTCTTGCCGGCGTTCGGGCGGCCCACCACGGCCACGCGCAGCGGCTTGGCCTCGGCCGCGCGCTCGGCCGCGCTTTCCGGCGGCAACGCCTTGAGCGCCTCCGCCATCAACGCGTCGACCCCACGCCCATGGACGGCCGAGGTGGGGAAGACGGGGAAGGCCAGCTTGGCGAACTCGTGGGCGCCGTGCTCATGCTGGGGCAGGTCGCACTTGTTGGCGGCCACCACGCAGGGGCGGCCGGCCTTGCGCACCAGGCGCGCCACCTCCTCGTCCGCCGGCTGCAACCCCGCCTGCGCGTCGCCCACCAGGATGACGCACGCGGCGTCGGCCAAGGCCACGGCGGCCTGGTCGCGCACGGCCATCTCAATGGCGTTCCCCTCCTTGGCGCCGTCGAAAAGGCGGATGCCGCCGGTGTCGATGAGCAGGAAGCGTTGGTCGCCCCACGCCACCTCGCGCACGATTCGGTCGCGCGTCACGCCGCTCTGGTCATGCACGATGGCGATACGCCGGTGCGCAATGCGGTTGAAGAGGGCCGACTTGCCCACGTTTGGCCGCCCCACGATCGCGATTGCCCTGTTCGTCTCTTGCTGCTGTTCCATGCCACCTAGTTTACCAAAACCTCCCCGCGCCGCGGGCGCACGAAGCGTGCCCGGGGCGTGGTATAATCAGAGGCATGGACATCGTTCTGGTTCACCCCGAGATCCCCCACAACACCGGCGCCATCGGCCGCCTGTGCGTGGGGCTTGGCTGGCCGCTCTGCCTCATCCGCCCCCTCGGCTTCGCGCTGGACGCCCGCCACATCCGCCGCGCCGGCCTCGACTACTGGCCGCACCTCGACCTCGCCCTCTTCGATTCCTTCGAGGACTACCTCCGCGCCCGCCGCCCCAACGGCCTCTGCTTCCTCAGCACCAAGGCCGAGCGCTCCCTCTACGACACCCCCCTCGCCCCCGACGGCGCCCTCGTCTTCGGCTCCGAATCCTCCGGCCTCCCGCCCGACTTCTACCCCCGCTACCGCGACCAACTCGCCGCCATCCCCATGCCCGGCCCCCACGCCCGCTCCATCAACCTCGCCAACGCCGTCGCCATCGCCGCCTACGAAGCCTACCGCCGCTTCCGCTGACCCCCGCCGCGGCACAAAAAAGGCCCCGACCGCACACGCGGCCGGGGCCTTTTCGCATCCATCCGGGGCATCCTCACCCCACGCGGCGGCGCAACGCCACCCCCGCCACCCCCAATGCCAGGAGCGCCAGTGCCGTCGGCTCGGGGATCACCGCGATCTCGACGGTCGGCTTCTCCACGCCAGCGAAGACCGTGTCGAGGCGATTGGCGGTTCCTCCCTGCTCCGCCCCGCAGGTTACATTGCACGACGTCCCATAATAAACATCCTGAAAGACGCCGAGAAGCGTATCCCCAACGGCGATGGAGAGCGTGTTTGCCGCCTCGTCGTAATAGAAGAGCGTGGTCAGCGAGCCATCCGCGTTCAGCGCATCCTCCAAGCCAAGCACAGGCGTTGTCGGCTGAATGACCGCCCCGTCCTTCCCATAGGCGTACCACCCCTTTTGCAAACCCCTTTCAGAGTCCTCCGCAAGCGCATAGCCAACACCATACGAAACGGCCTCTCCGCCGGAGCGATTTTCCCAGAAGTAAACATTCGCGGCGGACACCCACGTCCCTGCCGCCTCCGCGACTTCCTTGGCCGTCAGCGTAGCGGGGAAAGTAACGCGCAGAATAAAACTGCCAGAGGAGGTCTCAACGCCATTTTTATAGTAGGTGTTGTTGTGTGGCCCAGACAGACTTTCACTCACCCAGGCGCCCTCGGGCACCTGCTCCTCCCAATCGATTGTCAGGGCTTGAGCCGTGCCCAAAACCAAGAGTGCGGCCATCGCCGCAAGTCCAACCTTCCTCATGAGTCGCTCCTCCGCCCGGACTGCACAAGGGACGCCCCGCTTGGGCGGCGAAAAACACAAGCATCCCTTCACCGGGATGGCACCTACACCATCCCTAAGATGCTGTTATGTTAGCATACTACCCCCCCCCCGGCAAGTCTTTTCGCGCCCGCCCTTGGCCGCATACGACCGTACGCACCCCGCCCCCGCGCCCCCACCCCCCGACGAACGGCGGCCCATCCACCCCGGGTCAGCGGCTGATCCACATCGGGTCAGCGGCTGACCCACATCGGATCGGCGGCTGATCCAAGGAGAGGCCGCCCGCGCCTCCCTGCGTCCTGTGGGTGGCAGGATGGGGAAAAGCGTGGGTAAGCGTTGCGGTGGGGGCGAGGGTGTGCTTTGATGGGGGCGAAAGGATTTCTCATGAAGCACGCATTCCTCTTCGGCGCGGTGGCGCTTTGGGTGGGGGCGGCCTCCGCGGCCGTCTCCGGCACGGTTTTCTGGGACTCAGACGGCAATGGCAAGCGGGACGCGGGCGAGGCCCCGTGCGCGGGCGCGGCGGTCTCCGACGACGCGGAGGGACGTTTTTCCCTCCCCGCCGACCACCCCAAGGCGCGCTTCGTCTCGCTCTCGGTGCCCGACGGCGCGCGCGTGGCGCGCCATTGGATCCCCGTCAAGGCGCAGGGCGACGGCTACGACTTTGCGCTCACCCCCTGGGCGCCCGCGGCGAAGGGGGCGCACACCTTCATCCATATCTCGGACACGGAGATGTCCGGCGGGGAGCAGCCCCACTACCGCGCGATGGCCGAGGGGCTGAGGAATCTGGCGCGGCAGGAGCGGGCCGCCTTCGTCATCCACACCGGCGACATCTGCTATGAGCGCGGCCTCCGCGAGCACCAGGCCCTCTTCAAGGACGTGGGCGTGCCCGTCTTCTGGGCCATCGGCAACCACGATCTGGTGAAAGGCCCCTACGGCGAGGCGCTCTTCGAGAGCCTCTACGGCCCCACGTGGTATTCCTTCAACGCCGGCGGCACCCACTACGTCGTCCTCCCCATGCCCGGCGGCGACCACCGCCCCTCCTACTCCACCCGCGAGGTCGCCGCCTGGCTGCGCAACGACCTCGCCCTCCTGCCCCCCGGCACCCCGCTGGTCGTCTTCTGCCACGACCTCCTCTGCACCGGCGAACGCTTCGATTACGGCGGGGTCGACCTCGCCGCCCACGGCCTCCGCGCCTGGCTCTACGGCCACTGGCACCTCAACCACGCCCGCCGCCAAGGCGCCGTCCAGACCTTCTGCACCAACGCCCCGGAGAAGGGCGGCATCGACAGCGCCGTCAGCGCCTTCCGCCTCATGCGCATCGCCGCCGACGGCACCCCCCGCTCCGACCTCCGTTACGCCCCGCTCCCCAAGCCCTCCGCCCCGCGCGCCAAGACCCTCTGGAGCGTCCCCGTCGGCGGCGAGGTCCTCTTCTCCTCCCCCATCGCGGACGGCCGCGGCCGCCTCTTCCTCGGCGTCACCGACGAAAACCTGCGCGACGAGGGCGGCGTGGCGGCCTTCGACGCCGCCACCGGCAAGAAACTGTGGCACGCCCACACCCGCGCCGCCGTCAAAAACGCCATCGCCACCGACGGCGCGCGCGTCTACGCCCAGGATTCCGAGGGTTGGGTCTACGCCTTCGCCGCCGACGACGGCGCCAAGGTCTGGGAGTCCAAACTCCCCAACGCGCCCCTCCCCGGCCTCGTCAGCGGCGTGACCCTCGCCGACGACACCCTCTACGCCGGCGCCGGCCAGAGCCTCACCGCCTTCGACCCCGCCACCGGCAAGAAACGCTGGCAGGGCGGCGGCTGGCGCCTCCGCGAAGGCACCCCCGACCGCCCCACCCTCGCCGATGGCGCCATCATCCTCGGTTCCCACTGGGACGCGCTCTGCGCCACCGACGCCGCCACCGGCAAACTCCTCTGGCGCAAGGCCGACGCCAACTTCCGCTTCCGCGGCTCCGTCGCCGCCCCCGACGGCAAGACCGTCTGGGTCCCCGCCCGCAAGAGCCTCTTCCAGTTGGAGGCCCGCACCGGCAAGGTGCTGCGGGGCAAAAACCTCGGCCTCAGCATCGAGAACGGCGGCCAGCCCCTCCTCACCGAGAAGCTCATCCTGCTGACGACCGTCGACGCCGGCCTCGTCGCCCTCGACCGCGCGACCCTGGAGGAACGCTGGCGCCTCCCCGTCGGCGAGGGCCTCGTCTTCGCCGCCCCCTACTCCCACAGCCCCATGCGCCCCATCCAAGGCTCCGCCGTCCGCGCCGGCGACCGCGTGCTCGTCGCCGCCTCCGACGGTTGCCTCCACGCCGCCGACCTCGCCACCGGCAACCCCCTCTGGTCCAAGAACCTCGGCGCGCCCCTCCTCGGCACCCCCCTCGTCCACGAAGGCAAGGTCTACGTCGCCGACCTCCTCGGCACCCTCCACTGCCTCCCCTTGGAGTGAGGCGCGTTTGCGCGGGCGGATGGGGAATGGTATGCTGTGCGATGAAGGAAAGGAGCGTGGCGCATGAGACCTTTGGCGATGACCGTGGTGTTGTTGGCGTGCGGGGCGGGGATGGCTTGGGGCGGGCCGCCGCGAAGGCCCCCACGCAGGCCCCCGCCGCCCCCACCGCGTTGGCACAGGCCGCCCGCGTGGGGTTGGGGCGTGGGCATCGGCCCCTGGGGTGGCGTCCTCTCGTTCGGGACGCGCGTGGGGCGGCATGGCGCCTTCGGGCTGTCGTTGCCAATCGCGCCGCCCGTCGTCCGGGAGACGACGACGGTGGTGGTGCAGCCGCCGCCCCAACAGACCATCGTGGTGCAGCCCCCCGCGCCCAAGGAGACCGAGGAGCCCCCGACGCGCGCACCCGGCATCCTCCCCGCCTACGCGCCCAAAGAGGCCGCGGCGGCGAAGACCTGGGTGGAAGGCCATTGGCGCGTCACGCGCGACGAGGACGGCAAGGAGACCAAGCGCGTCTGGGTGGAAGGCCATTGGGAGACACCCCAGCCCTGTGCCAATTGAACAGTGCCCCAAAGAAGGGATAAGTGGTCGGTTGACGAACCCGGCGAACGCCCAATGCACCTCGACCTCGCGCGTTTCGTCCTCACGCGGGCGGACGGCCTCGCCCAGAAAGTCCGCCGCCTGGCCGAACGCGCCCTTCGGCATCACCGCCTCACGCTCGCGCTTGGCGTTGAGGTAAGCTTGCGTCTCCGGGGAGAGGTCGGCCTCCGTCTTCCCCTCACGCGCCAGGTGTTCGCGGAGCTCCCGTTCCCACTTCGGCTCGCGGAGCCTCCCCGCCTGCTGGCTGTTGCCGACGCCGTGCTTCTCGTCGAACTCCGGGCGCGTCCACGTGTAATCGGGGACGGGGAGTCCCTTCTGGCCGTAGTAGTGGCCCAGCGTCACGCGG
>CASEMS010000018.1 GCA_949288955.1 uncultured Lentisphaeraceae bacterium
GTCGTGGAGGCCGAAGGCGTTGGGCGCGTAGCGGCCGACCTTGGCGAGGTGGAGGACGCCGTCGTTGAAGCGGGCGTCCTTCTTCTCGAAGTCCATCCAGCGATCGGGGTTGCGGATGGGCTTGGGGTCGACGCCGTGGACGGCGAGCTCCTTCATCTTGGCGTCGGCGAGGTTGGCGTGCTTGCCGAAGTCGGTGTCGAAGCCGCCGTAGTTCATGGGCGTGGCGGTGCCGGCGCGGCAGGCCCATTCCCACTCGGTCTCGGTGGGGAGGCGCACCTTCTTGCCGGTCTTCTTGCCAAGCCCTGCATCATGCCCATGGTGACCTCGGTGACGCCCATGTAGAAGGGCTTGTCGACGGTGGCGACGTGGGCGGGAGCCTCGGCGTTGGTCTCGGTGTCGGAGCCCATGACGAAGCGCCCGGCGGGGATCTTGACGAGGGTGATGGCTTGGTTGCCGCCGACGTCAAGGGTGATGGTCTCGCGCTTGCCTTGCTTGGCGGCGCCATCGAAGGGCCAGCCGTTGATGGAGAGGCCGCTGGGCTCGGAAAGGGTCGGGCCGGTGGGGGCCTGGAAAGCGACAGCGCCGGGCTTGTAGGGGTTGATGACGCGCTCGGGGTCGAAGTCGAGGTTGGTGGTCTCCTTCTCGTAACGGCGGCGTTGGTCGATGATGCCTTTCTTGGCGCCGTATTCGGTCCAGGTGCCGTAGTAGGGGACGTTGAGATCCATCCAGGTGATGAGACGATCCCATTCCTCGGGGGTGAGGGTGACGCCGTGGTGGCCCTTCTTGAGGATCTGGTAGAGGTCGGAGGTGGAGACGTGGAACTCGAGGGGATTGAGCACGTGGTAGTCGCCCTCGGGACCGTTGCGGCGGACATAGGGGTGGAGGGCGAGGTAGGACTCGGAGAACTTGCCCCAGCCAAGCTTCGGGTTGTACTCGAAGTTGGGGATGGTCTCGCCCATGGCGTTCTTGGCGGTGGCCTTGCCGTTGTGGCAGCCGACGCACTTGGCGTCGAGGACGGGCTGGAGCTCGCGCTCGAAGGCCCAGCCGCGGGGCGGGCCGTACCACGGCTTGATGGTCTGCGGGGGCTTGCGGGCGGCGGCGGTGGATTGCCCGGAGGGGGCGGAGGCGTTCTGGTTCTCGTGGCAGCCGATGCAGCTGATGGTCTCGCCGGGCTGGCCGACGAGCCAAGAGCGCATGAGCTGGAGGGCGCGGCCCTCGGAGTCGAGGGGTTGGACGCTCAGCGGGGTCTGCGCGGGGAACTGGAACATGCAGGAGCCATCGTCCTCGACATCGACGGTGCCGTGGAGGACACGGGGATCCCACGGGCCTTCCATGCCGATGGCATAGTGGCCGCCGACGTAACGGGGGGCATACTCATAATGGAAGACGCGGAGTTTCTTGACGGTGCCGTGCGGGACGTCCTTGAGGGTGTCCTGGCCACGATAGACGTTGGCCATGTAGACGTTGCAGGTCTTCTTGGAAAGGTCGACGCGATCGGGTTGGATGGGGGGGCGCTTGGTGGCCTTGAGGGGGATGGGCTCGTAGAGGTTGGCGTTGGGCATCTCCCAGAGGGTGAGGCAGTTGTCGTAGATGTCGGTGAGGACGAGCCGGAAGTTGGCGGAGCCGTCGTCCTGCTTGGCGGCGAGGACGAGCTCGTCGTTCAGCGGGCGGGGATGGAGGAAGTAGGGCTTGATGTTGTCCACCAGGCGGTCGAGGGTGATATTCTCGATGGGCTTGCCGGCGTGGGCGAACTTGTGGACGGCGCCCTGGGTCTCGATACGGCCCTTGGTGACGTCGAACATCACCATCTCGCCCTTGCGGGCGACGCCGTGGTGGCCGGAGACGATGCCGACGAACTTGGTGTTGCTGCCGGGGATGTTCTGCTGGTAGAAGATGGCGTTGGGCCAATAGGAGTTGGAGCCGTAGAACTCCTGCTGGTCGGTGCCGTCCTGGTTCATGGTCATGAGGACGCGGGAGAAGTAGTGGGCGGAGTCGGTGTACTCCCAGCGGAGGAAGACGACACGGCCGTTGGGGTAAACCTCCGGGTTCCAGTTGCAGTCCTGGTCGAAGGTCAGGCGGCGCATCCCGGTGCGCTCCTTGTTGATGAGCACGAGATTGGAGACGATGTCGCCGCCGCTGACGCAGGGGACGCCCTGGAAGCCGACGGAGGCGGTGGTAACGATGCGGCCGTCGGGGAGGTAGCAGGCGTCGTAGTAGTCCACCTCCTTGTCGGTGTTCTTGTAGGCGGGGCGCCAGTTCTTGCCGTCGACGTCAATCTCGTAGATGCCCCAGGGCGTGCCCTTCTCCTCCTCGCCGGAGGACATCAGGATGGTCTTGGCGTCCCAATCCAGGCACAGCTCGCCCATATAGACGGAGGAATCGCGCAGGACGGTGGGCTGACGGTTGGGCGCCCTGTCCTGGTCCAGGGGGCCGCGAAGCAGTTTGTTCTTGTAGCCGCGCAGGACGCCCTCGTTGTTGCCCAGCCAGCCGGTGTTGCCCTGATAGTTCTGGAAGAGGCCCTGCTTGGAGCCGCGGTCGCGGGAGAGGAAGATGATCTCGTCGAAGTCCACCGCCGGGTGTTGGAGAAGCACCTTCTTCTGGAGGTCACGGTAGTCGGCCAACAACTTGGCGGCGTCCGTCTCGCCGCCCTCGAGACGCTTCTGGATGGCGTCGATGCCGGCGGCGATCTCCTTGGCGTTGGGGTAAGCCTCGGGGTACTTCTCGGAATAGGCCTTCAGGCCGTCGCGCAGGGCGTTGAGGTTGATGGCCTTGGTGAGGGCGGCGATGCGGGCGCGCTCGGCGCGCTCTGGGAGCGTCTCGGCGCGCTGGCCGACGCGCGGGCCCTTGCCGGGCTTATCCGTCACGAAGAAGTTCTGGCGCCCGGTCTGCGGCTTGTTGTCCTCCCAGACCACCTTGCGCGCGCCATCCAGGAGCGTTACACGCACGCCATTGAGGCGGTTGCCCAAGCCTTCGCCACGGTTCCACACCACCACGCGGTCGATCGGCAGCGCCTTGCCCAGATCCAGCTCCCAGGCGGGGAAGGCGGTGTTCTCGGCGCTGTGGGTGATGGAGCGGCTGTCCCAACGGTCGGAGGTGTTGCCGTCGATGGCGCGCTCGGGGCGGCCGTCGTTGGCGATGTCGCTCTGGGTGGCCTTGCCCTGCGGCGCGACGTTCTTGCCGCCCACGAAGACCTCGACCTCCGCCAACGAGAGCGTGGCCGACTCCTTGGGGAGGTCAACCATCACGTAACGCGCCTCGACGGCGCCGAAGCCGTGCGCGGCGAACGCCGCCAGCACGGCGGCCAAACCGAATCGAATCGTTCTCATTCTCGTTTCTCCTTCTGCTCCATACGATAACAGCTTCCTTCGCCGTGCGCACGCCCCCCTCGTCAGAAGAGGACGTGGACGGACTTGTGGCCGGGATTGACGCCGCCGATGACGACGGGAGCCTCGCCGGCGGCCTCAAGCGCCTTGAGCGTCGGCCCCACCGCGCCCGAGGGCACGATGAGGATGAAGCCGATGCCCATGTTGAAGACGCGGTACATCTCCTCGCGCGCCACCCCACCCTTCTCGCCGATGAAGCGGAAGACCTGCGGCACCTCCCAGGAGGCGGCGTCGATGGTAACGTCCACGTGCTTGGGGAGCACGCGCGGGATGTTGTCGTAGAAGCCGCCGCCGGTGATGTGGGCCATGCCGTGGATGTCGATGCCCGCGGCCATGACGTTGCTCACCGGCTTGAGGAAGCTCTTGTGGATGGCCAGGAGGGCGTCCGCGCAGGTGCTCTCCGTGCCGGGGAGCGTGTCCTCGGGCTTGAGCCCCTCCTGCTCGAAGATGACCTTGCGCGCCAGGGAGAAGCCGTTGGTCTGGAGCCCGCCCGAGGGCAGACCGATGAGCACGTCGCCCACGCCGATGCGCTCGCCGGTGATGATCTGGCTCTTCTTCACCTGGCCCACGATCGTGCCCACGAGGTCATACTCGCCCACGGGGTAGAGGCCGGGCATCTCGGCCGTCTCGCCGCCGAGCAGGGCGCAACCGTTCTCGGCGCAGGCCTTGCAGAGCCCCGAGACCACCTGATTGAAGATGGCCCCGTCAAAGACCGAGGCGCCGATGTAGTCCAGGAAGAAGAGCGGCGTGGCGCCCTGCACGAGGATGTCGTTCACGCAATGGTTCACGATGTCCTGGCCCACGGTGTCGTGCCGACCGGCCATCGCGGCGACCTTCAGCTTGGTGCCCACGCCATCGGTGGAGGCCACGAGGATGGTGTCGGCGCCGGGGCTCTGGAAGAGGCCGCCGAAGCTGCCGATGCCGCCGATGACCCCGGGGGTGACGGTCTTCTTCACCATCTGCTTGATGGTCTCGATGCCACCCATCTTCTTGTCGATGTCCACGCCGGCGGCGGCGTATGCGCTCTGCTTTGCTTCCATTGTCTGCTCTTTCCTGAAGGGTTAAAGGGTGTCGTCGGTGGGCGGGGTGAGGGCGACGCGCGCCTTCATGAAGACCGCCCCCTCGGGCAACGCGACCGTCGCCGCGCCGCCATCCACGGCCGAGGCCTCGACCTTCGCGTGCGTGGCCGGGCCATCCAAGGTCGCGGCATAGGTGAGGTAAAGGGCGCCGTTGATGGCGCCCAGGTCAACGGGCACCTCGCCCGCGTCCGCGGCATAGGCGCCCACGACGGTGATGGTGCGCGCGGCCACGTCGATGTCCGTGATGGCGAGGCTGGGCGCGCCGCCGACATTCATGGCGAAGGCGTCGGAAAGCTCCGCCTCGGAGGCGCCCTCGGGCATGGCCCCGCCCTTGGAGGAGTCGTTCAGCCAGACGGCATACTTGGCGACGAGCGCGGCATCCTGCGCGCCCTCATCCCCCGCCGGCAGGATACCCTGCGAGACGTTGGCCACGGCCAACGCGGTGGCCTGCCCCTCGCCCTCCAGTTGCAGAATCGAGAAGGCGGCCTCCCCCTGCGCCCCCACCGTGACCGTCCGCGTCTCCTCGCCCTTGCGCAGCGTGAAACGGTAGTCCACCTGCCCCTCGGTGCGCGACGAAGCCACGACCTCCACCGCCAACGTGTCGCCCTCGGCCACGGTCAGCCCGGCCTCCTGCCACGCGCCGTTGGCATAGACGAGCACGGAGCCGTCGGAATCCGCGGTGACGGCGGCCTTGTCCTCCAACACCTCATCGCGGTCGATCGCCTCGGAGGGCAGCGTCATCGTGAGCGTGGCGGAGAAGACCGCCGTGTCGCCCGCGCCCAACGTCACGCCCGGGGCGATCCCCAGCGTCCGGTCATCCTCGTAGACCGCCGCGGTGGCGGGCGCGTTCACCTGCAACTGCTGGGCGCAGAGCGGCAGCGCCGCGCAGAGTCCCAGAACCGTCAAAGTCCGCTTCATGTGTGTGCTCCTTCCTGAAAACCGTCATCCCAGCACGCGCAGCAGGCGCGGCATCACGTCCGTCAGCGACGCCGCGCCCGCGCGAATCTCGTCGGCCCGCGGCCCCAACGCGATGAGCGGCACCTGGTTGAAGGTGTGCCCACGCGTGCCTAAATCCTCGATGTTGCCGTGGTCGGAGGTGATGACCAACAGCAGATCCTCCGGGCGGCCCTCCGTCACCACCGCCAGGAAGGCGTCCAACGCCCCCAAGGTCTTCGCCGCGCGCGCATAGTCCTGCGAATGGCCGGCGATGTCGGTGAGGAAGAACTCGAAGAGCGTCAGGTCATTCTCCCCCGCCACGCCCAGCAGATGCTCGCCCGCCGTCTCCGGCGTGATGGTCGGCCCCGTGTAGCCTTTGGGCACGAGCGCCTCGCGCGTCAGATCGTGCACCACCGCGCGGCCGGCCAGCATATCCCGCTGGAAGCGCAGGGTCTCGGGCGCGGTCAGCGCCATGATGGTCGTCACGCTCTTGAAGCGGCGCGCCGCCAACTCCTCGGGCGCGTCGGCGAAATAGGCGTCCGCGAAGCAGACGCGCAGCCCTTTGCGCCGCGCCGCCAGGAAGAGGTTGTCCTCCTGCAACAGGCGGCAGAGCGTCGGCCCGGGGAAGCCCTCCTTGTGGCGGCCCATCACCTGCGCGGCGTTCACCCCGGTGTAGAGCGTGGCCTGCCCGGTGGCCGACTGCGGCAGCCCCGGCACCCCCAGGCACGCGTCCAGGCGCACCGCCCCTTCCATCAGCGCGCACAGCGTGGGGCAGACTTCCGGGCAGACGGGATTCTGCCCCCCCGCCGGCCCATAGCCAACGCCATCGATGAACACATAAAGCACGCGCATTACGCCCACATCATACCAAAGCCCATCCGCCCGCGCAAACGCGCCCCCGCGGAGGGGAAAAAGGCCCCGCCGAGCGTTCGGCGGGGCCTTTTTGCGCAGCGTGGGGGCCGTCCGGCTTACCAGTAGATGACGTAGAGGGCGACGGTGGCGACGCAGACGACCAGGCCGAAGATGAGGGCGGGCTTGGACATCGTCATGTCGAGGGTCGTCTTCTGCTGGAACTCGACCTTGGCGGGCATCCTGAAGATGAGGCCGTAGACGGTCATGAGGATGAGCGTGCAGACGAGGGTGTAGGAGGCGGCGATGAGGTAGTGCATCTCGCCCGTGGCGCACCCGAAGCTCTGGAACCAGTCGATCACGAAGCCCGGGAAGCAGCTCCAGCCGAAGATGGAGAAGAGGGCGTAGAGGATGGGCGCGACGACGAGGCCGAAGGTGCCGGCCCACCGCCCGGCGGAGCGGTTGACCATGCCGAAGGCGAAGACCGCGAGCACGCCGGGGGAGACGTAGCACTGCACTTCCTGGATGTAGGCGAAGATGGAGTCGCTGTTGAGCATGGCGGCGGCGACGCACCCGACGACCACGAGGATGACGGTAACGATGCGCCCCATGAGGACGAGGTTGCCCTGCGTGGCCTTGGGGGCGATGTACCGCTGGTAGATGTCCATCGTGAAGAGGGTGGAGGTGGCGTTCAGCACGGCGGCCAGGGAGGAGACGATGGCGCCGAGGAGGGCGGCGAGCACGAAGCCGAGAATGCCGGGAGGGCACTTCTCCTTGATGTCGGCCATGAGGAGGCCGAGGGCGGTGTCGTACTTGTAGGTGTTGGTGACGAGGCGGATGTTGCCCTTGCCGTCGGTCATGGTGATCTCGCCGACGGCGCCGGAGCTGGCGGAGAGTTCCTTGAGCAGGCCCTCGTCGCCGATGTTGCGGGGGTCGGCGAGGCGGTCCTTGAACTTCGGGTTGTCCTTGTACTCGGCGACGAGGCGGGTGTAGAGCGGGGTGTTGTGGGCGACGAGCCACTCCTGCTCGGCGGCGGTGAGCCGGCCCTGGATGTGCGCCTTGGTGTTGGCGGCGAAGACGACGAGGTCGTTCGCCTTGTAGCTCTTGTCCTTGATGGCCTTCTGGACGACCTCGACGGTGGGCTTGCCCATGTCGTTGGCGTAGAGGTTGAAGGCGATGACGCCGGGGATGACGATGATGAAGGGGATGAGCAGCTTGAGGGCGGCGGCCAGGACGATGCCCTTCTGGCCCTCGGCGAGGGAGCCGGAGCCGAGGAGACGCTGGGTGATGTACTGGTTGAGGCCCCAGTAGTAGAAGTTCGGGATCCAGATGCCCATGATGAGGACCGTCCAAGTCATGGCCGTGGCGTTCTGCGGGCCCATGTGCATCTTGGTCTCGTTGAGGAGGTTGAAGCGGTCGAGGAAGCCCGCGTTGGGGTCGAGCTTGACGACCTCGCCGGTGATGAAGCTGGTGGCCTCGTCCGCGCCGCCGAGCGTGCGGCAGGCGACGTAGGCGATGATGGCGCCGCCGACGATCAGGGCCGCGCCCTGGATGAGGTCGGCCCACGCGCAGGCCTTGAGGCCGCCGAAGAGGACGTAGGCGCCCGCGATGCACGACATGATGAGGCAGCAGGTGGTGAAGTTGATGGAGACGCCGAACTCATTGAAGAGCTGCCACATGACGAGGGAGCCCGCGTAGGTCACGCCGATCAGCGAGGCGACGATGAGGATGCCGATCATCGAGAGCGTCATCAGCGTGCGCGCCACGTGGTTGAAGCGCATCTCCAGGAACTCCGGCATCGTGGTGATGCCCGTCTTCAGGAAGTAGGGCAGGAAGCAGAAGGCCACGACCACCAGCGTGATGGCGGCGATCCACTCCCACGAGGCGCAGGAGATGCCCTCGAGGCCCGCGCCCTGGCCGCTCATGCCCACGAACTGCTCGGCGGAGATGTTCGCGGCGATGAGGGAGAAGCCGATGAGCCACCACTTCAGGCCACGCCCGGCCAAGAAATAATCCTCCGCCGTCGCCTCGCCCTCCTTCGTCTTGCGGCTCTTGAAGAAGCCCACGAAGAGTACGCACGCGATGAATGCGAAGAAGACTATCGCGTTCATCCAGATGTCCATGTCTGTCTTTCCTTCCTTAGTTTGTCTGGTCTTGTCTCCCGGGCGTCAGGCCTTGGGGAAGCGGTATTCGGTGACCGAGCGCACCTCCTGCCCCGGCCGCAGGATGACGGAGGGGAAGTCGGGGTGGTTCACGCTGTCGGCGAAATGCTGGGTTTCGAGGGCGACGCCGCCGCGGCGGCAGGTGGGCCCCTCGGGGGTGGCGAGGCCGTCGGGGATGTAGTTGCCGGTGTAGACCTGCATCCCGGGCTGGTCGGTCCAGACCTCCATCGCCATGCCGTCGGGCGCGGTGAGGGTGGCGGCGTGGCCGAGCGCGCCCTCCGGGTGGTCGAGCACGAAGTTGTGGTCGTAGCCCGCGCCGTAACGGATCTGGTCGTCGTCCGCGTCCACGGCCTCGCCCAGGCGGCGCGGGCGGGTGAAGTCGAAGGGCGTCCCGGCCACGGGGGCCAGCTCGCCCGTCGGGATGAGCCCGGCGTTGACGGGGGTGTAACGCGCCGCGGAGACCTGGAGGGTGTGGTCGAGGATGTCGCCCTGCGCGCACCCCTTCAGGTTCCAATAGGCGTGCTGGGTCATCGCCACGGGGGTCGGCGCGTCGGCCGTCAGGCGGTAGACGATGCGCCACGTGTTCGCGGGGGTCAGCACGTAGAGCACCTCCGCATGGACGGCGCCGGGATAGCCCTGGTCGCCATCCGGCGACTCCAAGGTCAGATAAAGGCACGCATCCTCCGGGCCGTAGTAGCCCTGCCCATGCGCCCACGCGGGCACCAGCGCCTCCGTGCCCTGGAAGAAGGCGCGCAGCTTCCACAGCCGCGCGTTGAAGCCCTGCTCGCCGCCGTGGAGGGCGCAGGGGATGCCGCCGGGCGCGTTGTTCGTGGCCAGGGCGTATTCCTTGCCGTCGAGCGCGAAGCGCCCGCCCGCGATGCGGTTCGCCACGCGCCCGATCAGCTGTCCGTAGTAAGGCTCCTTGACCCACCCCTCCAGCGTGTCGGGCCCGACGATGACGTTGCGCGGCTTCCCATCCGGCCCCGGCACCGTGAGGCGCCGCACCGTGCCGCCATACTCCAACACCTCCAACTCGGCCCCAAGGCCGTTCTGAAGCGTGTACTTCAGCACCACCGTCCCATCCGGCAACTTGCCGAACTGCTCCACCTCCACGATGGGATCCGGCCCCTGCGGCTTCGTCTGCGTTTCCGTCATAATGCCTTTCTTTCCGCCCGCGGCACACCCACGGTCGATTCACTGACCTTTATGATACTCCCCGCGCCCCGCGAAAGCAAGCAAAAAACGCCCGCCCCGAAAACGCCCGCCCCCGGCCCTCGGAGGATCGGCGGCTGAGCCGAGGTGGATCGGCCCCCGGCCCGAGGTGGATTGGCCGCCGACCCAAAGTTATCGACAACCCCTGTCGAATCGCCCCGGCGGCGGGGGATGACGCAAAGGCGGCTTTGGTGGTATAATGCGCGCCCGAAAGGACAGAAGGAACCATGAACGACTTGAACGACCGAATCCGCGCGAAACTCGAGGAACTCCGTGGCATGCTCCAGGCCGACGGCGGCGACCTGGAGGTGATCGACATCGAGGGGAAGACCGTCCACCTGCGCCTGCGCGGGGCGTGCGGCTGCTGCCCCCACGCCACGATGACGATCAAGGAAGGCATCGAGCGCATCCTGCGCGAGGAGCTTGACCCCGAGATCACGGTCGAGCGCGTGATGTGACCATGGCCGCCGAACGGGAGCTGCGCACGCTTGCCGACACGGCCGCCCTGGCCGCGGAGGTGGCGGGGCGTCTGCGCCCGGGCGGCGTCCTGCTGCTGGTGGGGGACCTGGGCGCGGGGAAGACGACCTTCACGCAGGCCCTGGCGCGGGCGCTGGGCGTGTCGCGCCCGGTGACCAGCCCCACCTTCACCCTCGCCAACGCCTACCCCCTGCCCGGCGGCGGGGAGCTGGTGCACATGGATCTTTACCGCCTGGCCTCGCCCCAGGGGCTCTACGACCTGGGGCTGGAGGAGGCGCTGGAGCAGGGCGCGCGCGTGGTCATCGAATGGCCCGAGCGCGCCCAGGCGGTGCTGGACGCCGAGGCGCCCCACCGCCTGACCCTGCGCCTGGCGCTGACGGCCGACGGCGCCAGGCGCGCCACGCTGACGGAGGACTGACGCAATGACCGACGCTGACTGCCGCGCGGCGATCGCCGCGGAACGGGCCAAGTGGGGCGACCGCCTGCTCATCCTGGGCCACCACTACCAAGACGCGGCGGTGGTGGCCCTCTGCGACGCGGTGGGCGACTCCCTGGAACTCTCGCGCGCGGCGGCGGCCTCCCGCGCCGAGCGCATCGTCTTCTGCGGCGTGCGCTTCATGGCCGAGACGGCCGACATCCTGGCGCGCGGCCCGGCGGGCGGCGACAACGGCCGCTCCGTCTGGCTGCCCGCCCCCAAGGCCGGCTGCCCGATGGCCGACATGGCCACCGCCGAGGCCCTCGGCACCGCCTGGGCGCGCCTGGCGGAGGCCGACCCCAAGGCCGCCTGGACGCCCGTGGTCTACGTGAACTCGACGGCCGAGACCAAGGCCTTCTGCGGGGCGCACGGCGGCATGGCCTGCACCTCGGGCAACGCGCGGCGCATCCTCGGGAGCCTGCTGGGGGAGAGGCGCAAGATCCTCTTCGCGCCGGATCAGCACCTCTGCGCCAACACGGCGCGCCAGCTGGGCCTGCCCCCCGAGGCCGTGGCCCTCTGGCACCGCGCCCTGCCCGACGGCGGCCTCCCCCCCGCCGCCATCCGCGCCGCACGCATCGTGGCGTGGGACGGCTGCTGCCCCATCCACGCCGGCTACACCCCCGGCGACGTGGCGGCCGCGCGCGCCGCCCACCCCGGCGCCGCCCTCCTGATCCACCCCGAGGCCCCCGCGCCCGTCGCCGCACTGGCCGAGGAGGTCGGCTCCACCAAAGGCATCATCGAGGCCGTCTCCCGCGCCGAGCCCGGCGCGCGCCTCCTCATCGGCACGGAGGACCACCTGGTGCGGCGCCTGGCGGCGGGCAACCCCGCGCTGGACATCCGCCCCCTCCGCCCCATCGTCTGCCAGGACATGGGGCGCACGACGCCCGAGGCGCTCCTGCGCGTGCTGCGCGAGTGGCCGGAGGAGACGCTCACGCGCGTGCCCGACGCGCTCATCCCCCCCGCCCACGCCTGCGTCCGGCGGATGCTGGCGGTGGGCTGACTTGCGGGGCGCGCCGGGATGGCGTATACTACGGGCATTCTTCACCTGACCACCGAACGCTAACGCCGGAGAGACAAGATGGGCGACCGCATTGCCGTTGAGATCTGCATGGGAACGACGTGCTACGTCATGGGAGGGGCGCAGTTGGCGGGCATCGCCGACCGCCTGCCCGAGGAGTGGAAAGACCGCGTCGCCGTCAAGGGGATGCGCTGCTCGGGCGCCTGCCAGCAGGGCGACCGCCTGGGCCGCGCGCCCTTCGTGCGCGTGGGCGGCAAACTGATTTCGGAGGCCGACGAGGGCAAGGTGCTCTCGGCCATCCGCGACGCATTGGCACAGTAAGGAGGACCCCATGGCTATCCCGATGATCAGCGAGGCCGACCGCCTGCGCCGCGAGGTGCTGGCCTACGTCATCAAGGCCATCAAGGCCGGGACGTACGAGGACATCGACCGCATCCCCATCAAGATCCGCCCGAAGGGCCAGCCCTTCAGCCGCTGCTGCATCTACAAGGACCGCGCCGCGCTCCGCTACCGCTGCATGTCCGCCCTCGGCTTCCGCGTGGAGGACGAGACCGACGAGCTCAAGACCCTCAAGAGCTACGCCGAGGACATCGAGGCCAACCCGCCGGCCTCCGACCCCTTCCTGACCATCTTCCCCGACGCCTGCTCGGCGTGCATGGAGTCGCAGATCATGGTCACCAACATGTGCCGCGGCTGCCTGGCGCGCCCCTGCACCAACATCTGCCCCCGCCACGCCATCCAGGTGCGCAACGGGCGGGCCACGATCGCCCACGACCTCTGCGTCAACTGCGGCAAGTGCGCCGAGGTCTGCCGCTACCACGCCATCATCCAGGTGCCCCTGGCCTGCGCCGACGCCTGCCCCGTGGGCGCCATCGGCAAGACCGAGGACGGCCGCGTCACCGTCGACCACGAGAAGTGCATCCGCTGCGGCAAGTGCATCAAGGCCTGCCCCTTCGCGGCCATCATGCAGAGCAACCAGGTGGCGCACGTCGTCCGCGCCATCGCCAAGGGCAAGAAGGTCATCGCCCTCGTCGCCCCCGCCATCAACGGCTTCTTCCCCACCGAGCCCGGCAAGCTCTACGCCGCCCTCCGCCGGATGGGCTTCGCCCACGTCTACGAGGTGGCGCGCGGCGGCGACGACACCGCCGAGGCCGAGGCCGCCGAGTGGGCCGAGCGCAAGGCCCACGGCGCGCCCTTCATGACCACCAGCTGCTGCCCCGCGTGGATCGAGTGCGTGGAGCGCCACCTCCCCGAGATGAAGCCCTACGTCTCCGACACGCCCACGCCGATGGGCTTCGCCGAGCGGCGCGCCAAGCAGGACCACCCCGACGCCCTCACCGTCTTCATCGGCCCCTGCATGGCCAAGCGCACCGAGGCCCACAAGCACGGCGGCCCCGACTACGTCATCACCGCCGAGGAGCTCGGCGCCTGGCTCATCGCCGAGAACATCCAGCTGGCCGATCTGGAGCCCTCCGAGCCCGAGGTGGCCGGCACGCACTACGGCGCCGAGTTCGCCGTCAGCGGCGGCGTCGCCAACGCCGTCGCCCACTACCTCCCCGCCGGCACGCCCAAGCCCACCGTCTTCAAGATCAACGGCCTCAACAAGAAGAACGTCGCCCTCCTGCGCGTCTTCGCCAAGACCAAGAAGGCCCCCGCCGACATCATCGAGGTCATGGTCTGCCCCGGCGGCTGCGTCGGCGGCCCCTGCGCCATCACCTCGGCCGAGGACGCCGCCAAGATCATCCAGAAGCGCCGCCCCGCGGACTTCGAGGCATGACGCCCCCCACCCCCGAGGAGGCCGGCGCGCGCGCCGCGGCGCGCTTCGCCCAAGGCTGCACCTGCGCGCAGGCCGTCCTTTCCGTCTGCGCCCCCGCGCTGGGGGTCGGCGAGGCCACGGCCATGCGCCTGGCCTCCGGCCTCGGCGCCGGCCTGGGCGGGCTCCGCGAGACCTGCGGCGCCGTCACCGCGATGGCCGCCGTCATCGGCCTGCGCAAAGGCCCCGAGGCCCCCATGGACCCCAAGGCCAAGGCCGCCCTCTACCGGGAGGTGCAGGCCGCCATCGCCGACTTCGACGCCGCCTTCGGCACGCACGCCTGCCTGGCCCTCCTCCGCCAGGCCTCCATCCTCAAGCAGCGCGGCGAGGCCCCCGAGGCCCGCACGCCGGAATACTACGCCAAGCGCCCCTGCGCCGCCTTCGTCCGCTTCTGCGCGGAACGCGCCATGCGCTGAGGCCCCCTGCCTACACCTCTCGGCACGGCCCGGGGCGCGCGCCTTCCGCACACGGGGGGCGGCGCGTTTTTGCTACAATGAGGGGCAGTTCGGACACTTCGCAGAGAGGGTTTGCATGAAACAGACAGTCGTTGCAGGATTGATGGCGTTGGTGGCGTCGGGCGCGATCGCGGTCACGCCGGGCAGGGTGCTGAAGATGGTGCCGCAGAGCGGGACCTCCAAGAGCTTCGACCTCATCACGGAGAACGGCATCACCGTGCGCGTGCAGTTCTACACGCCGCAGGTCTTCCGCATCCTCGCCGCGCCGCAGACGCTGGAGCCCGTGCGCGACCGCAAGGGCAACCCCGTGAAGGACAAGGACGGCAACGTCAAGACCTTCGTCTCCGCCGACTTCTCCGACCCCAAGAACGACCCCGAGAAGGCGCAGATCCTCGTGGGCGTGCCGGAGGACAAGACGCGCGTCGCCTTCGCCGACAACCGCGAGGCCGGCACCTACACCTTCTCCACCGCCCTCCTCACCCTCACCGTCCGCAAGGACGATTGCCGCTTCTCCCTCGCCACCGCGGAGGGCACGCCCATCTGGACGGAGACCAAGCCGCTCGACCTCGACAAGGAGAAGGGCACCACCCAGACCCTCGCCACCGACGCGGACGAGTACTTCTACGGCGGCGGCCAGCAGAACGGCTTCCTCTCCCACAAGGGCCGCAAGATCGCCATCCGCGCCGACGGCAACTGGGGCGAGGGCGGCCACCCCAACCCCGCGCCCTTCTACCAGACCAACACCGGCTACGGCGTGCTCCGCCACACCTTCGCGACGGGCGAGTATGACTTCACCGGCGCCTCGGAGATCCGCACCACCCACGCCGAGAACCGCTTCGACGCCTTCTACTTCGTGGGCGGAAGCTTCGGCGGCAACCTGAACCTTTACACCAAGTTCACCGGCCGCCCCAACTTCATCCCGCGTTGGGGCCTCCAGCTCGGCGACGCCGACGCCTACATCACCCGCGACAAGGAGACCCGCGAGCCCGCCCAGAACGAGGACGGCTCCTACAAGGAGGTCACCCCCGTCGACGCCGTCCGCGTCGCCCAGAAATACCGCGAGCACGATATGCCCGGCGGTTGGCTCCTCGTGAACGACGGCTACGGCTGCGACCATATGCAGCTGGGCTACGTGGCCGACGCCCTCGCCGGCCTCGGCTTCCACACCGGCCTCTGGACGGAGGGCGCCCTGAACCGCATCAACTGGGAGGTCGGCCACGCGGGCAGCCGCGTCCAGAAGATCGACGTCGCCTGGTCGGGCCCCGCCTACCAGCACGCGCTGGAGTGCAACAAGGTCGCCGCCGAGGGCATCGAGCGCAACGCCGACGCCCGCGCCTTCGTCTGGACCGTCCAAGGTTGGGCCGGCACCCAGCGCTACGGCATCTGCTGGACGGGCGACCAATCGGGCAACTGGGACCTCATCCGCTACCACATCCCCACCCTCACCGGCTCATCGATGAGCGGCCAGGCCTACGCCACCACCGACGTGGACGGCATCTTCGGCGGCAGCAACGAGACCTACACCCGCGACCTCCAGTGGAAGTGCTGGACCACCGCCATCTACGTCATGAACGGCTGGGCCTCCCTCAACAAGAGCCCGTGGAGCTATCCCGAGCCCTACCGCAGCCTCAACCGCGCCGCGCTCCTCCACAAGAACCGCCTCGTCCCCTTCGTCTACTCCTACATGCGCCAGGCCTGGGACTACGGCGAGCCCATCGTCCGCCCCCTCGTCTACAACTTCCCCGAAGACCGCCACACCTGGGGCGAGGAGACGAAGTACCAGTTCATGCTCGGCAACGAGTTCCTCATCGCCCCCGTCTACACCTCCATGAAGCTCAACCGCGGCTGGCGCAAGGACATCTACCTGCCCGAAGGCACGTGGTACGACTACAACGACGGCCGCCGCGTCGAGGGCCCCACCACCCTCGCCGCCTACCCCATCACCCTCGCCACCCAGCCCGTCTTCGTCCGCGCCGGCTCCATCGTCCCGATGTACCCCGAGATGCTCGTCCTCGGCGACAAGCCTTTCGACCCCATCACCTTCGACGTCTACCCCGACTTCTCCGGCGAGCGCGCCGCCTTCTTCCGCCTCTATGAGGACGATGGCGAGACCCAGGCCTTCCGGAAGTACGACGCCTACACCACCCAGGACATCGACGTCCGCGCCTTCGACTGCGGCACCCACGGCCTCCTCCAGGTCTCGCTCGGCGCCGCCGAAGGCAACGGCTACGACGGTATGCCCGAGGACCGCGCCTACGAGTTCGTCATCCACTGCCCCGTCCAGCCCACCAGCGTCGTCTTCCTCGAGGACGACCAGACCCTCGGCCAGGAGATCCTCCGCCTCGACGGCGAGGCCGCCGCCACCGCCTACGCCAACGGCCGCCAGTGCTGGTACTACGACCCCGCCGACAAGCACGGCACGCTCCGCGTGAAGCTCGCCCGCCTCCCCCTCAGCGAGGCCCGCACCTTCATCGTCAAGACCGCGCCCTTCTCCACAATCAAGGCCACCGAGCCCTATCCCGTCCCCGAGATCACCGACCAGCTCGACAAGTCCGAGTTCACCCTCGCGGTCAACTCCCAGGCCGGCGACGCCAAGATCTCCGCCGCCTTCGACGGCACCGAGGAGACCATGTGGCACTCCTACTACGGCAAGGGCGGCACCCAGCCCACCAACTTCCCCTACGTCATCGACGTGGATATGCACGGCCTCTACCCCGTCAACGCCCTCACCTACCTCCCCCGCGCCAACCTCGGCAACGGCGTCATCAAGGGCTACAAGATCGAGGCCGCCCGCTTCCCCGGCCAATACAAGACCGTCGCCGAAGGCGAGTTCGCCAAGTTCGAGAAGGCCGAGGCCCGCCCCGTCGCCTTCGACACCACTTGGGCCCGTTACCTCCGCATCACCTTCACCTCCGCCCAGAACGGCGCCAACTTCGGCTCCGCCGCCGAGATCGACGTCCTCCAAGACCTCAAGGCCCAACCCCTCCCCGACGAGACCAAGCCCATCGGCGCCGACACCCTCAAGGTCGACGGCAACGACTTCCCCGCCAGCCGCAAGGACACCGTCGGCGCCGACTGGACGCTTGACCTCGACGGCACCTGGGACAAGGTCAAAGGCCACGCCGGCATGCTCACCGGCAACACCAACGCCGGCACCGTCACCTTCCGCATCACCGCCGACGGCAAGGAGATCTTCTCCCGCGTCGGCATGAAGCCCCAGGACGTCCGCCAGCTCATCGACGTCGAGATCCCCGCCGGCGCCAAGCAGCTCCGCTTCACCCTCACCGGCGAGGAGGGCTCCGCCCCCACCGACACCGGCGTCTGGACCGACCTCCGCCTCTTCCGCTCCGGCTCAGCCAAGTGAGCGGAGGGTACAAAAAAGCCCCCGGCCTCGAATGAGGCCGGGGGCTTTTTTGTGTCGTCACGCGCGAAGGACGCCATCCTCCAACGTCAGCGTGCGGGCGCACCGCGCGGCGGTGGCCGGGCTGTGCGTGACCATGACGAGAACCGCCTGCCGCTCGCACGCCAACGCGAAGAGCAGATCCAGCACCTGCGCGCCGGTGGCCTCGTCCAGATTGCCCGTCGGCTCATCCGCCAAAAGCAGGGGCGGCTCGTTCATGAGGGCGCGGGCGATGGCGGCGCGCTGCTGCTCGCCGCCGGAAAGCTCCAACGGCGTGTGGCGGAGACGCCCGGCGAGGCCCACGCGGTCGAGCAGCGCCTCGGCGCGCGCGCGCATGGCGGCGCGGGAGAGGCGGCCCAGCGCCATCGCCGGGAGCATCACGTTCTCGGTGATGTCCATCTCCGGCAACAGATGATAGGCTTGGAAGACGAAGCCGATGGCGGCGGCGCGGAGCTTGGTGCGGCGGCGGCCCGAGAGCGCGTAGAGCGGCCGCCCCCCCACGAAGACCTCGCCGGACTGCGGGCGGTCAAGCCCGCCCAGCACGTGCAGCAGCGTGGATTTGCCCGCGCCGCTGCGCCCGACGATGGCAATGGTCTCGCCCGGTTCGGCGGAGAAGGCGGCGCCCCGGAGAATCTCCAGGCGCTTGCCGTGGAGGGTGTAGGACTTGTGGAGGGCCTCGGCGGCGATTGCGGTTCCCATGGCTCACTCCTTGCGCAGGGCGTCGATCGGGTTCATGGCGGCGGCGCGCCAGGCGGGCAGGAGGGAGGCCAGCGCGCAGAAGAGCACCACCAACGCGGCCACCTGCGCGATCTCCGCCGGCACCACGCGCCACGGCAGCGCGTCCAGCCCATAGACCGCCTTCGGGAAGACCTCCAGACCGAAGCCCGCCAGAAGATCCACCAGGTTCTGAAGGTTGTGCAGCACCAGGAAGGCCAGGCCGATGCCCATCGCCGTCCCCAGCAGACACTGCACCCACCCATAAAGCACGAAGGTCAGCGTCAGCTGCCACGTCGAGAAGCCCAGCGACTTCAGCAGGCCGATCTCGTCGGTCTTCTGCACCGTGATGACGATGATGGTGTTCACCACGCAGAAGATGGCCACCACGCTGATGAAGATGAGCAGGAGCGTCATCATGTTCTTCTCCGTGGCCACGGCGTTGAAGATTAGGCGGTCCAACTGTTGCCACGTGCTCACGCGGCAACGCCCCGGGCCGTAGAGTTCCTCCGCCACGCGGCGTACCTCCCCCACCAACCCCTCCCCGGGTCGCAGCCCCTGCGGGTCTGCCACGCGCAGGCTCACGCTGTTCGCGCCCGAATCCAGCCCCGCCAGATCCCGCGCCACCGGCAGGGAGACAAAGACGTAGCCGCTGTCGTAATCGGCCTGGCCCGTGGCGTAGACGCCCTTGACCGTCAGCCGCTCCGGGAAGTAGATCTCGTCCTTGTCGATGAGGTTCATCGGCGAATAGACCAAGAGCTCGTCCCCCACCCCGATGCCCAGCATCCGCGCCATGTCCACCCCGATGACCACACCATCCCCCGAGAGGTCGAAGCGGCCGTTCCACATCTCGATCGGCAGCATCCGCTGGATCCGCTCCGCGTCCACCCCCAACAGGATCGGCGCCAGGATGCGCCGCCCGAACTCCACCAACACCCGCGTCTCGATGCTCGGCGACGACGCCTCCACCCCCGGCAACGCATCCAACCGCCCGCACAGCGCCTCCACCTCCCCGAGCGTCCCCCGGTGCGCCGGCTGCACCACGATGTGCGGCTTGAACGCCAAGATCTTGCTCTGCCACGTGTCCCCGAAGCCCGTGAACACCGCCCGCACAATGATCACGATCGCCACGCCGATCGTCACCCCCAGCACGGACAGAAGCGTGACCACCGAGGCCACCCCGCGCTTGGGCCGAAGATACTTCAATGCCAAGAAGAGAGGAAACATACCCCCATTCTACCACAAACGCCCACACGCCCACATCCGCGGGACGCCACGGCGCGTGCGTACAGCAGGCGGCAGGGAGGGAGGCGGCGCGGAACGGGGATGGCAAGCGGCGCGGGCGGATGGTAAGGTACGGATGAAAGGAGTTTTCTGGCGATGCGAGTGGCAATGGCGATAGTGGCGGCGGCGTGCGCCGTGGCAGGCGCGTGGGCGCAGATCACCCCCACGGCGGAGGATTTCGCGCGTTCGGGGAAGGTGCTGGAGTGGTGGGGAAAGGTCTACCAAGGCCCGGCGAAGCCGCAATGGCTGTGCGAGGGGCTGGGCTTTTGGTACAAGACCTCGACGCGCGAGGGTTCCGTGGTGCGCCTGGTGCGCTCGGCGGATGGGCAGATGTGGGAGGCCAAGGACCTGAAGGCCTTGGCCGACGCGGCGCGGACGGACGCCCCGGCCTTGGCGGAGGCGTTGGGGAAGGGCGCGTCCGGGGCGGCGCAGGGGCAGGGCAACCGCCTGGTGTCGCCCGACGGCAAACTGCGCATCTCCGTGCGCGACGGCAACCTGTGGCTGGAGGAGACGCGCAAGGACGCGCCGCCGGCCGTGCAGCTGACCTACGACGGGAACCCCGCCGTGCCCTACGAGGAAAGCTCGGTGCGCTGGTCGCCCGACGGCACGCGCGTGGCGGTGAACCGCGTGCGCTTCGCGGCGGATTCGCGCGTGCCGCTGCGGACGTCGGCGCCCGAGCGGGCGGTGCGGCCGGACGAGCGGTTCGTGGAGTACGCCCGCCCGGGCGACGAGGTGACGGTGCGCTGGCCCGCGCTCATCGACATCCCGAACCGGCGCGTCATCCCGCTAGACGTCTCGGGGCTGGAGGCGCAGTGGTGGCTCTCGCCGCCCAAGTGGCGGCCGGACTCCAAGGCCTTCACCTTTGATTGGTGGGCGCGCGGCTTCGGCGCCTTCGTGCTGTGGGAGGTGTACGCGGATGGCGTGCGCCGGGCGCGGATGGAAGAGCGGTCGGAGACCTTCGTCTCCTATCTGCCGCGCCAACGCCATGACCTCTCGGACGGGCTCTCGACGCTGTGGGTGACGGAGCGGACAGGCTGGCGGCAGCTGTGGCGCTTTTACGCCGACGGGCGCGCCACGCCGCTGACGCAAGGCGCCTTCGTGGTGCACAAGATCCTGCGGGTGGACGAGTCCGCCGGGAAGGTGTGGTTCACCGCCGGCGGGGTCAACCCCGAGGAATGCCCCTATCAGATGCACCTCTGCGTGGCCGCGCTCGACGGCTCGGGCTGGCGCGACCTCACGCCCGAGGACGCCAACCACGATGTAACGCTCTCGCCCGACGGCGCGGTCTTCGTGGACAACGCCTCGCGCGCCGACCGCCCGCACGTAACCCTCCTGCGGCGCACCTCCGACGGCTCCGTCATCGCCGAGCTGCAGCGCCAGGACATCGCGGCCCTGGAGGCCACCGGCTGGAAGATGCCGCAGATCGTCCGCGCCAAGGGGCGCGACGGCAAGACCGACATCTGGGGCGTCCTCCGCCTGCCCCCGAACTTCGACCCCAAGCGGAAGTACCCCGTCATCGAGCAGATCTACGCGGGGCCGACCGGCTACAAGTTCCCCGCCGCCTTCCTCCCGGTGGATTACTTCTCCGACATGCTCACCGCCCTGGGCTTCGTCGTGGTGCGCATCGACGGCATGGGCACCTTCGGCCGCTCCAAGGCCTTCCACGACGTCTGCTGGCGCAACCTCCGCGACGCCGGCTTCCCCGACCGCATCCTCTGGATGAAGGCGGCGGCCAAAGACCGCCCCTGGATGGACCTTGAGCGCGTGGGCATCTACGGCTGGTCCGCGGGCGGGCAGAACGCCATGGCCGCCCTCCTGTGGCACAACGACTTCTACAAGGCCGCCATCGCCCTCTGCGGCTGCCACGACAACCGCCTCAACCGCCTCTGGTGGAACGAGCAGTTCATGGGCTGGCCCCTCGGCCCCTGGTACGCCGAAAGCTCCAACGTCGTCAACGCCCACCTCCTCAAAGGCAAACTCTTCCTCATCGCCGGGGAGAACGACGACAACGTCGACCCCGCCGCCACCTTCCAGGTCGCCGACGCGCTCATCGACGCAGGCAAGGACTTCGAGCAGCTCATCCTCCCCAACACCAAGCACTCCATCAAAGGCCCCTTCGTCGAGCGCAAGATGAAGGACTTCTTCGTCCGCGCGCTCCTCGGCCAGACCCCGCCCCCCTGGCCGGACAAGCCATGAGCGGGCGGCGGAGAGGGCCGCAAGCGTTTTCGCTTGACTTTTCAGGCCCGGGTGAAGTATCCTTTATCCCATTCAACGGAGGCTTTCCCGCACGTGTGGGGCCTCCGAAACGACAAGGAGTAACGACATGTCCATCAAAGTTGGCATCAACGGGTTCGGCCGCATCGGGCGCATGGTCTTCCGCGCCGCCGTCGAGAACTTCAACGACGTCGAGATCGTCGGCATCAACGACCTGCTCGACCCCGAGTACCTCGCCTACATGCTGAAGTACGATTCCGTCCACGGCAAGTTCAACCACGACATCAAGGTCGAGGGCAACACGATGTACGTCGACGGCAAGGCCATCCGCCTCACCGCCGAGAAGGATCCCGCCCAGCTCAAGTGGGGCGAGGTCGGCGCCGAGATCGTCGTCGAGTCCACCGGCCTCTTCCTCAAGAAGGAGCAGGCCCAGCTGCACATCGACGCCGGTGCCAAGAAGGTCATCATGTCCGCCCCCTCCAAGGACGACACCCCCATGTTCGTCTACGGCGTGAACGACAAGACCTACGCCGGCCAGACCATCATCTCCAACGCCTCCTGCACCACCAACTGCCTGGCGCCCCTCGCCAAGGTCGTCCACGAGGCCTTCGGCATCAAGCGCGGCCTGATGACCACCGTCCACGCCGCCACCGCCACCCAGAAGACCGTCGACGGCCCCTCCAAGAAGGACTGGCGCGGCGGCCGCGGCATCCTCGAGAACATCATCCCCTCCTCCACCGGCGCCGCCAAGGCCGTCGGCAAGGTCCTCCCCGAGCTCAACGGCAAGCTCACCGGCATGTCCATGCGCGTGCCCTGCTCCGACGTCTCCGTGGTCGACCTGACCTGCGAGCTTGAGAAGCCCGCCACCTACGAGGACATCTGCGCCGCCATGAAGAAGGCCTCCGAAGGCGAGCTCAAGGGCGTCCTCGGCTACACCGACGAGGCGGTCGTCTCCACCGACTTCCGCGGCGAGTCCTGCACCTCCACCTTCGACGCCAAGGCCGGCATCCAGCTGGATCCCACCTTCGTCAAGCTCGTCTCCTGGTACGACAACGAGTGGGGTTACTCCAACAAGGTCGTCGAGATGATCCGCGTCATGGCCGCCAAGTAAGGCCCGCCCACGCACACGACACACACCAAAAAGCCCCGGCACACGCCGGGGCTTTTTTTGTGCCCTCCCCCCAAGCCGACGCCACGCCCTGCACACAAAAAAGCGCCGCGGCGAACCCGCCGCGGCGCCCAAATGGTGGAGGTGGGGGGAATTGAACCCCCGTCCAAGATAGCCTCACCACGATGTCTACGTGCGTATCCGACCTATTCTCTCGCGCCCGGCAGGCCGATCGGCGGGCTTGGCCTGGCGCTTACCCTCATGATGGTGCAAGCACGTGTCCCCGAAGGTTCGGTTCACGGCAGGGCCTGCTAGTCGACGCCTCCACGCTCAGCAGACATCGGCGTTTCAGCGACGGGCCGTTCAGTTAGGCCGCGTAAGCGAAGTTATCGTTCGCAGTTAGGTTTTGATCGATGTTTTACGGGGCCAACGATCATCCCCGGCACGCAACCGAGGCCCGGACATACCCTGTCGAAACCTGGTCACCCCCTTTGTCGGAAAAGGTGAGCGTATGGTAGCACATCCCCGCGCATCGCACAAGGGGGCGGCCAATGCGATTGCCTCCCCCGCCGTCCTTCATGTCCCTTTGTGCCCCCCTTCGTGTGCTTCGTGGTCTCCCCTCAAAATGGATCGGCGGCTGACCCAAGAGGGATCGGCGGCTGACCCGAGGTGGATCGGCGGCTGACCCAAGAGGGATCGGCGGCTGATCGGGGTCGGGTCAGCGGCTGAGGCACCGAGGGGCGGCTTGGGTGGGGCGCAAAAAAAGCCCCTCGCGGGGGCGAGGGGCTTGGGATGGGGGGAGGGAGGTCAGTCTTTCTTCTTGTCCTTGGGGCTGCCAAGGAGGCCTTCCAGAAGGTTGCCGACGGCTTTCGCGCCGCCATCCAGCGCGTCCTTGGCGTCGGTGCCGACGTTCTCGGCGCCGTCGCCCAGCAGTTCCCCGATGGCGCCGATGCCGTCGGCGGCGCCTTGGACGGTCTTGACGGCGGGTTGGACGACGGCGTCGATGCGGCGCTGGAGGTCGTCGCTGCTGATATCTTCGAGGGTGACGGCGGGGAGGGTGATGGGGATGGTCATGTACTTGCGCAGGGAGACGGTGTTGTCTTCCATGTGGAGGTAGGTGATGCGGAACTTGACGGGCTCCGTGGCGGGCGCGGCGGCGGCCGCGGGCTGGGGCTCGGCGGCGGGCTGCGCCTCGGGCGCGGCCTCGGAGGCGGCGGCGGGGACGCCGAGCTGGGCGAGGAGGGCGTCGACGTTGGTGGTGTCGAGGTCGTAGGCGTAGAGGGCGCGCAGGCCGGTGATTTGGAGGGTGTCGACGACGATCTCCTTGGCGAGGAGGGAGCGCATGGCGATGTCGCATTCCAGGAAGCCGATCCGGGCGAGCGGGGTCTCGCCGTAGACCTTGGGGTTGGCCTCGACGAAGGCGGTGGGGTTGCCGACCTCCAGGTTCTCGATGCGGACGTAGCCGCCGAGGGGGAGGATGACGCACTTGCCGATGGTGAGGGGCACGCCCGCGGCGCGGGCGATGGGCGCGCCGAGGTGGGTGACCAGGGGGCCGAGGCCGCCGGCCAGCACGAAGACCAACAGCCAGAAGAGCACGAGCACGATCCCAAAGAGAAGGCGGCGGAGGATGCGCAGGATGAGGGAGTGGTGGAGGCGGTCGAGGGGCTTGGAGATGGCCAGGGGCCAGATGAGGATGTTGCCGAGGAGGCGGAGGGCTTTCATGGTGGGCTTCCTTTCGAGGCTCAGAGGGTGGTGAGGAGGAGGCGCGTGGGCGCCAGGGGCTGGAGGTAGATGGTCTGCCGGGGGGGCAGGAGGACGGAGTCGCCGGGGAGCAGGGTGAGGGGATGGGGGCCGTCGTGCTCAATGGTGGCCTTGCCGACGTCGCAGAAGAGGATCATGAGGCTTTGGTCGGTGGTGTGGAGGGTGCGTTCGCGGCGGAGGTGGAGGGTGGCGAAGGAGAAGTCGGGGGTTTGGAGGCGGGGGCGCAGGTCGCGCCTGGAATCGATGGCGTGGCGGGGCTCGGAGCGGAGGCCGGGGCGGATGGCGCGGCGGGCCTGCTCGGGCTGGGTGGGGCGGCCGCGCCCCCAGTCGTGAACGCGGAAGGTGGTGTCGCTGGGCTGCTGCACCTCGTAGATGAGGTTGCCGGGGCCGATGGCGTGGACGAGGCCGGGGGGCACGTCGAAGACGTCGCCCTCGGCGGTGGGATGGGCAAGGAGATCCGCCTCGTCGAGGCGCGCCAGGTCGGCCTCGGGGCGGATGCCGGCCCAAAGCATGGCGCCCGGCTCGGCGCCGAGAACGTACCACATCTCATGCTTGGAGGCGCAGCCCAGGGCCTCGGCCAGCGCGGCGTCGGGGTGGACCTGCACGGAGAGGCGGTCGTGCGCGTCGAGGATCTTGACCAGGAAGGGGAAGGTGGCGGGGTCGGGCGCCTTGGCGCCAAGGAGATCGCGCCCGAAGACCTCGGTGAGACGCCCCAGCCCGACGCCCTCGAAGGGGCCGTTGGCAACGATGCTCTCGGCGCCGGGCAGAGCGGAAATCTCCCAGCTCTCGGCGCAGGGGCGCGGGGTGTTGGCGCGGTTGTAGCGGGTGGCGATGGCCTCCCCGCCCCAGATGTAGTCGCGGTACTGGGGGCGGAAGGTGAGCGGATAGAGCGGATGGGTCTTCATGGCGTGGGGAATCGGGCGACGGTTGCCTCGGCCCGGCGGACGATGGCCTCGAAGGGGGCCGGCCCGGCGGCCAACCCCTCCTCGATGACCGCCGCGATGCGATCGGCGGAAATGCGGCCCGCGAGGAAGGCGCGGACGGCGACCTCGTTGGCCAGGGTCAGGATGGGGTGCGTCCACGCGCCGCGCGGCAAGGCCTCGAAGACAAGCCGCAGGCACGGGAAACGGGAAAGGTCGGGCTCCTCGAACTCCAACCCCCGCATCTGCGCGAGGGAGAGCGGCTCCACGGGCGCGTGGTCGGCGCGGTCGGGCCAGGTGAGGGCATATTGGATGGGCAGCGCCATGTCCGCCACGCCCAGCTGCGCCAGGAGCGCCCCGTCGCGGAAACGGACGAGCGAGTGGACGATGCTCTGCGGGTGGACCCAGACGCGGAGCTGCCCCGGGTGGAGGGCGAAGAGATGGAGCGCCTCGATCAGCTCCAACCCCTTGTTCATCATGGTGGCGGAGTCCACCGTAACCTTCGGCCCCATCCGCCAACGCGGGTGGTCGAGCGCCTCGGCCACCGTCACACGCCGCCAGTCCAGCTCCCGCCTGCGGAGGAAAGGCCCCCCGCTGGCGGTGAGGATGGCCTCGGCCACGCGCGCCTCCGCGCGGGGCGTGGCGGGGTCGGTGCGGACGCACGCGGGCTGGTAGGCGCCGCTCTGGAGCGCCTGGAAGAGGGCGGAGTGCTCGGAATCGAGCGGCAGGAGGCGGACGCCCCGCTCGGCGCGGCGGCGCATGACCTCCTCGCCGGCCATGACGAGCACCTCCTTGGTGGCGAGGGCCACGTCGTGCCCCGCCTCGATGGCCGCAAGGGTGGGCGCGTAGCCGGCCATGCCGGCGATGGCCATGACCGTGAGGTCGGCCTCCGGCAGCGCCGCCAGGTCGCACAGCGCCCGCTCGCCGTGGGGGATGCCCGCGTCGTTGGGCTGGGCCAAGGCCAGATGGCGCACGCCGAAACGTTCGGCCAACGCCCGCAGCCCCGCCGCGTCGCGCCCCGCCGCCAGCCCCACCACCTCGAAACGGTCGGGATGGGCGGCGACCACGCGGAGCGTGCTCGCGCCGATGGAGCCCGTGGCCCCCAGGATGACCAGCCGCCTGCGCATGGGTCAGAGAAGGACGGCGCCCAGCGTCGCCATGAAAAAGAAGGTGGCGGGCACGAAGATGATGCTGTCGAAGGTGTCGAAGAAGCCGCCCATCGCGGGGAAGAGCGCCGAGGAATCCTTCACGCCGCACTGCCGCTTGAAGAGCGACTCCAACAGATCGCCGCAGATCCCCACCGTAACCACCACCACCACCGTCAGCAACGCCCAAAGCACCGCGCCCGTCGTGGCCGTCAGCTCGCGCACGAAGGCCAGGCACGGGGCGTCGGGCCAGACCCGCGACGCGGCGATGACGCACCCCGCCCCGATGAGCGAGAAGACGTAGCCGCCCACCGTCCCCTCCCAGCTCTTGCCGGGCGAGAGGCGCGGGCACATCTTGTGCCGCCCGAAGGCCGTGCCGATGAAATAGCCGCCCGTGTCCGAAAGCTTCGTCACCAGAATGAGCGCGAAGGCCAGGAAGATGCCGGCCGCGTGGGATTCCCCCGCCGGCCACATGGCGATGGGCAGGAGGAAGGCGAGCATGAAGGGGATGTAGACGAAGGCCCCCACCGTCAGCGCCGCCGTCTCCATCGGCTTCTGCACCCGGCTGTCCAGCAACACCCGGAAGAAGAGCGCCGCGACGATCACCGCGAAGAAGGCCAATGAGAGGGAGGTGCCAACGATGACCGCCGCCCCCACCGCCGCGCCATTCATGCCGTCAGACAGCCTGGCGAACCCCCACAGGCACGTATAGACATAGGCGAACCACGCCGCCGTCGCCGCCGCCAGCCAGCCGAAGGGCAGCGCGTAGCCCACCTTCCGCAGCATCGCGCACAGCTCATACAGGCAAATCCCCGCCGAGGCGGCCACCAACCCCGCCAACGCCCAGACGGGCAGGAGGAAGATGGCAATCAGCCACACCGCCGCCACGCTCAGCCCACAGACCACGCGTTTCGTCTTCGATCCCTTCTTCGGTTGCTCGTCGCTCATCGGGCTTCTCCTGTCAAGGTTTGCTTCAGTATAGCAAAACCCGTGCCACGTGTCTGTCATTCGTGGCGGAGCGCGTCGATGGGGTTGAGGCGGCTGGCGCGCCAGGCGGGGTAGAAACCGAAGACGACGCCGATGGCCGCGGAGACGCCGGCGGAGACGGCGATGGCGCCGACACTGACGCTGACGGGCCACCCGAGCACGTGCGCGATGATCATGCTGGCGCACCGCCCCACCCCAATGCCGACCAACCCGCCCAGCAGGCAGAGGAGCACGGACTCGGTGAGGAACTGCGCCAGGATCCGGCTCCCGCGCGCGCCGACGGCCATGCGCAGGCCGATCTCGCGCGTGCGCTCGGTGACACTCACGAGCATGATGTTCATGATGCCCACGCCGCCGACGACGAGCGAGAGGAGGGCGACGATGAGCAGGAGCGTGGTCATCAGGCCGCTGGTGGCGGTCATCGTCTTGAGCATCTCGGACATATCGCGGATGACGAAGTCGTCCTCCTCGCCGGGTTGGATGCCGTGACGGCGGCGGAGCACCTGGGTGATCTGCGCGATGGCGTCGGGCACCTGCTCGGGGGTCTTGGCCGAGACGGTGATCTGGTGGACGTTGCGGAAGCGGACGGGCAGGGGATAGTTCTCGGCCTGGACGGAGTCGCGCGCGGGATAGATGGAGGCGGAGGAGGTGGGGTAGACGTCCGAGGTGTCGGAGGTGGTCTCGGAGGAGTTGGAGGAGGAGCCGGAGGAGCCCGTGGCCGAACCGCCCGAGTTGGAGAGGCGCTGGCGCATGGTCGTCCACGGCACGATGACGGTGTCGTCCTGGTCCATGCCCATCATGTTGGCGCCCTTGAGCGGGAGCACGCCGATGATGCGGAAGAGCACGCCGCGCAGCTGGATGTCCTTGCCGACGGGGTCCACGTCGGGGAAGAGCTCGCGCTTGACGGTCTGCCCGATGACGGCGACGCAGGCGGCGACGTCCACCTCGCGCTTGGTGAAGTAGCGCCCACTGGCGGGGGTCTTCCACGATTGGACGGTGAAGTACTTCTCGTTCCCGGAGTAGATGGTGAAGGGCGTCCAGTTGCGGTTGCCGGCCACGGCCTGGATGCCGCGGCGGGAAAGGGAGGGGGTGACGGCCTCGACCGAGAGGCACTCGGCCTCGATGGCCTCGCAATCCTGCTCGGTGAGGCGCACGGAGCCGCCGGAACCGGAGCTGACGCCCGCGGTGCGGACGGCCCAAGGCCAGATCATCATCACGTTGGTGCCCATGTTGGAGATGGAGGCCTTGATGGACTTCGAGGCCCCGGCCCCAATCTCCATCATCGTGATGACCACGGCCACGCCGATGACGATCCCCAGCATCGTGAGGAGCGAACGCAGGACATTGCGGCGGAGGGAGACGAACGCGGAGGCGATTTGGGAAAGCAGAAACATGGCGCCCCTCACTTCTCGTTGTACGTGCCGCCCACGATGAGGCCATCCTTGATGTGGTAGGCCTCCTTGGCGAAGGCGCCCACCTCCGGCGAGTGCGTCACCAACACAATGGTGATGCCCTCCTGCTCGTTCAGCTCCTGGAACATCCGGAGCACCTCCTCGGAGGTCTTCGAGTCAAGGTTGCCCGTCGGTTCGTCGGCGAAGAGGATCTTCGGCCGGTTCACCAAGGCGCGGGCGATGGCCACGCGCTGTTGCTGCCCGCCCGACATCTGCGAAGGCTGGTGCTCCATGCGGTCGCCCAGCCCCACGCGCCGCAGCAGGTTCTCCGCCCAGGCCCGCTCCTCCCGCGCGCTCTGGCGGCGCTTGGCGTACTCCAAGGGCATGAGCACGTTCTTCAGCGCGGAGGTGCGCGCCAAGAGGTTGAAGTTCTGGAAGACGAAGCCAATGCGCGCGTTGCGCAGATCCGCCCGCGCGTTCGCCGAGAGCGTCGTCACGTCCCGCCCGTCCAGCAGGTATTGCCCGCCCGACGAGGTGTCCAGGAAGCCGAGGATGTTCATGAGGGTGGACTTGCCGCCGCCCGAGGGCCCCATCAGGGCCAGGAGCGTCCCCTCGCGGATTTTCATCGAGATGCCCTTGAGCACGGGCACGTCCACGTCGCCCAGCTTGTAGGTCTTGGTGAGATCCCGCAGTTCGATCAGGCAGTCGCTCATGCGCGTGGCCTCCCATCAACGGCGGCGACGGCGCTGCGGCGGCTGCGGCAGGAAGGGGTTCTTCCCCGCCTCCGAGGCCTGCTGCACCTCGATGGGCGTCAGCGTCCCGGTGATCACCACGTCGCCCGGCTGCAAGGCCTCCGTCTCGATCGCCACCCGCACGTCGTCCGAGACGCCCACCTTCACCGGCACCGCCCGCGGCTTGCCCGCGCGATCCTGCACAAAGACCAGATCCTTCCCCACCAGATCCTCCGGCGTCTCCCACCCCTCCGGCCGCCAGCTCAGCGCCGCCACCGGCGCCAACAGCGCGTCCGCGGGCGACTCCGCCAAGACGAAGCTCACGATCGCCGTCAGATACGGCAGCAGCAGGCCATCCGGGTTGTCCGTCCGCACCTCCACCGTGTACGTCACCACGTTCGAGGTCATCGAGGCGTTCAGGCGGATCCGCCCCACCTTCCCCCGGAACTCCCGGTTCGCGAAGGCATCCACCGTGAAGCGCACCTCCTGCCCCACGCGGATCGACCCGATGTCCGCCTCGTTCACCGGCACCCAGATCTCGATCTTCTTCAGGTCCTTCGCCACCAGGAAGAGCGACGGCGTGCTCATCGAGGCCGTCACCGTCTGGCCGATGTTCACGCGCCGGTCGATGACCACCCCGTCCACCGTCGAAAGGATGTCGCAATACGAGAGGTTCCGCTCCGCCTTCTCCAGCTGCGCCTGCGCCTGGGCGATGGCCGCCTCCGCCTGCTCCACCTGGGCCTTGGTCACGTCCAGGTTCGCCGCCGCCACCTCATAGGCGCTCTGATAGGCGTCGTAATCCTTCTGCGAGAGCGCGTCGCCCACCCCCAGCTTCTGCGCGCGCGCCCAATCACGCTCCGCCTGGCGCAGGTTGGCGGTGGCCTGCGTCACGTCGGCCTTCGCGCTCGTCAGCTGGGCCTCCGCGCTCGTCAGCGCCGCCTTGGCGATGGTTACCTCCGCCTTGTACGTCACATCGTCGATCCGCGCCAACAGCTGCCCCTTCTTCACCACCGAGCAATAATCCACCTCATTGCCCTCCACATCCTTGCCGAAGGCCATGATCTGCCCCGTGATCTGCGCGCCGATGTCGATCAGATCCTCCGGCTCGATCGTCCCCGTCGCCCGGATGGTCTGCGTCGCCTGACCCTGCGTCAGCGGCACCGTCTTATACGCCACCGCCGCCTCCTCCTGCTTCGGGCGCGACAGCCACCACCACGCCCCGCCCCCCGCGAGGGCCAGCAACACCACAATCGTAACAACCTTCTTCATCTGTCTCACTCCCGCGACTTCGGCCAAGGATGGTCGCCCAGACAGGAATCGAACCTGCGACACGCGGTTTAGGAAACCGCTGCTCTATCCACTGAGCTACAGGGCGCTCAAAGACAGTATCCCACACTTTCGCCCGCCCCGCAAACCCCTTCGGCGGCGAAAAACGGGGTGCATTATACAATGCGCACGCCCGCCGCGCAACTCATCCCCCAATGGATCAGCCCCCGAGCCACCTCGGCTCAGCCCCCAGTCCACCTCGGATCAGCCGCCGATCCACTTTGGCTCAGCCGCCGACCCGAGGTCGATCAGCCGCCGATCCACCTCGCGTCAGCCGCCGAGCCAGCTTGGGCGAGCCGCCGATCCCCCAAGCCGCCCACGCCCCCCACCCCTCCGTGGGGTGTCAATGGATTCGCGCATGGGTTGGGGGGCGGCTGGGGTGCGGGCACAAAAAAAGCCCCGAACCGTTGGGTTCGGGGCTTTTTTGAGGGGTTTGGCCTGGCTCAGTCCTGGCCGGGGCGCCATTCCTCGGAGGCGGCGAAGGCTTCCTCGAAGGCGTTGGCGAAGGAACCGAGGGGGGCGGCGTGGGTGGGGCTTTCGGCCTCGGCCTCGGCGGTGAGGCGGGCGACCTCGCCCTCGTCCATGTTGACGGCCTTGATGGAGAGGCCGATGCGGCGCTCCTCGCGGTCGATCTTGACGATGCGGGCCTCGACCTCCTGGCCGACCTTGAGCGCGTCGCGAACCTTGTCGATGTGCTGGTCGGAGATCTGGGAGATGTGGACGAGACCGTCGACGCCGTCCTCGAGCTCGACGAAGGCGCCGAAGGAGGCGATCTTGGAGACCTTGCCCTTGACGATCTGGCCGATCTGGTAGGTGGAGGCGATGGAGCTCCAGGGGTCGGTCTGCGCCTGCTTGAGGCCGAGGGAGATGCGCTGGTTGGCGGCGTCGATCTCGAGGACGATGGCCTCGACGGTCTGGCCCTTCTGGAGGATCTCGGAGGGGTGGTTGACCTTGCGCGTCCAGCTCATGTCGGAGACGTGGATCATGCCGTCGATGCCCTCTTCCATCTCGACGAAGGCGCCGTAGGTGGTGAAGTTGCGCACCTTGCCGGTGATGCGGCTGCCGACGGGGTAGCGGTCCTGGACGGTGTCCCAGGGGTTGGCCTCGGTCTGGCGGATGCCGAGCGCGATCTTCTGGTTGGCGGCGTCGATGTTGAGGACGACGACGTCCACCTCGTCGCCGACGCTGAGGACGTCGGAGGCGCGGGCGATGCGCTTGGTCCAGCTGAACTCGGAGACGTGCACGAGGCCCTCGATGCCGGGCTCGATCTCGACGAAGGCGCCGTAGGGGGCGAGGTTGACGACCTTGCCGTGGAGGCGGCTGCCGACGGGGTAGCGGCTGGTGATGTCGTCCCACGGGTTGGCCTGGGCCTGCTTGAGGCCGAGGGAGACGCGCTCGCGATCGAGGTCGACGTCGAGGATCATGACGTCGAGCTCCTGGCCCACCTTGAGCAGCTCGCTCGGGTGCTTGATGCGGCCCCAGCTCATGTCGGTGATGTGCAGGAGGCCGTCCATGCCGTCGAGGTCGACGAAGGCGCCGAAGTCGGTGATGTTCTTGACCTTGCCGTGGACGATCTGGCCCTTGGCGAGGGTCTGGAGGAGGGCGTGCTTCTTCTCGGCCATCTGGGCCTCGAGGAGCTCGCGGCGGGAGACGATGATGTTGCGGCGCTCGTCGGAGATCTTGATGATCTTGAAGTCCTGGGGCTCGCCGGTGATGTAGATGTCCAGGTCGCGGCTGGGGTTCACGTCCACTTGGGAGCCGGGGAGGAAGGCGTCCACGCCGTCGACGGCCACGATCATGCCGCCGCGCACCTTGCTGCGGATGACGCCCTGGACGGTGTCGCCCTCTTTGTACTTGGCCAGGATGGCCTCCCAGCGGATCTTCTCGTCGGCCTGGCGCTTGGAGACGACGACCATGCCGTTCTCGCCCTCCAGGTCGATGAGGAGGACGTCGTAGGAATCGCCGACGCTCACGGCGTCGGGGTTCTCGAACTCATTGGCGGGGATGGCGCCGGCGCTCTTGCAGCCGATGTCGACGAGGATTTCGTTGCCGCGCTTGCCGGTCACTTTGCCTTTGACGATGGTGCCCGGGGAGGGGACGCTGTCCTGCCGGTTGAGCGCGGCGAGGAGTTCGTCGTAACGGGCGCCGGTCTTCTCGACCGCCTTCTGAGGTTTGCGGATAGCCATTTGGCTGTTTGCTTTCTGTTGACGGGCGCGCTCCCCTCGGCAGGCCGCGCGGGCCTTCGGGGCCGCGGGGTGGTTAAACGCCCGGTTGTTGACAAAAGACCTTCTCCCAACGCAGGAAAAGGAAGCCGTATGATAGCACACCCCACCCCGCCACGCAAACCACCCCCCACTGCCGCGCCGAAAAGACCACCAAGAACACGACGGGGACGACGAGGGGGGAACCGCGGATTGCGCGGATTGAGGCAGATTGGGGGTCGGCTACCGCCGACAGGACTGCCAGAGGGGGAGAGATCACGAAGCGCACGAAGGGGGACACGGAGGAACACAAAGAACGACGAGGACGACGAGGGAACAATCACAACGGACACAAAGAACACAAAGGGGAGCGCGGGCGTGGCCCGCGCAGGACGGGATGGACGACGAGGGGGAAACCGCGGATTGCGCGGATTGAGGCGGATTTGGGGGTCGGCTACCGCCGACAGGACTGTCAGAGGGGGAGAGATCACGAAGCGCACGAAGGGGGACACGGAGGGACACGAAGGGGGATGGGGGGGGGACTCACTTGGGCAGCGCGGGAGGCGAGGGCGGTAGGGAGCGGTCAGCGGGCGAAGCCCGCAGAGCGACCGGTGGAGCCCGCAAGCCTCCCGCGCACCTTGCGTCTTCGCGGTTCCCTCCCCCCGCAAGCCTCCCGCGCAACCTTGCGTCTTCGCGGTTCCCATCGGGGGCGCGGGATGTGCTACAATGTGGGGCGTATTCGCGTTGATTTGGAAGCACTCCAGGCTTGCGGACGCGGATGCCATCAGGAACCTGCAGCTAAAATGGAGGCACCCGGGTCTTCCCCTCGAGCGACGGCGGCAGCGTTTGGCACACCAACGCTGCCGCCTCCCGTCTGGGGGTGGCCGGGCCCCGGAAAGAAGAAGAACATGAGCAAGTTGAACGCACGTCACGTCTACACCTCCGAATCGGTCTCGGAGGGCCATCCCGACAAGGTGGCGGACGCGATCTCCGACGCCGTCCTGGACGCCTGCCTGGCGCTTGACCCCAACGCCCGCGTGGCCTGCGAGACCGCCTGCGGCAAGAACCTCGTCGTCAATCTGGGCGAGATCACCTGCCGCGGCTTCGAGACGCTCGACACCAAGGCCATCGCCCGCGACGTCATCGCCCGCATCGGCTACGACGACCCCGCCGAGGGCTTCTGCCACCAAGACTTCACCTACCTCAACAACCTGCACGGGCAGTCGCCCGACATCAACCAGGGCGTCGACCGGGGCGACCCGGAGGAGCAGGGGGCGGGCGACCAGGGCATGATGTATGGCTATGCCACGGACGAGACGCCCGAGGGGCTCCCGCTGCCGCTCGTCTGCTCCAACCGCATCCTCCGGCGGCTGGCCGAGCTGCGCCATTCGGGCGCGATCGACTGGCTGCGCCCGGACGCGAAGGCGCAGGTCTCCGTGCTGTACGACGGCGGCCGGCCGCAGGCCATCACCGCGGTGGTCTGCTCGCACCAGACGCGCGACGTGCCCGAGACGCTCATCCGCGGCACGGTGCGCGACGTCATCCGCGAGACGCTCGGCCCCACGGGCCTGCTCACCCCCGAGACCGCCTTCCACATCAACCCCACGGGGCGCTTCGTCATCGGCGGGCCGGCGGGGGACTCCGGCCTGACCGGGCGCAAGATCATCGCCGACACCTACGGCGGCGTGGGCTCGCACGGCGGCGGCGCCTTCTCGGGCAAGGACCCCTCCAAGGTGGATCGCTCGGCGGCCTATTACGCCCGCTACGTGGCGCGCAACATCGTCGCCGCCGGGCTGGCCTCCAAGTGCGAGATCCAGGTGGCCTACGCCATCGGCCTGCCCCACCCCATGAGCGTGAACGTCTCCACCTACGGCACCGGCAAGGTCCCCGAGGAGCGCATTGCGGACTTCCTGCTCCACGGCGGGCTCTTCGACTTCCGCCCCGCGGCCATCACCCGGGCCTTGGGCCTCAACCGCCCCACGTGGCGCTACTCGGAATGTTGCGCGTATGGGCACTTCGGCAGGCAGGGCGTGCCTTGGGAGCGCACCGACCTGGCCGACGCCCTCCGCGACGCCCTCCGCGCCTGACCCCCGCGGCCAGGTGTGGTATACTGCCGCCCTGAGAGGAACAACGATGCGATTCAAGATCTCGGTGCCCGCGACCAGCGCGAACGTGGGGCCTGGCTTCGACGTGATGGGGCTGGCCTTCGACCTGTACAACCGCTTTGTCTTCGACACGGACTGCGCGGAGCGTTTCCGCCCCGAGGGGTGCCTGCCGGAGTTCGCGGAGCCCGCCCACAACCTGCTCTACTCCACCATCGAGCGCGTGCTGGCCCAGCACGGGCGCCTGGCGCCCAACCTGCGCATCACCTTCGACACCGACCTGCCGGTCTGCTCGGGCCTCGGCTCCAGCTCCACCTGCGTCGTCGCCGGGGTGATGGCCGCCAACGCCCTCGCCGGGCTGGCGATGGACACCGAGCAGATCCTCCGCACCGCCACCACCATCGAGGGCCACCCCGACAACGTCGCCCCCGCCACCCTCGGCGGCTTCGTCGCCGCCGTGGTGGAGGATGGCCTCGTCTACTGGCACCGTTATCCTATCAGCGACCGCCTGAGCTTCTACGCGCTCATGCCCGACGTCCGCGTCCCCACCGAGGCCGCGCGTGCGGCCCTCCCCAAGACCTACACCCTCACCGACTGCATCTACAACCTCTCGCGCGTGCCCATCCTGCTGGAGGGGCTTGAGCGCGCCGACGCCCGGCTCATCCGCGCCGGCATGAAAGACCGCATCCACCAGGAATACCGCCTGCAGCTCATCCCGCAGGGCGCCGAGGTGCTCCGCTACGCCGCCGAGGAGACCGACGCGGTGGCCGCCTACATCTCCGGCGCCGGCCCCACCATCGTCGCCGTCGCCATCGACGACGACGACGCGCTGGGCAAGCAGCTGCGCGCCTTCGTCTCCGGGCTGGACGTGGAGTGGACCGTCCGCAAGATGCACGTCCACCGCCAAGGGGCGCAGCTGCGCCTGCTGTAACCATGCCGCGCGCGCTCTACATCCACACCCAGACACTCCGGGCCGACAGCCCGCACGCGCGCCGCACCTTCCAGATGCTCACCCTCCTGGCCCGCGCCGGGGTGGAGGCCGACGTGCTCACCCTCCCCGGCGGCGACCCGTGGCCCCGTGGCCTCGCCCACCGCGTCTACCGCACCCTCCGCGTGCCCTTCGCCCGCGGCCTCCCGCCCTACGGCGGCGGGCTGCGCCGCGCCTGGGCCACCGCCGTCATGGGGCTGGCCGCCGACCGCCTCCTCCTCCAGAACCGCTACGACGCCGTCCACTGCGCCGATCGCTCCGTGCGGCTGGGGATGGCCTTGGCCTGGCTCTTTGGCGTGCGGCTGGTCTTCGAGTGGCGCACGGCCTCGGGGCACGACCTCGCCCAATGGCTCGGCCGCCGCGGCCGGCGTTTCCTCCGCGCCGTCGGCCTCATCGTAACCGACGCCCCCTGCCGCGCCTCCGATCTCCGCGCCACGGGGCTCCTCGGGCGCGTCGCCGTGCTCCCGCCCCTCCCCGCGCCCACCCTCGCGCCCCTCCCCCCGCCCCCCGCCCGGCCCG
>CASEMS010000019.1 GCA_949288955.1 uncultured Lentisphaeraceae bacterium
GGAGACGGAGGCCGAGACGCGCAGGCGGTGCTTGGCGTCGCGGTTGTAGGCGGGGTTCTGGTTCTCGATGAGCTGCTGCACGTCGGTGAAGGAGTAGAGGCCGGCCAGGCGGCCCTCCTTGTCCACCAGCGGCAGCTTGCCGATCTTGTGCTCGCGCATGATTTTGTACGCCTCCTCCAGCGAGGTGCCGGGGGCGGCGGTGACGGTGGCCTTGGTCATGACGGCCGAGAGTTTCTCGCTGCCGCAGTCGGAATAGCGCAGATCCTTGCCCGAGATCATGCCCACCAGGCGATCCTCGTCGTCGAGGATGGGGAAGCCGCCGAACTTCAGGCCGCGGCGGCGCTTCTCGGCCAGCAGGTAGGCCACCTCGTCGTTGGCGTGGAAGCAGACGGGGCGCTCGATGAGGCCGTTGAGGTAGTGCTTGACGCGCGCCACCTGCGCGGCCTGCTCCTCCTCGTCCAGATTCTTGTGGATGCAGCCGATGCCGCCGGCCAACGCCATCGCGATCGCCATCGGCGCCTCGGTCACCGTGTCCATCGCCGCGGACATGAAGGGGATGTTCATCTCCTGGCGGCTGGTCAGGCGCGTCTTCAGGCTCGCGTCGTCCGGCAGAAAGTCCGCGTACTGCGTCACCAACGTTACATCGTCATAGGTCAGCCCCTCGAAGGGGAATTGCGCCATGAACCGATCCAGATACTCATTCTTCATCCGTGAAACCCTTTCTGCTTCGCTTTCCTTTCATTATATAGCAAACTTCCGGCCCCGACGCAATCACGCCGCGTTTTGGGGGAGGGCCGGGCGCCCCCGGCTCAGCGGCCGATCCACTTCGGCTCGGCGGCCGATCCTCTTCGGCTCGGCGGCCGATCCTCTTCGGCTCGGCGGCTGATCCACCTCGGCTCAGCGGCCGATCCACTTCGGCTCGGCGGCCGATCCACTTCGGCTCGGCGGCCGATCCACTTCGGCTCGGCGGCCGATCCACTTCGGCTCGGCGGCCGATCCACCTCGGCTCGGCGGCTGATCGTCCATGAGCCCGCCGCCAAGCCTCCAAACTTCCAAACCTCCAAACTTCCTTTCATGCGCCCAAAAAAGGTGCTTGCGTTGGGTGGGTCGGTTTGCTATAGTATGCGGCACTTTGCAGGACGGAGCGTAGCGCAGCCTGGTAGCGCGTTTGGTTCGGGACCAAAAGGTCGAGGGTTCAAATCCCTCCGCTCCGACCAGTGGAGTAAACCGCACCCGTGGTGGAATTGGCAGACACGTAAGATTCAGGTTCTTATGTTGAGAGACGTGTGGGTTCGAGTCCCACCGGGTGCACCATCAAAGGCTCCTACGCCCCCATCGTCTATCGGCTAGGACACAAGGTTCTCATCCTTGGAAGAGCGGTCCGACTCCGCTTGGGGGTGCCAATTAGGGGATTTTGTCCACGCCCCCATCGTCTATCGGCTAGGACACAAGGTTCTCATCCTTGGAAGAGCGGTCCGACTCCGCTTGGGGGTGCCATCCGGAGAGGTGGCAGAGCCTGGTTGAATGCACATGACTCGAAATCATGCGTGCCGCAAGGTACCGGGGGTCCGAATCCCTCCCTCTCCGCCACTTTTGTTTTGACCGGGCGCCTCAGTGAATGGGGGGCCCTTTGTTTTGGAGGCGTGCGATGCGGAAGCGCGGGAAAGAGTCTGAGACGCTGGTGTGCTCGTTCTGCGGGCGTAAGACGGCGGAGGGGCGTTGCGTGCTGGGGAAGGACGGGGTCTCGGTGCTGTGCGACGCGTGCATGATGGAGGTGGCGCACTCGATGGTGATGACGAACCCCGCCTTCGCGCCGGTGCGGGAGGCGTTGGACGCGATGGTGGAGGGGCGCCCGCGCGCGCAGAAGGCGTTGCCGCCGGTGGAGGTGCCGCCGCCGCCGGAGATCAAGACGTTCCTGGATCAGTACATCGTGGGCCACGAGCGGGTGAAGCGCCTGCTCTCGGTGGCCGTGCACAACCATTACCGCCGCCTGAACCAGACGGCGGGGAAGAAGGATGACCCCTTCGCGGACGTGGAGATCGAGAAGAGCAACGTGCTGCTGATCGGCCCGACGGGCTGCGGCAAGACGCTGTTCGCGAAGACGTTGGCGCGGTTGCTGAAGGTGCCCTTCGCCATCGCGGACGCGACGACGGTGACGGAGGCGGGCTACGTGGGCGAGGATGTGGAGAACATCCTCCTCTATCTGCTCCAGAATTGCGGGATGGACGTGCGCCAGGCGCAGCGCGGCATCGTCTACATCGACGAGATCGACAAGGTGGCGCGCAAGACGGAGAACACCTCGATCACGCGCGACGTGAGCGGCGAGGGCGTCCAGCAGGCGTTGCTGAAGATCATCGAGGGGACGGTGGCGCACGTGCCGGAGAAGGGCGGCCGCAAGCACCCTCAGGCGGAGTACATCCCGGTGGACACCTCCAACATCCTCTTCATCTGCGGCGGGGCCTTCGTGGGGCTGGACGAGAAGATCAAGGCGCGCCTGGGCAAGAAGGCCATCGGCTTCGTGGACGCCGAGAAGGAGGCGCGCGAGGCGCAGGATCGCGTGCTGGCGCAGGTGCAGCCGGAGGATCTGGTGAGCTTCGGCCTGATCCCGGAGTTCGTGGGGCGCCTGCCGGTGGTGGCGAAGATGGGGGAGCTCTCGGAGGCGGAGCTGGTGCGGATCCTGACGGAGCCGAAGAACGCGGTGGTGCGCCAATACCAGAAACTGCTGGCGATGGAGGGCATCGCGCTCCGCTTCACGGAGGGCGCGCTCGCGGCCATCGCCCGTGAGGCGCTCAAGCGCAAGACGGGCGCGCGCGGCCTGCGCTCGATCATGGAGCAGGTGATGGCGGACTTCATGTATGAGCTGCCGGGGCGGCCGGAGGCCAAGGGCCACGAATTGGTCATCGATGAGGGGACGGTGGCGGCCAAGCTGGCCGCGCCGGAGGCGTGATGGGCGCGGCGCGGTACATCGGCCCGCACGTCTCGGCCGCCGGGTCGCCGGCGGCCGCGGTGGCGAATGCGTTGGCGGTGGGCGCCACGGGCTTCGCGCTCTTCGTGAAGAACCAGCGGCAATGGGTGGGCAAGCCCTTGCCGTCGGGGGACGCGGCGGCCTTCCGCGCGGCGATGGCGGCGGCGCCTTACGCGCCGGGCCAGGTGCTGCCGCACGCGGGTTACCTCATCAACCTGGCGAACCCCGACGAGGCGAAGCACGCCAAGAGCATGGAGTCGCTGCTCGATGAGCTGCGGCGGTGCGAGGCGTTGGGGCTGGATCGGCTCAACCTCCACCCTGGCTCGCACCTCAACCAGCTGTCGCCCGAGGCGGCGTGCGACCGCGTGGCCGAGAGCATCAACCGGGCCTTGGCGGCGACGCGCGGGGTGACGGTGGTCATCGAGAACACCGCCGGGCAGGGGGCCTATCTGGGGGCGGCGCCCGAGCAGTTGGGGCGGATCGTGGCGGGCGTGGAGGACAAGGCGCGCGTCGGCATCTGCCTGGACACGGCCCATGCCTTCGCGGCGGGCTTTGATCTGCGCACGGAGGCGGGGCTGGAGGATTTTCTGGGGCGCGTGGATCGGGCGGTGGGCCTGCGTTACCTGCGCGGGATGCACCTGAACGACTCCAAGGGCGACCTCGGCTCCCACCTGGACCGCCACGAATCGCTCGGCAAAGGCTTCCTGGGCTGGGCGCCCTTCCTGGCCCTGGCGCGGGATCCGCGGCTGGCGGGCATCCCCCTCATCCTCGAGACGCCCGACGAGACGCTCTGGCCGGAGGAGACGCGCCGCCTGCTCGATGCCTGATTGTGCTATACTCCCGCCCATGTTAGACACCCTCCACGTCTCCACCCTCCCCAACGGCATCCGCGTCGTCACCCTCGCCAAGCCCGAGGCCGAGGGCGTCCAGGTGGCCATCCGCGCGCAGGTCGGCAGCCGCAACGAGCCCGAGCCGCTCAACGGCGCCAGCCACTTCATCGAGCATATGCTCTTCAAGGGCACCAAGCGCCGCTCCGCCAAGGCCATCTCCCAGGCCATCGAGGGCCAGGGCGGCCTGCTCAACGCCTACACCGACCGCGACACCACCTGCTACTACGCGCGCGTGCCCTATGACAAGACGCGCGTGGTCCTGGACGTGCTGGGCGACCTTTTCTACGACGCCACCTTCGACCCCAAGGAACTCGAGCGCGAACGCCACGTCGTCGCCGAGGAGATCCGGATGTACGACGACCAGCCCGACAGCGTCGCGCTCGATCGGCTGGCGCTCCAACTGTGGGCCGGGCATCCGCTTGGGCGCCCCATCGCCGGCACCATCGATGGCGTCCTGTCCATGTCCCGCGCGGACATCCTGGCCTATCGCGCGGCCAACTACGCCCCCAGCCGCACGGTCTTCTCCTTCGCCGGGCGCGTCGACCACGATGCCTGCGTCAAGGCCGTCGACAGACTCGCCGGGGCGATCCGCGACCCGGAGCGCCTGCGCGACCCGGAGCCCTACACCCGCGCCATCCCGCTCGACCCATTCTCCCTGACGCGGCGCGACATCCAGCAGACCCAGCTGGCCTTCGGTTGGCGCACGCCGGGCATTCTGGATGGGCGGCGCCAGGCCTTCGCCTTCCTCTCCGGGCTCTTGGGCGAATCGATGATGTCGCGTCTCTTCCAGAGCATCCGCGAGCGTCACGGCCTCTGCTACAGCGTCAGCAGCGATTCGACGGTCTATGCCGATTGCGGCGCCCTGCTGGTCACCGCAGGCTGCCATCCCGACAAGGCCTTCCGCTGCGCCAAGGCCATCCTCGCCGAGGTGCGCCGCCTTGCCGAGCGCCCCGTGCCCGCCGCCGAGATGCGCCGCACCCGCGATTACCTCTGCGGCCGCTTCCGCCTGCGCATGGATGGCACGCCGATCGGATGGGCCGTCAGCCGCGTCCTCGCCGGCCTCCCCACCGATCCCGAAGCCGTCCTCGACGCGCTCCGCGCCGTCTCCGCCGAGGATGTGCGCGCGCTCGCCCGGGAGTTCCTTGCCCCAGACGGCCTGGCCATGGCCGTGGTGGCGCCCAACAAGGCCCGCCATGACGCCCAGGCGTGGGCCCGCCTCATGAACTATTGATCCTCGCCGCCATGAACGACCTCCTCCAGATGATTATCCTTGCCGTGGTGCAGGGCCTCACCGAGTTCCTCCCCGTCAGCTCCTCCGGGCACCTTGTCCTCGCCAAGCACCTCCTCGGCTTCGACGCCATGGGAGGCCTCGGCGTCGAGGTGCTCCTTCACGGCGGCACGGTCGTCGCCGTGTTGGCGTATTATTGGCGGTTCATCGTTGAGACGCTCCGCGGCCTCCTCCGCCGCGACCGCGAGGCGTGGCGCTTCGCCCTCGCCGTCTTGGTCTCCATGATTCCCGCCGTTGTCCTCGGCCTCCTTTTCGAGGACGCCCTTGAGGCCGCCTCCGGGAGCCCGCTCTTCGTCTGCGGGGCTTTGATCTTCACGGGGCTTCTCCTCCTCGCCACGCGCCTTTACGGGCGCGATGGGCTGGGGCGAGACGTCACCCTCGGCCGCGCCCTCCTCATGGGCCTGGCCCAAGCCGTCGCCATGCTCCCTGGCGTCTCCCGCAGTGGCAGCACCATCGCCATGTCCCGCTTCCTGGGCATCGGCACCGACAAAGCCGCAGCCTTCTCCTTCCTCATGGTCGTCCCCGTCATCGTCGGCGGCAACATCCTCTATTTTCTCCGGGCCCTCAATGGCGGCGACAGCCCCTTTGCCGGGCTCGACTGGTCGATGGGGGTCGTCGGTTTCGGCGTCTCCGCGCTCGTCGGCTACGCCAGCGTCGCCTGGATGGTGCGTCTGCTTGGCCGCCACCACTTCTGGCGCTTCGGCTTCTATTGCCTGGCCGTCGGCTTTGTGGGCGGCGTCTTCTGCCTGTTGCTCCGCTGACACCCGGCCCCGTCGCCGCCGACGGTCGGAAGGGGTGGGCGCGGTTTGCTATACTAGACGCCTCACACCGAAGGAAGGAACCCGAGCATGACACAGTTGGAAGCAGCCCGCAAGGGGATCGTCACCGAGGCGATGCGCGCCGTCGCCGCCGATGAGCGTTTGGACGCGGAGACGGTGCGCGCCGCCGTGGCGTCGGGGCGGGCGGTCATCCCTCTCAACCCCGCGCACAAAGGCGTCCGGCCGACGGGCGTGGGGCGCCTCTTCGCCACCAAGATCAACGCGAACCTCGGGCGCTCCCCCACGCGCTCGGGCAAAGGCGACGAGCTGACGAAGCTGCAGGTGGCGTTGGACGCGGGCGCGCAGTTCGTGATGGATCTCTCGGTGGGGACGGGGAAGGGCGCCGAGGAGATCCGCGCGGAGCTGCGGGACATCCGCCAAGGGATGCTCGACCGCTCCCCGGCGCCGTTGGGCACGGTGCCGATCTATGAGACGATCTCGCGCCTGGACGGCGACATCCCGGTCATGGATCCGGATTATCTGCTCTCGGTCATCCGCGAGCAGGCGGAGCAGGGCGTGGACTTCATGACCCTCCATGCGGGCCTTGTCCGCGCGAACCTGCCTTTGGCCGATTCCCGCAAGATGGGCATCGTCTCGCGCGGCGGGGCCATCATGGCCGAGTGGATGCGCCGCCATGACGCGGAGAACCCCCTTTACGCGAACTGGGACGCGGTGATGGACATCCTCGCCGAACATGATGTTACCGTCTCGCTGGGCGACGGTCTGCGCCCGGGGTGCCTGGCGGATGCGGGCGACGCCGCGCAGTATGCGGAGCTCTCCGTGCTGGGCGAACTGGTGCGGCGTTGCCGCGAACGGGGCGTCCAAGCGATGGTGGAGGGGCCGGGCCATGTGCCTTTCAGCCAGATCCGCGAGCAGATGGAGCGCGAGCAGGAGGTGTGCGACGGCGCGCCCTTCTATGTCCTCGGCCCCATCGTTACCGACATCGCGGCGGGCTACGACCACATCGCCTCGGCCATCGGCGCGACAGCGGCGGCGACCTACGGCGCCTCCCTGCTCTGCTACGTCACCCCCGCCGAGCACTTGGGCCTGCCCGACGCGACGGAAGTCCATCAGGGCTGCGTGGCCCACCTCATCGCCGCGCACGCGGGCGACGTGGCGCGCGGCCTGCCCGGCGCGCGCGACCGCGACGACCGCATGGCTCAGGCGCGCTACGACTTTGACTGGAACGCGCAGTTCGAGCAGGCGCTCGACCCCTGCGCCGCCCGCGAACGGTGGCTGCGCACCCGCGCGGAGAGCGGCGCGGCGCATGACGACGACCATTGCTCGATGTGCGGCAAGGCCTTCTGCGCCGTCCGCACCACCAAGCGGATGCGCCAGGGTCTGTGAGCGGGCACAAAAAAAGCGCGCAAGGCCGTGAGGCGGACGCCCCGGATGGGGTGTCCGCCTCACGGCCTTGCGCGCGGTGCTCGGTGCTCATCGTCTCGTGGGGGCGGCAGGAACTGTTGGATACGTGCCTGGCCGCGGTGCGGCGCTTCCTGCCGGAGGCCCAGACGGTGGTGGTGGACAACGGGTCGTCGCCGCCGCTCGTGGTGCCGGAGGGGGTGGAGTTGGTGCGGGCGGGGCGGAACCTCGGCTTTGCGGGGGGGAACAATCTGGGGTGGGGGAGGTGTGTGGGGAAGTATGTGCTGTTGCTGAACAATGACGCGGTGCTGCCCTCGGCGGGGCCGGTGGCGGAGTTGGTCGGTTTCCTGGAGGCGCATCCGCAGGTGGGGGCGGCACAGGCGAAGCTGCGCCTGCCGGATGGGACGTTGGACGCGTGCGGGGAGGGACTGACGCCGCTGGGCTTGCTTTACCATCATGGCTACCGCCAGCCGGACGGCCCGCACGCGGCGCGGCCCTATCCGGTCTTCGCCACGAAGGCGGCGTGTGCGTTGGTGCGCCGTGAGGCGGTCGACGAGGCGGGCGGGCTCTTCCGTCCCCGTTTCTTCTGCTACTACGAGGACATCGACCTCTGCCATCGCCTGTGGTTGGCGGGGTGGGAGTGTTGGTTCGTGCCGACCGAACCGGTGGCGCACGCGGAGGGCAGCACGTCGCGGACGCTCCCGGCGCGGCGGGTGTGGCGGCGCTACCTCTCAAATATGCTCTGCTCGGCCTTCGATCTGTGGGGGTGGCGGCTGTGGTTGGGGCGGGGGCTGCCCTTCCTGGCGGCGGTCTTTCTGGGGGGGCTGGCGCGTGGGACGTTGCCGTGGCCCTTCCGCGATCCGATGCCGGTGCGGCGGCGAGTCGCGGAGGGGGCGTTCCTGGCGCGCGTGACGGTGCGCCCGCGGTGGAGGTATTATTGGGGGCTCGCCCGCCGCAGATAGCTTAGCGGTGGTCGAAGGGGAGGACTTTGTTGGGCATCCGGGCGGCGAGGAGGCCGTGGAGGAAGCGCGCGCCGTACCAAAGGTGGGTGAGGACGACGCCGGCCCAGTAGGCGGGGGCTTGGCGGAGGGTGGGGGCCTCAAGAAGGGCGTCGCCGAGGGTGAGAAGAAGGTAGAGGGCGATGACGGAGAGGTAGGGGACGGCAAGCCAGGGGGTGAGGCAGGCAAGGGGGGCGCCGAGGACGAGTCCGAGCAGGAAGAGGGTGGGGAGGAGGTAGGAAAGACGGCGGGAGTTGAGGCCGACGCGGCGGGCGAAGTAACCGCGGTGGAGGGCGTAGCGGCCGATCTGGCGGAGGTGGGGGCCGAAGAGGGGGCGGCGGTGGTGCCAGACGACGACGCGAGGTTCGTACCACAACGTGTGGCCGGCGCGCTGGAGGTCGGCGCAGAGCAACGTGTCCTCGCCGGGCCAGAAGTCCTCGCGGAAGCCGCGGATGGCGTCGAAGGCGGCCTTACGGACGAAGAGGTTGCAGCTGGGGAAGTCCTCGACGCGGCGGAGGGCGCCTTGGATGAAGTAGCGGTAACGGAAGTTGCCGGAGACGAGGGGGGAGGCGAGGACGGCGCCGGAGAGCTGGGCGGCGGGGGGGTCGTCGGGCGGGGTGAGGCCGGGGCCGCCGAGGGCGTCGATGGGATCCGGGCCGGAGAGGCGGGCGGCGGCGTTGGCGAGCCAGTCGGGGCGCGGGTAGGCGTCGTCGTCGATGAAGGCAAGGATGTCGCCTTCGGCGGCAAGGGCGCCTTGGTTGCGTTTGCGGGCGGGGCGGACGCCGCCGGTGGCGAGGATGCGGAAGCGGTAGCGCACCTCGGGGCGGACAAGGAGCCGGTCGGGGAGGAAGAGAACCTCGAAGTTGCGGTAGGTCTGGGCGTCGAGGGCGGCGATGAGGCGGCGGAGGACGACGCTGTCGCCGGGGCAGGCGACGATGACGGAGAAGCGGGGGCCCTGGCCTTTTGGGGGGACGGGGGGAAGTGGGGTGAGGGCGGCGTAGTAGTGGAGCACACGGGCGCGGTAGGCGATGGCCAGGGTGTCCACAAGCGTGCGCCAGAGGGTGCGGGGGGTGAGGCAACCCCAGCGGAGGCCGAAGTCGACGCGGACGGGGGCCTCGGCGAGGGCGTAGCCGCCTTCGCGGATGACGGTGAGGAGCTCAAGGTCGAAGGCGAAACGTTTGACAAGGAGGCGGTCGGCGGCGTAACGAAGGGCGTCGGCGCGGATGAGCTTCATGCCGCTCTGGGTGTCGGTGACGCCGAGGCGGAGGAGGCGGCGACAGAGGGCATGGTAAAGGGCGGAGGCGAGGCGGCGGCGGAGTGGGTAGCGGACTTGGGAGGAGGGGTGGCGTTTGCTGCCGAGGATGGCGGCGGCGCTGGTGGCGCGGGCGGCGTCGCAGAAGGCGGGGAGGGCGGTGGGGTCGAGGTCGAGGTCGCCGTCAAGGAGAAGGATCCAGGCGTGGCGCGCGTGGGGGAGGCCGGCGAGGAGTGCGGCGCCCTTGCCTTGGTTGGCGGGGAGGAAGACGGGGGTGACGGTGGCGGGGTCGGCCTCGGCGGCGCGGCGGAGCGCGTCGGCGGTGGCGTCGGCGGAGCCGTCATCCACGGGGATGAGCTGATAGGGGAAGCCGTGGGAGCGGAGGAGGGCGTGGAGACGGGCGAGGTTGGCCTCGGCGCGGTCGGCGAGGTCATGGCAGGGGAGGATGACGGAGAGCCCGCCCGCGCCGAGGAGGGCGCGGGCGTTGGCCCAGTCGGCGTCGTTCAGGGCCGACGCCGTGCCCGCCTCACGTCGCGCACGGTTCACGGGTCGAGGTTGGTGAGGGTGACGCCGTCGTCGAGGTTGATGGAGCGGTAGTAGCAGTTGCGGGGCTGCCCGGCCTGGTTCTTGGTGTGGCAGATGGCGCCACGGCGGGGGCGGACGAGGTAGACGAGGGAGTTCTGCTCGCAGTTGACGCGGGCTTCGAGGACCTCGAAGGTCTCACCGGAGGTCTTGCCCTTCTCCCAGAGGACGTTGCGGGAGGTGGACCAGAGGGTGAGGGTGCGGGTCTTGAAGGTGAGTTCCATCGCCTGGCGGTTGGTGTAGGCGATGAGGATGACTTCCTTGGTGTCGGCGTTCTGGACGGCGACGGGGATGACGTTGTCCTTGTCCTCGCGGATGTTGGCGGCGACCTTGGCGATCTTGGAGAAGTCAAGGTTGAGGGTGAGGCCCTCTTCGAGTTCGTGGCTCATGGATCAGTCCTTGTCGGTGGGGAGGTTGGCTTTGGCGGGGGGCGCGAGTTCAGCGCCGTCCTTGGCGGTGTCCTGCTTGGGGGGCGTGCCGCCGCAGCGGGTGATGATGGCGTTGGTGATGTCAAGGTCAGGCTTGACGAAGGCGGCGGCGTTCTTGTAGAGCACCAGGTCGAGGCCTTTCTCCTTGGCGTAGGTGGCGATGTGGGCCTCGATTTCGTCGGTGGTGCGGTTGATGAGGCGGCGCTCCATCTCCTGGAGGGTGCGGGTGCGTTCCTGCATTTGGGCGTCGGCACGGCGGAAGTCGTCCTGAAGGGTGCGGAGCTTGGCCTCGACGGTCTGGCGGAGTTCCTCGGCCTTGGCGGGGGCGAGCATGGGGTTCTGTGCCTCGGCGCGCTCCTTCTCGAGGTCGGCCATACGGCGGTCGAGGTCGGCGCGGAGGGCGTCGCGCTCCTTGGTGTAGTCGGCGAGGGTGGATTCGAGGGTCTTGCGGTCGTTGGGGGTGTTGGGGTGGTTGGCGAGAACCGCCTCCATGTCCACGATGGCGACGCCCTGCGCGAGGGCGAGGGAGGCGGGGAGGAGGAGGGAGAGGGCCAGCAGAAGGCGTTGCATGGTAGTGTCCTTTCGTCAGTCGACGTTGATCCAGAAGAGGAAGGTCTCCTCCTCGGTGTCGTCGTCGTTGGTGATGGGGAAGGCGACGTCGAGGCGGATGGGGAAGCCCGGGAGGTTGAGGCGGAGGCCGAAACCGGCCGACCAGAGGAGGTCGTTGCCGAGGTCGAAGAAGTCCTCGCCCGCCGCGCCGATGTCGGTGAAGACGGCGAAGTGGATGGTCTCGACTAGCGGGATGGCGTATTCCACCGTGGCGCACCAGAGGGTCTGCCCGCCGACGGCGACGTGCGAGCCGCCGTTCCAGGCCTTGGGGCCGCCGTCTCGGAACTCGAAGCCGCGCACGGTGCGGCCGCCGCCGAGGAAGAAGCGGTCGAAGATCGGTACGTCGCCGCTGTAGGCCTCGACGGTGTCGAAGCGGAAGCGGGTGGAAAGGATGTGGTCGCGCCAAGGGTTGAAGTATTTGGTGGCGTTGAAGCCGAGGGCATAGTCCTTGGCCTCGCCGAAGAGACCCACCTCGGCGTAGACGAGGCTGTTCCACCCCTTGGTGGGGAAGAGCGTGCGGTCGCGGTGGTCTTCCTGCCAGAAGAGGCGGAGCTTGCTGTTGATGCCCTCGTCCTGGTCGGTGAAGCTGAAGGCCTCGCCGTTCTTGAGGTACCACGTGCCGATGTCCTCGTCGTCGAAGCCGACGTGCTCGATGGTGTAGCGCAGGCCGATGCGGTCAAGCTGGAGATCGCCGAAGGGGGTGGGGATCGGCTCGGGACGCCAGGCGAGGGTGAAGGCCGCGCCGGTGCGGATCTCGTCGTAATGGTCGAACCAACGCATCCGGCGGTAGGCGTCGACGGTGAAGGAGAGGGGCATGTCGAAGAGCCAAGGCTGCGTCCAGCTGAGCAGGACGGTCTGGCGGCGACCGCCGATTTCGACCTCGGCCGCGGCGCGCTGGCCGGCACCGCGGAAGCCGTTGCGCTGGCGGTTGAGGATGTCGAAGTTGCTCTGCGTGGCGCGGGCGTAGACGAAGACGCTATCAATGGAGCTGACGCCGAGGCCGAAGCCGTATTGGCCGGTCTCCTTCTCGCGCACCTCGAAGACGAGATCGCGCTCGCCGGGGTTGGGGGTCTTGACGGTGTAGGAGGTGACGCCGCTCTCGTCCTGGAAGTAATTGAGGTTGCGGATGCGGGCCTCGGAGCGTTGGACGAGACGGCTGTCGTAGTCCTCGCCGGGCTGGATGGCGAGCTCGCGGCGGATGACCTTGTCGAGCGTCACGGAGTTGCCGCGGATCTGGATGTCGCGGATGCGTGCGCGCTCGCCCTCGGTGAGCTGATAGACGATGTCGACGACCGGCGCGTCGGCGCGCGGGGTCATCAGGGGCTGGGCGAAGGTGTCCACGTAACCGCGCGAACCGTAGTAGCCCTCCACGGCGTCGCGCAGGGCGGTGAGGGTCTCACGGGTGGCGGTCTTGTCCCCGGTTTGGGCGAGGGCCTCGCGGGCGGCGGCCTCCAAGGCCTCCTTGGGATAGATTGTTGCGCCCTCGACGGTGATGTCCCCGACGGTGTAGCGGGGGCCTTCGGAGATGCGGAAGAGGGCGTCGCAGCGGCCTTTGGCCTTGCCCTCGATCTGAATCAGCTCGGGGGTGGCGACCTCGGCGTCGAGGTAACCGGCGTCGGTGTAGAGGGCGTTGACGGCGGCGCGGGCGTCGTCAAGCTTCTCGTCGCTGGTAGGGAAGTCGGTGAACCAACTGATGGGGTTCCAGATGGGCATCCAACCGAAGGACTCGGCCAACGTGTCGTGGTCGAAGGCCGTGTTGCCCTCGAAGCGGTAGTCGCGGATCTTGCGGCGCACCCCACCATCGATGAGGAAGGAGAGATAGGCGTAGCCGGGGGCGTCGGCGTGGCGGATCTCGTAGCCCACCGTGGCGTCCACGAAGCCGTCGTCCGCCAATTCCTGGCGGAGGCGCGCGGCGGCGGCGGCGGCGATGGCATCGTCCACGCAGTCGTTGACGGTGAGTTTCACGGCGTCCTCGGCCTTGCCGCGGCGGATGGTGCCGTCGAGCCCGGCGAAGGCCGGCTCGGCGGCCAGCTGCGGGCGGCGGCTGACGGTGTAGACGACGACCCAACCGCCGTTTTCGTCCTGCCCGATCGCGGCGTCTACCTTAGAATAGAAGGGCGTGGCAAGGAGGGATTTGACGTCGGCGCTGATGGCCTCCTGCACGTCGGCTTGCTCGGCGGACATGCCTTTGGCGACGGAGCACATGGTGAGCACGGCCTCGGTGGGGTCGATGCCGAAGGTGTCGTCCGCGCGGACGCGCACGTCGCTCACCGTAACACGCGCGGCGAAAGAGGGCGCGGCGGCCAGGCCGAGGGCCAGGAGGAGCGCAAGCGAGGTCAGGCGTTTCACGTTCATCGTCGTTTTTCCTAAAGGGTCAGGGCGCGTCGGCCGGCTCCATGTCGCCGCCCATCTGGTCAGGGTTGGTCTCGATGCGATCCTTGAAGCGGGTGGTGGCGCCGTCGAAGTTCAGGCGCACCTCGCCGGTGGCGCCGTTACGGTTCTTGGAGACGTCGACGATCGCCAACAGCTTGTCGTCGTGCTCCGGCACGCGGCTCCCCATGAAGCTGGGGCGGCGCAGGAGGAGGATGACGTCGGCGTCCTGCTCGATGGCGCCGGAGTCGCGCAGGTCGGAGTTCTTCGGCTTCTCGTCGCCGCCGCGCTGCTCCGGGTTGCGCGAGAGCTGGGAGAGGACGATCACCGGCACGTTGAGCTCCTTGGCCATCGCCTTGATCTCGCCGGAGATCTTCGCCACCATCACCTGCTGGCCCTGCTGGGCGAACTCCCGGTGGGAGAGCAGTTGCAGGTAATCGATGACGATGAGTTCCACCGGGTTGCGCTTGTGGGCGTGGCGGGCGCGCGCGCGCAGCTCCATCACGTCCAGACCGCCCTGGTCGTCGCAGAGGATGGGCGTCTCCGCGAGCTCCTTCGCGGCCGAGCGCAACAGCGGCAGCACCACGTCCTTCTTCACGAACTGCCCGCGCTCCACCTCGCGCGCCGACACCCCCGCGATGCCGCAGAGCATACGCGTGGTCAGCTGCATCTGCGGCATTTCCAGCGAGAAGACCAACACCGTCCGCTTGCGCACCTTGCCATCTTGCGCGGGGAAGGGGCGCCCCATGATGTCCCGCCCCCGCGCCACGCACTCGGCGATGTTCATCGCCAACGACGTCTTGCCCATCGAGGGTCGCGCCGCCAAAACGATCATCTCCCCCTTGTGCAACCCCCGCAGCTGCGCGTCCAAGGCCTTGAAGCCCGTCGGGATGCCCGAGAGCTCCCCCGGGTGCTCCAGCTGCCGCGTCAGCATCGCCAATGTCTCGCCCACCGAGGTTCGCCAATCCACCGCCGAGCCTGCCTTCGTGCGCCCCTCGCCGATGCCGAGGATCGCCTGCTCCGCCATGCCCAGCACGTAGTCCGCCGACTGGCTTGCGTCGTAGACGCTCTCCTCCACCTCGCGCACCGCGCCGAGGATGCACCGCCGCAGGAACTGCTCCATCACCAACGTGGCGTAGAAGCCCGCGTGCGCGCTCGTCGGCGTCCGCTCCATCAGCTCCGTCAGCGCGCGCATTCCCCCCAGGTTCTCCAACTCCCCGACGCCCTGAAGGTAGTTCGCCACCGTGATCCCATCCACCGGCTGACCCTTCGAGGCCAGGCGCGTGATGGCGGCGTAGAGCGTGCGGTGACCCGGATCCACGAAGGCCTCCGGCACCACCCCCTTCGCCGAGCAGAGATCCAACACTCGCCCCGGATCCAACAGCAACGCCCCCAACAGCCCCCGCTCGGCCTCCAGATCCTGCGGCAGGGCGCGACGCAACGGCGCCTCCCCGGCCAAATCGGCCAAGGGCGGTTGCTCGGGGGTGGCGCGTCGTTTCCTCGGGGGCATGTTTTCCTTCCTCAGGCAAATGGAAAAGTGCCCCACAGCATATCATAATCCGGTGGGCTTTGCCTCACCTGTCGGCTGGGGCTCGTGCTGTTTCCCAAAGACACATTTATTGGATTGCGCGCGGGCGGGGAGTGTGGTATATTACGCGGCCAATTCGCCGGAGTCCGGCGAAGCCGAACGAAAGGAGGTGAGCAAACATGATCATGGTCCGTCTGAAAAAGGGCGAATCCGTGGAGCGTGGCCTGAAGCGCCTGAAAAAGATCCTCGACAAGGAGGGTCTGATCAAGCAGCTCCGTGCGACCCGTTATTACGAGAAGCCTTGCGAAAAGGCCCGTCGCAAATCCGCGCGTGCTCGCATCCGCGCCCGTTCGCGTACCGCGATGTCGCAGTTCTGAGCGACCGCGCCGACAAAGCCCCGCCATTCGGCGGGGCTTTTTTTGTCTCGCGCGCCTGGATTTGGTAAACTGCGCCATCTATGGAACAGGTTACGTATCTCTTTGCCTTCTTGGTGTTGATAGCGCTGATCGCGGTGGTGCCGACGGTCTTCCGGCGGTGGCACGTGCCTTCGGTGGTGGCGTTGATGGTGACGGGGATCGTGATCGGCCCGAATGGGCTGGATGTGCTGGGGTGGATCGGGGAGGTGTCGCGCTCGGCGGTGACGGGGGCGGCGCTTTACCAGGTGGTGAACGCGCTGGGCTTCCTGGGGCTGGTCTTCCTGATGGCGTTGGCGGGGGTGGAGACGAACCTGCGGCTGCTGGCGAATGAGCGCAAGTCGGTGGCGACGCTCTCGACGCTGACCTTCCTGATGCCTTCCGTGGCGGGCTTCTTTGTTTATTGGCTCTTCGCGGACGCGGGGAGCGCGTGGGTGGTGCCGGCGGTGGTCTATGCCTCGCTCTTCGCCTCGCACGACGTGGGGATCGTCTTCCCGGTGCTTCGGGAGCTGGGGCTGATGAAGTCGCGCTTCGGCGTGACGGTGCTGTCGGCGACGATCGTGACGGATATCCTGTCGTTGGTGACGCTGGCGGTCTGCATCCAACTGCACGCGATGGGGGCGGCGCCGGGCGATGGGATGCACCTGGTGCAGAGCATCTCGGTGCTGGACCGCTTTGACCTGACGTGGCTGGGGGCGTGGTTCACGCCGTGCTTCCTGGCGGTGATCGTCCTCTTCCTGGCGGCGGTGATGGCGGTGGTGCCGCTGTTGTGGAAGGTGGTGGAGCGCATCGTGCCGCACGCCCACGAGACGAAGCCGACCTTCTTCGTGCTGATGGTGCTGCTGATGGTGCTGCTGGGCGAGATGCTGGGCATCAACCTCATCGTGAGCGCCTTCGTGACGGGCATCGCGGTGGCGCGGACGCCGGGTTTCCGCAACCCCTCCGACGGCGTGCACGCGAAGCTGGAGGCCATCGGCTTCGGCCTGGTCATCCCCTTCCTCTTCCTCTGCTTCGGCTTCGAGGCCGACCTGAAGACCCTCTTCGGCATGGCGGGCGCGGAGGGGGCCGACGTGCTGCGCGGCTGGCTCATCGCCGGGGCGACGGTCGCGGGCCTCATCATCAGCAAGGTGGCCAGCGGCTGGCTGGCCCTGCGCTTCACGGGGTTCAGCGACCGCCAGGCCTTCTGCGCGGGGATGATGACGGTGCCGCAGCTCTCGGCGACGGTCGCGGCGGCGCTCATCGCCACCAACCTCGGCATCCTGGGCAAGGAGTTCTTCAACGCCATCGTGGTGCTCTCCCTCTGCACGGCCATCCCCTTCCCGCCGCTCGTGCGGCTCTTCATCGTCAAGGGGCACGTCCCCTTCGTGCGGCGCAGGCCGGGCGCCACCGACGAGGACAACAAGGCGCTCACCGAGCTGGAGCACCTGGATCTGACCGTCTGAGGGCACGCGCATGGACACGCAAGCGAACGAACCGTTGCTGGAGGTGCGGAACCTCTCCGTCACCTTCCGGACGCCCGGCGGCGAGGTTACCCCGGTGCCGGAGGTGAGCCTCCATGTGGGGGTGGGCGAGCGCGTGGCGCTGGTGGGCGAGAGCGGCTGCGGCAAATCCGTCACCGCCCTGAGCCTCACCGCCCTGCCGCCGATCGACCGCGCGCGCCGCACGGGCGCGATCCGCTTTCAAGGCCGTGACCTGCTGGGTGATGCCGAGGCCCTCGCCGAGACCCGCCGACATGGCATCGCCTACGTCTTCCAAGACCCGATGGCCAGCCTCAACCCCGTCATCCGCATCCGCGACCAGATCGCCGAGGCCCTCCCCCCGATGCCCAAGGCCGCGCGCCGTGCGCGCATCGTCGGCCTCCTGACGGACGTCGGCCTCCCCGACCCCGCCCGCGCGGCGGACGCCTATCCCTGCGAGCTCTCCGGCGGCCAGTGCCAGCGCGTCATGCTCGCGATGGCCCTCGCCGCCGACCCCAAGCTCCTCGTGGCGGACGAGCCGACCACGGCCCTCGACGTAACGACCCAGCGGCTCATCCTCGGCGTGATGGACGGCCTGGCCCGCAAGCGCGGCATGGCCCTGCTCCTCATCACCCACAACCTCGGCATCGTGGCCAACTACATGCAGAGGCTCTACGTCATGTACGCCGGGCGCATCGTGGAGAGCGGCTTCGTGCGCGACGTCCTCTCCGCGCCCGCCCATCCTTACACGCAGGGCCTCCTCGCCGCCGTCCCCAGCCTCCGCCTGGACAAGCCGCGGCTGCAGGACATCCCCGGCACCGTCCCCCCGCCCGGCCGCTTCCCGCCCGGCTGTGCCTTCGCGCCCCGCTGCCCCCGCGCCACCCCGGCTTGCTCCGAGGCCGTCCCCGACCTCCGCGCCGAGGGCGCCCGAGCCGTTCGCTGCGTCCTCCCAGCCCAACCGTGAGCCGCCTTGTGCGCATGAGAAAGCCCCCGACCTCGTGAGAGGTCGGGGGCTTTTTTTGTGCCCTCAGTGGGCCACGAACCACGCGACGGCGTAGGCCCAGAAGTAGGCGGCGACGAGCAGGGCGGCGAGGGCGAGGCCCCCGGCGTTCCGGGCGTCGGGGCGGCGGAGGAGCAGACGGGCGGCGAAGACGATCGCGGCGACCCAGCCGACGGGGAAGGCCACGACCATCGCAAGGTAGGCCCCGGCCACCGAGACCTCGCGCGGCCCCCAGAGCCAGCGGGGGAGGGCCAGGAGCGCGTCGTCGCCCGTCCAGGCCGTGATGCCGTAGAGGAGGGTGGAGGCCAGGAAGAAGAGGGCGACCGCGCCGAGCGTCCCCAATGCCGTGCCCCAGAGGGCGCATTGGGCCGTCCGGCGGTTGGGGGGTTGGCGTCTGCGCCGTTTGCCGGCGCGCGTGCGGCTCATCGGGGCGGGGGCCTTCGGTCAGGGCTGCTTGGCGGGAGGGTTCAGGAAGACCCACTGGGTGGGGCAGGGCTCGGCGAGGGCGGCGGCGAAGGGGGCGAGGTCGCCGACGGTGACCTCGGGCTGGGCGTAGAAGAAGGCGACGTAGACCTTGCCGGCGTTCACGTCCACGCGCTTGAGCACCTGGGCGATGGAGTTGGGGGTCACGTCGGGGTAGCACTTGCGGGTGAGGGCGGGGTCGGGGCCGTCGACCGTCCAGTCCTCAAGGATCTGGCAGAGGGTTACGACGGGCTGTTCGCCGGGTTTGGGCGGCGGGGCGATCTCGACCTCCCAGGGCTGGAAGACGCGGGCCTTGCGGTCGCGCCACGCCTCGTTGGGGAGGAAGGCGCGGATGGGGAGCTGCCCGGCGGCGGGGGCGTCGATGGTGAAGCCGCCCTCGGCCTCGAGGGCGACGAGGAGTTTGGCGAGGGGGACGACCTGGGCGAGTTTGAGGGCGGGGTCGAGGCGGACGTCAAGGAAGACGTCGCGCGGGTCCTCGCAGACCTTCCTGAGCTGGGCCAGGAGCGGGTCGGGGTCGGCGACGGCGGCGGCGTCGACGGTTACGCGGTGCTTGAGGACGCGCGGTTGGCCGTCGGGCAGACGCTGCCACTGGAGGGCGAAGACGGCGGGCGCGCCGCCCTCCTCGGCGGTCTTGGAGCGGAAGAGGCCGTAGACGGCGCTCTTGGGGGCGGCGTAGGGGAGGCCGAAGAGGGATTTGGGCTCGGCGTAGGCCGAGAGGATGGCGGCGGGCATCTCGTCGTCATAGCCGCCGTCGGTGCCGACGAAGGGGAAGCCGCGGGCGAAGAGGTTTTGGGCGGGGGTGGAGCACTGGTCGTCCACGAAGTCGGCGAGCGGGCGGAAGGCGGTGTCCTTGCCCAGGCGTTTGAGCGCGACGGTGAAGCGTTCGCCCTGGGCCAGGCCCAGGCCGCGCTGGACGTCCGGCGCGACGCCCTTGGGGACGCCCAGCCCGGCGACGGCCTTGCCGACGGTGGAGGGCGGGTCCCAGGCCACGGCGAGGCCTTCGTAGGCGCGGTCGCTGAGGTTGCCGAGGAGGAAGAACTCCACCTCATAGCCCTCGTCGAGGCCGCAGAGCTCGGCCAGGAGGTAGACGGTGCGTTGGGAGGGGCTGTAGACGCAGGTGGGGGAGACCTCCTTGCAGTCGGCGGGGAGGCCCTCGCGCCAGGTCCGCTTGGCCTCGGGGTGGGCGAAGACGAAGGCGGCGGGGGCGGTCTCGCGCGGTTCGGCGTGGAGGTGGTGGCTGTCGCAGTGGTGCGCGCCGAAGGCGAGCAGGCAGGCCAGGGCGGCGAGGCGGGCGAGGGGGCGGAAGTCGTGGCTCATGGTTGGGCTCCGAGTGCGGTGCGGTAGGAAACGACGGTGCGGAGGGCGCGGGCGGGCGGCTCGCCGCGGGCGGAGAGGGCCTTCCAGGCGGTGACGTCCTCGGCGGTCAGGCGCACGCCGAAGGCGAGCTGGGCCGCCGCGCAGACTTCGGCGGCGGGCGGGTCGGCGGGGAGTTCGGCGACGAGGCGGGCGTAGGCGTCGGGCGGCGGCGGGGGGATGAGGCGGGCCAAGCCCCAGGCCGCGGCCAGCAGGGCGGCCAGGATGAGCGGTGGGGCGAGGCGCCTCATGGGCGCGCCTCCTCCAGCATGGCCAGGACGATGCGGGCGGATTGGTCGGCGGCGCGTTCGAGGAAGTCGTCGTAGGTCACGTCGGTGTCGTCGTCGGCGCAATCGCTCATGGTGCGGATGACGAGGCAGGGCTTGCCGGCGGCGAAGGCGACGTGGGCGATGGCGGCGCCCTCCATCTCCACGCAGTCGGGGGCGCAGTCGGCCACGATGCGGTCGCGCGTCGCGCGGTCGGCCACGAACCGGTCTCCCGTCGCGATGCGGCCTTCGCGGTAGGCGCCTTGGAGGACGCCGGGGCGGGCGCAGGCGCGGCGGCAGAGCGTCAGCAGGGCGGGGTCGCCCGCGAAGAGGCGGCGCTTGGGGAAGTACTTGAGCATCACGGGGTCTTGGTCGTGGAAGCAGAGTTCGCGCGAGGCCACCACGTCGAGCGTGCGCAGGCCGTGTCCGACGGCGCCGGCGATGCCGGCGTTGAGGATGAGCCCGCATCCACGCGCGCAGAGGAGCCAGGTGGCGCAGGCCGCGGCGTTGACCTTGCCCACGCCGCAGCAGGCCACGGCCACGCGCCGCCCCCGCAGCGTGCCAAAGGCGAAGGTCGCGCCCAGCGCCTCCTCGGTGCGATCGACGGCCATCTCCGCGCGCAGGAGCGCGACCTCGCGGTCGAGCGCGCCCAGGATGCCCCAAACAACGGTGTCTTCTGCCATGCCTCACAGTATAGCATAGCCCGCGCCGCGCGACGCCTGGGAATCCTGTCGCGTGCCCCCCGGGGAGGAACGGCGGCCGATCCACCTCGGGTCAGCCGCCGATCCACCTCGGGTCAGCCGCCGATCCTCTTTGGGTCGGGGGCTGACGCTTCTTGGGGGCGGCGAAGAAAAAACTTGCAAATGGGGGGCGGAGGTGCTATTGCTTATGGGCGTTCCCGAAAGGATACCCAGGACATGGCAGGCAAGAAGAACAGCGCGCTCATCATTGTGGAATCGCCCAGCAAGGCGAAGAAGATCGCCTCCTACGTGGGCCCCGGCACCGCCGTCATGGCCTCGGTGGGGCATATCCGCGACCTGCCCACCTATCGGCTGGGGGTGGACGTGGCGCACGGCTTCGCCCCGCACTACGAGATCCCGAAGGACAAGACGAAGGTGGTGGAGGATTTGCGCAAGGCCGCGGCCAAGGTGGGCACCGTCTATCTGGCAAGCGACCCTGACCGCGAGGGCGAGAGCATCGCCTGGCATCTGCGCGAGGTGCTGAGCGACCTGCCCGGCGAGCGCGCCTTCCGCCGCGTTCGCTACAACGAGGTGACCAAGGGCGCGGTGCTGGACGCGTTGGCGAACCCCACGGACATCGACCAGAACCTGGTGAACGCCCAGCAGGCCCGCCGCATCGAGGACCGCCTCTCGGGCTTCAAGATCTCCAAGCTCATCGCCAACGCCGTCCGCGGCGCGCGGAGCGCCGGGCGCGTGCAGTCGGTGGCCCTGCGGCTGATCGTCGACCGCGAGCGCGCGGTGCGGGCCTTCCGCCCCACGCCTTACTGGCTGCTCGGCGGCAAGTTCGAGAAGGGCAGCGTGGCCTTCACGGCGCGCCTGGCGAGCGTGGACGGCAAGGCGCCGCGCTTCATGGCCTATGACAAGGAGGTCCAGGGCATCGCCGACGAGGCGACGGCCAAGGCCTACCACGAGGATCTGACGGGGCGGGACGCGACGGTGGCGGACGTCAGCCGCAGCACGCGCACCCAGCGCCCCCAGCCGCCCTTCATCACCTCCACCCTCCAGCAGGCCGCGGCCACGCGCCTGGGCTTCTCTCCTGACCAGACGATGCGCCTGGCCCAGGCGCTCTACGAGGAGGGCCACATCACCTATATGCGCACCGACGGCTACACCGTCAGCGCCTCCATCCGCGGCGCCGTCGAGGCCGAGATCGCCCGTCTCTTCGGCCGCGAGTGCGTGCCCGCCTCCCCGAACTTCTACGGCAACAAGGTCAAGAACGCCCAGGAGGCCCACGAGCCCATCCGCCCCACCGACGTCACCCGGCACGCGCTCGAAGGCGTCGAGCCCGCCCAGGCCAAGCTCTACGACCTCATCTGGCGCCGCTTCGTGGCCAGCCAGATGGCCCCCGCGCGCCTGGAGCGCACCACCCTCACCCTTGAGCCCACCACGCCGCCGCCCACCGCCCATGCCTACCGCTTCACGGCCTCCGCGCAGAAGGTGGTCTTCAAGGGCTTCCTGAACGTCTGGGACATGGGCAAGGAGTTGGCGCAGGAGGGCGACGCGGCCCGCCTGCCCATCCTCTCCAAGGGCGACACGGTGCATTGCCTGGAGTGGTTCGCGGAGGGCAAGGAGACCCAGCCGCCCGCGCGCTACAACGAGGCCTCCCTCGTCAAGGCGCTGGAGGAGAACGGCATCGGCCGCCCCTCCACCTACGCCGCCACCATCCGCACCCTCCTGGCCCGCGAGTATGTCAAGAGCGGCAAGGGCCACGTCCTCACGCCCACCGACATGGGCATCGCCGCCACCGACTACCTTCTGGAGCAGATGCCCGACTTCGTGAACGTCGAGTTCACCGCGCAGATGGAGGACGCGCTCGACAAGGTGGCCGACGGCTCGTTGGACTGGGAGCGCGAGGTGGCCGACTTCTACGCCAAACTCACCGACTGGCTCGCCGCCGACCCCGCCCGCGTCGAGGCCATCCTCGGCCAGCTCGGGCAGATCCGCGACTGGCGCGAGCCCACGCTGACCAAGGCCGGCAAGGTCTCCTGGGACGACCACGCCTTCTACGACGAGATGCGCGCGACCCTCGCCCAGGGCGAGGCCCTCTCCAAGGCTCAGCTCGCCACCCTCACACGCATGGCCATCGCCTACCGCGACCAGCTGCCCGACCTCGAAAAGACCGTCGGCGACCTGCCCCCGCCCGTCGACAAAGCCGAGGTGGAGGGGCTCCTCGCCGCCCTCGACGGTCGCGACCTCACGGCTTGGGAGCAGAAGTTCGCCGATTCCGTCAAGGCGCAGTTCCAGCGCAAGGGCGACCTCTCCCCCAAGCAGCTCGCCATGCTCCGGCGCATCGCCCAGCCCGCCGAGGAGGCCGCCGCCGAGCGCCCCGACAACGAGGCCGCCGCGCGTGAGCTCCTCGCCGCGCTCGGGGCCGTCAAAGACTGGAACGAGCCCGTTACCCGCGGCAAGCGCACCTACGACGACCGCGCCTTCATCGCCAGCCTCACCCAGCAGCTCGACGCCCGCCACTTCCTCACCGACCGCCAGTTCGAGGCCCTCAAGCGCCTCGTCCGCGGTTATCAGGCGCAGATCCCCGACTACGTGGCCCTGGCCGCCAAGCACGGCATCAAGCCGCCCGCCGCCCGCCGCCGCGCCGCAGCGAAGCCCACCAAGAAAGCCTAAGGCCATGCTCCCCTTCACCTACGTGCACCACGTCCGCGTCCGCTACGCCGAGACCGACCAGATGGGCGTCTGCTGGCACGGCAATTACCTCCTCTATCTGGAGGAGGCTCGCGGCGAGGCGCTCCGCGCCGCGGGGTGCGGCTCCTATGCCGACATTGAGGCCGCCGGCGTCATGTGCCCGATCGTGAACGTGAACCTCACCTATCACCACCCCGCGCTCTACGACGAGGACCTCGCCATCCACGTTACCGTCGCCGAGCCGCCGCGCGCCACCATCCGCTTCCACTACCGCGTCCTCAACCCCGCCGGGGCGCTCGTCCTCGAAGGCACCACCGACCTCGCCTTCCTCGACAAGGCCACGCGCCGCCCCTGCCGCCCCCCGCAGCCCATGCGCACCCTCTTCCGCTGACATGAACGACCTCATCCCCCCCTACGAATCCGTCCTCGCGCGCATCGCCGCCGCCGCCCGCCGCGCCGGTCGCCGCCCCGAGGAGGTCCGCCTCGTCGCCGTCACCAAGACCCACGGGCCAGACGTGGTGCGCGACGCCGTGGACGCCGGCATGGATCTCTTCGGCGAGAACAAGGTGCAGGAGGCCGCCTGGAAGATCCCCCTCTCGCCTGCCTCCGCCCATTGGCACCTTATCGGCCACCTCCAGACCAACAAGGCCCGCCAGGCCGTCCGCCTCTTCGAGACCATCCACTCCGTCGACAGCGCCAAGCTCATCGACGCCTTGGAGGCCGCCGCCCGCCAGGCCGGCACCCGCCCCGAGGTCTACCTGGAGGTCAACGTCTCCGGCGAGCCCTCCAAATACGGCCTCACCCCCGAGGCGCTCCCCGGCGCGGTCGAGCACCTCCTCGCCAACACCCACGCCCTCACCCTCACCGGCCTCATGACGATGGCGCCCTTCGACCCCGAGCCGGAGCACGCCCGCCCCCACTTCGCCCGCCTGCGCCAGCTCCGCGACGCGCTGGAGGCCCGCTTCCGGATTGGCCTCCCGCACCTCTCGATGGGCATGACCGGGGACTTCGAGGTCGCCGTCGAGGAGGGCGCCACCGACGTCCGCGTCGGCACCGCGCTCTTCGGCGCCCGCCCGAAGGTCGCCCGCCTCGCCCCGGACGCCGACACCACCTCCGGCGCGCTCTGAGCCAAGGCACAAAAAAGCCCCGCATGGCAATCCATGCGGGGCTTTTTGCTTGGGCGGGCCTACAGCTCGGCGAACTTCCCGCGGTACGGGTTGTTGTGGCAGCGCCAGCCGGTCGCCAGGTAACGTGGGAGGGTGGTGAGGTGGAAGGCCTCGGCGGCGTGGGCGCTGAAGACGTGGATGCCGCGGTAGCGGTTGAGGGCGGCGATCTTCTCCGCGTAGGGCACGCGGTTGCCCACCAGCTGGGAGGGATAGCCCGCGAGCAGGTCGAGCTTGCGGGCGAGGGCCGCCTCGTCCATCAGTTGGAAGGCGTTGGGCGCCCAATCGCCGCCCATCGGCATCCAGACCTCGTAGAAGGCGATGCGCGGCCCGCCGCAGACGCAGCCCAGGCGCAGGAGCAGATGCTTGAAGAGGCGGTTGGTGATGTAGCGGTGCTCGCGGTGGCCGTCGCGCGGGTGCGGCAGGAAGACGCACGCGTACTGGCGGATGTCGCGCAGCGCCTCCAGGTAATCCGGGATGTGCGCGCGCAACTGGCGGTACATCGGCGGTTTGCCGAAGATGCGCGTGATGGCGTGCCTCCCGCTCGCGAGCGCCTTGCCCATGACGGCGTGGAACTCGGCGATGCGGAGATCCGCGTCCTCCTCCGGCGTGCGCCCGCCCTCGGCGAAGCCGGAGCTGCTCAGGCACAGCACGTCGCATTGGCCGGGATGGGCCAGCATGAAGCCGCCGCAGCCGAGCGTCTCGTCGTCCGGGTGCGGGCAGACAATCAGGAAGCGGGCGTCCTTCGCGAAGGGCGAGGGGGCCAGCATGGTCGGCGAGGGGCGGTGGGGGTCGCGGGGAGGCGCGCTCATGGGGCCTCTCGCCTTCGTGCCCTCACCCTGATTACGAACGGCCACCCGCACCGTCGGCACAGCGCCCACCAGCGGCAGCGTTTGCCCCACGACCAATCCCAGACGGAGAGGCCGTTCGTGCGCAACAGCACCAGCACGCGGCGCGCGATGGCGCGGCGCACCGTGAGGGGGAGGTTCGCGCGGTAGGCCGTCTTGACGTGGTCGGAGAGGGCCTTCAGCATGGCTTTCCGGAAGGTACGCGGCAGGGGCTTGGGCAACACCTTGGGCCACCGTTGGGTGAAGCGCAGGCAGGCGAGCAGATAGCGGCATTCCCCCCGGAGCGACACCGCGCCCGCGTGCCGACGGTAGAAGTAGAGCGGCGTGCCCAGGAAGACCACCCTGCGGAAGCGCGCGAAGGCCGAATAGGTGAAGAGTGCGTCGTCCGAGCCATAGAGGGTCGGGTCGAAGCGCACATCCCCCAACGCCTCCCGCCGCCACAGCTTCGTCCAGACCGTGATGGTGATTCCCGTCCTCAGCAACCAGTCGCACGGGTCGTCGATGATCTGCGCCTTCGCCGGCGGGGGAGGCTCCTGCCCGAACGGCGTGGATTGGTAGAGGCACATTGCGCAATCCGCACCCGTCCGCTCGATGGCCTCGGCCAAGGTCTCCAGGTAAGTGGGGTGGTAGGCGTCGTCCTGATCCAGGAAGGCGACGAAGCGCCCGCGCGCCAAGTCAAGCCCGCGGTTGCGCGTGGCCGCCACGCCGGCGTTCGGGAAGGCCTTGACGATGAAGCGCGGGTCGTCCTGCGTCAGCTCCCGGGCCAACTCCGCCATGCCGTTCCCGCTTCCGTCGTCCAGGCACAGGCACTCCCAGTCGCGGAGTGTCTGCGCCTTCAGCGAGGCGATGGCCTCCGGCAGGTAGTCCTTGACCTGATACATCGGCAGAATCACCGAGACCAGCGGGCGGTCGCGCGCGGCATCGGGGGGTGGGCCAATGGGGTGGGGCGGTGGCGGGCGCATCGGTCAGTCCCCAATCTTTCTGCAAAAGGAACGGTAACGTTTGGAAAGGAGCAGGCGCAGGGCGTGGCGGAGCGCCGGGAGGCGTTGGGAGACCAAAGGGGTCGCGAGGCGGGCACGCTCCCAGAGGATTTCGGCGCGTGCCTGGCGGCTCCGCCGTTTGGAGGCCTCCGGGGGGCGCGACAGGATGGGGGCGAGGAACGCGCGGAGGCGTTCCTCCTCGAAGGCATGGGGGCAGCGGCCCTCCTTGAAGATGGGCGCGGCGAGCATGGCCTCGTAGGCCGCGTCGTCGGCGTCCAACCGCCGGACCTCCTCGGCCACGGCCTCCAGGGAGGGGAACTTGGAGCAGTCGATGAAGGCGGCGGGGTTGAAGTCCTCGGAGACGTTGGGCGCGCCCCAATAGATGGGGACGGTGCGCGCGGCGAAGGCGTCGACGATTTTCTCGGTGACGTAGTCCGGCACGGCGGAGTTCTCGCAGGCGAGGGTGAACTTGCCCGTGCGCAGGAAGGCGCCCTTGTCGTCCACGCGCCTGCCGCCGAAGGAGTTGCGCCATTTGCCGCCGGAATCGACGGGCTTGTGGGCCGAGAGCAGATCGAAGAGGCGCGCGCACGCGCCGTCGCGGTTGGGGTTGGAGACCACCACGGTGCAGAAGCGGGTCTTCGCCGAGGCCTCCGCGTGCGCGTCGAAGGGGATCAGCGTGCCATCCGGGGCGAAGAGGGCGCGGAACTTTGGGAGGAAGCAGAAGAGGGGGAAGCGCAGGTGGCGGTCTCCGTAGGAGAGGCGCGAGAAGGAGATGGAGTAGTCGGCTTGGTTGAAGTTCGGCGCCACGTTCTCCCACACATACTCCAAGGCAATCGCGTTGGGATAGTCCCGCCACTCGTTGTCGAAGAAGCTATGGATGATGAGGTCGGCTTCCGCCAGGTTGTTCGTGAGGCGCACCCACGGGAACCAGGAGGGCAGTTTGCGCACCCAGTCGTCCTCGCCCTCAAGGACGTGGCGCGTGGTGTTCAGGGCCACTCGGATTGTCTGCATGGTCATGCCTCACGAGGCGTTCTTCGGGGGGATCGCGCGGTAGATCGCGCGCAACCGTTGGCGCTGCGTGCGTTTGGGCGCCAAGCGGGAGGCAAAGCGCAGGAGATGCCACCGCAGAGGATAGTGGAAGTCTTTGTCGCGGCGGTGCCAGATGGGCATCTGCGTGTCCATCGCCGACCAATCGGGCGAGCCGCTTGGGAGCTTGGCCTTCGGGAAACACTCGTAGGCCGAGAAGGCCTCGACGCCGCCGTCGAGTTTGGCGAGGATGGAGAAGGCCGCCTGGTCATGGCGGTGCTCGCGGAAGGTCGGGGCGTTGGGGGACGTCGAGGGCGAGTCGTCCATCAGGGCGAAATCCTCCTCCCAAAGCGACGCCCACCGTCTGAGGAAGGCGATGGCCTCCGGGCACTTACGGATGATAAACGTGCCGGATTGGAGGGTGGGGGAGCCCAGGATGTCCGCCCGTCCCCGGACGCCCAGCCTGTCGACCAGGTCGCCCTTCGTCCAATCCTGATCCACGTAACCATCGAGGCGCGTGGCGACGATGCCCGTCGGCGCCTGGGCCGCCATCGCGAAGTAGTCCTCCAGACGCACCCGCCCCTCCGGGTTCAGCCGACATCCGGCGTCCGTGTAGAGCAGTTCCTCGCCCTCCTCCATCCGCTCCAGCTGGCGGAGGATGATCTCGGGCTTCCAGACCCAGTAACCGAAGCCGCGCACCTCTGGTCGCAGTTTGTCCGCAAAGCGCGTGCGGAAGGAGGCGTCCAGGTCGCGCTCCGTCAGGGCGTGGACCTCGTCGAAGCAGCGCATCCGCAGGGCCTCGCGTCGGATACGGCGGAGCGTCCTATCCAACCGCGCATCCGCGAAGGTCAGGAAGATCCTGCGCTTGCGTCCCCGCAGAGGCGCGGGCGCCTTGAAGACCCGGAAGCCGAAGAGGAATCCGCGCCGAAAGTTCTTTTTCGTCTGCACGCTCCAGACGACGCCCCAGAGGTGCTGCGCCACGAAGCGCGCCGCCTCCCCGCGCCACGGCGTGCGCCGCAGCATCCGCAGATACGGGAGCCACCCCCAGTTCCACGCCACGTTGCACCACGGTTTCTCGTACTGCCCCATGTAATGGCGGATGGCGACCGGCTCATGCGGGCACAGCCGGAGCATCGCCGTCGTCATGCAATAACGCCTTGGCAATGGCAGGACGCGCCCTTGGAAGACACGGTTGATGACCACCTGGTCGGAGGCCGCGAAGAACTCCGCGGAGAGCGTCCTCGCGCAGAGCCGCGTCTCCTCGAAGAGGCGCGCCGCGGCCTTTTCCGCGCGGAGGCGGTCGCAGTCCATCAGCAGCAACCCGGAATAGAAATAGGCGTTCCCGTCTTGGAGGCCGATGCCCTTCCGATAGACCCGCCATTGCGCCGAGGGCGTGGGCGAGGCGTCGCACGCCTCTTGGACGGCCCCGATGGGGCAGCCGCGCAGATCCGTCTCCCACAATGGCCGCAAAGCCCCCCGCACCAAGACATCCACGTCGGAGTAAATCACGCGCGGCGCGTCGATCAGCTCCGGGATGAGGTAGCGGAAGTAGGCCTCCCGCGACAGATGCTCCATCAGCACCGGGCACCCCTCGGCCTCCCCCGAGGTCACGTCGTGGAAGACCACGTCCGCGCGCGGCCCGGCCATCGCCCCCAATCGCGTCCGGCTGTCCTGCGACAGATCCCCGCACAGCACGTGGAAGACGAAGCGCTCCCCTGGGTTGCTTGCGAGCACGGAAGCGATCACCACCGCCGTGTGGCGGATGAACGAATCGGAGACGCAGAACGCGATGACGATCGGATCGTTGCCCATGGCATCCCTCAATAGGTTTTGCGTCGGATGCGCTGGCGCAGCACGCGGTTGGGGATGAGCCCGGCGATCAGCCGCCGCGCCGTCTGCCCCCATGCCCGCCGCCTGTCATGGCGGCGCACCGCGCGCGCCACCTCCTCCCGCAGGCGGAACCGCGCGAGGATGGCCGCCACCAATTCCTGTCGGTCGCCCAAGATGTCATCGCGCGGCGCGTCGCCCGTGGCGGAAAGGTTGGCCCGGAAGGCGAAGACCCCCGCCCCCCGCACCGCCTCGGCCTCCCCCAAGGGCGCGGCCCCGGGGTCGTGCTCGATGGCAAGCAGGTCGATGGCCGCCGGGAAGCGCGCGCGGAGCGTCCGCACCGCGCGCTCCTGCTCCGCCAAGGGCGTGACGGCCCCCGAGAGGCTGAACCACGCCAACAGCACCCGTTGCCGCGTGCCCAGGCAGGCAAGGAAGCGCTCCTTCCGCCGTTCGTAGCGAGCCCACACCTCGCGCCATTCCTCCTCGAAGGGCCGCTCGTTGCGGAAGTCATGCAACAGCGTGAGGCCGGTCGCGGCGTCGGTCGTGCGCCAATGGCGGTAGCCGGGGTCTTGCTCCAACGGCGAAAGGTTCTCCGGCCTCAGCCAGCCTTGGAAGCGGTTGGCCACCAACGCCGCGCGCTCTCCGACCGTGCCCGCCCCGCGCACCCAGTCCAACGGCCCCGCCATCGGGCGGAGATGGTTCCGCCGCAGGTGCAACGCGCATCCGCACGCGGCCCCAAGGGAGAAGATCGCGTCATACGGCGCCACCGGCGAGAGCCCGCTCATGCGTCTTTCCCTTGTCTGGCCTCGCGCCAGAGGGCGAAGAGCTTGGCCTCCTTCATGAAGGCGTAGTTGGCGGCCATCTGCGAGCGGACGAAGCCCGCCCAGCCATCGCGCCAATTCCCCTTGCCGAGGTATTGCGCCAGGAAGGTGAAGGGGCGCACGAAGAGCAGCTTCAGAGGCTTGGCGCGCTTGCCCTTGCGGAACTTCTCCTGCGCGCGGAGGGTGGAATACTGGTTCTGCTTGGCCACCGCGGTCGCCACGTCGGGGATGCCATAATGGAGCACCGCCGCGTGGGTCTTGGCGGTGGACTTGCCGGAGAAGAGGATACCCTCGTGGACGTCGTTGGTCAGGTCGTAACGCCCGCACCCGCGGCGGAAGCAATGCAGACGCCCGCTCACCTTCCAACGGCGGCAGGGGCGGCCCATGAAGACGTCGCTGATGACGAAGTAGAGCCCGTCGACCTTGTCCTCGGCGATGGTCTGGGCGATGGCCTGGGCGAGCTCGGGCTGGACGCGCTCGTCCGCGTCCACGTTCACCACCCACGGGCGGGTGCATTGGTCGAGCGCCCACTGCTTCTGGCGGGCGAAGCCCTCCCAGTCATGATGGAGGAAGCGGACATTGGGGAAGCCCCGGGCGATCTCCGGGGTCTTGTCCGTGCTGCCGCAATCCACCACCACCACCTCCGCGAAGTCGCGCAGGCAGGCGAGGGTCTCGGCGAGGTAACGTTCCTCGTTCTTCGTGATCATGTACACAGAGGCGTCAATCATACCGTGCTCCGCTTCCGAACTCGGCTTAGTATAGCAAGCCCACGCGCCGCCCGCAACGCGGGCGCGCAGGCTTGCCTACGGCGATCGATGCAAAATGTAATGACGCATCCAGTAAGGCAAAGAAGGCTCCCCGCAACCCGCCCCCCGGGGGGCGGCGCGCCAACCCAAAAAATGAGATG
>CASEMS010000020.1 GCA_949288955.1 uncultured Lentisphaeraceae bacterium
CCACCTATCCCCGCCCCACCAAAACCAGAAAGGCAGCCTAAAATGCGGATATTCTCGGCACTCCCAAAAATCATGCGTCATTTTACTTGCATTTCTCAGGGAGGGGGGAAAACGACGCGGCCCCGGGCCGAAAGGCCGGGGCCGCGTGGGGGAAAGGTGGGATGGGCTTTGGCGTTAGGCGGCGCGGCGGCGGAGGGTGAGGGCGGCCAGGCCGAGGCCCAAAAGCGCGAGGGCGGTGGGCTCGGGGATGGTGCGGTAGTATTCCTCCATGTCCGCGATGCCGACGTTGGCGGCGAAGGTGGGAGCCTCCTCGACGGTCAGGCCGTCCAAGACGTTCGCGCCGGCGGAATCCTTCCCGACGGAGGCCATCATCAGCCAGTAGCCGCCACCGGTGTCGCCGCCGGTCAGCTCGAAGGTCTTCTGCCCGTCGATGAAGATGGCCGCGTCAATGTTGGTGCCGTTCGTGCGCGAGACGGAGACGGCGATTTCGTGGCGCCCCTCGGAGAGGGTCGTGTTGGCGTCGGCCACGGCGTTGATGGTAACGTTTGAGTTGGAGCTTGTCCCAAGTTTGGCGGAGAGCGTGCCACTCTCCAAGATCAGATGAATACCACGGGCGGGATTGTTGGCGTTCTCGCCGATCTGAAGAAGGGTGCCAGAGGCGGAGGAGATGACCTCCACCGTTGCCCGAATGGTGGCGGTGCGAAGGGTCGTGCTGGCATCTGGATCGCCAGGAGTGGTGATGCTGGTCGGCAGTTTGTAGCCTGCGCCGGAGACGGGGCAGGTCTGCCAACTGATGGTGGCGGCGGCGGCGAGCCCCGCGAGGCCTGCGAAGAGGCAGGAGAGAAGGAGTTTGCTCATGTGTTGTGTCCTTGTCGTTGCGGAAAAAGCACGGCCTTTCCCTTTTGGATGGCCGTATTGTACCCCCCCCCCGTGGGCGGCTGTCAAGCAAAAAAGCACCTCGCCCCCGGAGGCTCAGGGGCCGGGGCAAAGTGGATCGGCCGCCGAGCCGGGGTGAATCGGCGGCTGAGCCGAGGTGGATCGGCGGCTGAGCCGGTGAGCGTTGGCCGCGGGGACAAAAAAAACGCCCCCGACCTCGCGCGGAGGTCGGGGGCGTTTCGAATGGGCGTTGGCTTATTCGGCGAGGGCGAGGATCTCGATCTCGCAGAGGCAGCCCTTGGGGATGTCGCGGACGGCGACGCAGGAGCGGGCGGGCTTGGAGACGAAGTATTTGGCGTAGACCTCGTTGAAGGCGGCGAAGTCGGCGATGTCGGCCAGGAAGCAGGTGGTCTTGATGACCTTGGTGAAGTCGAGCCCCGCGGCGGCGAGGAGGGCGCCGCAGTTGCGGCAGGCCTGCTCGGCCTGGGCGGCGATGCCTTCGGGGATCTTGCCGGTGGCGGGGTCGACGGGGATCTGCCCGGAGGCGAAGAGGAGCCCGTTGGCGACGATGGCCTGGGAGTAGGGGCCGATGGCGGCGGGGGCGAGGTCGGTGGAGAGTGTCTTCATGGTGGGAGTTCCTTTCATTCGGTGAAGTGTTCGACGAGCTGGGCGGCGGTCTCGACGCAGATGGGGCAGGGCGTGCCGGCCTGGGTCTTGATGTCGCGGCAGGTGAGGGCGCCGACCTCGCGGGCGAAGGCGGCCTTGATCTCCTCGGCGTGGTCGGGGCGGAGGAGGAGCGCGGCGTGGAGGGCGCCGCAGAGGCCGCCGGGGGCGCGGCCGCCGCCGCAGGCGGCCATCTCGGCGACCTGCCCGGGGGCGCCGCCGCAGCCGTCCATGACGGCTTGGGCGCAGTTGTGCCGCTTGGGGACGGCGGTGAAGAGGGCGTGGGCCTGGGTCATGTCAGAGCCTCCGGAGGAGGAGTTGTTCGACGGTGGGGACGTCGGCGGGGGTGTCGACGCCGACGCCTTCGTCGTTGCGACGGATGACGCCGATGCGGCCGCCGAGCCAGAGGGCGCGGAGCTGCTCCAGGGATTCGGTGGTCTCCAGGGGGCAGGGCGGGGTGTGGATGAGGCGGTCGAGGAAGTCGCCGCGGTAGGCGTAGATGCCGAGGTGGCGCCAGTAGAGGCCGGAGGCGAGGTCGGGCTCGCCGTCGCGGCGGCAGGGGATGGGGAGGCGGGAGAAGTAGAGGGCGGAGTCGTCGTTGCGGAGGACGACCTTGACGACGGTGCGCGCGGCGAGCTGCTCCTGCGTGCGGATGGGGCAGGCGGCGGTGGCCATCTCCTCGCCGGTGCGGGCCATGCGCTCGGCGAGGGCGTCGATGAGGGCGGGCTCCATGAGCGGCTCGTCGCCCTGGATGTTGATGACGATGTCCTCGGGGGCGGCCTGGGCGGCGCGGGCCACGCGGTCGGTGCCGGAGGGGAGGTCGCTGGGGGTCATGACGGCCTCGCAGTGGGGGGCGACGGCGGCGGCGATGCGTTCGTCGTCGGTGGCGACGAGGACGCGATCCAGGCGCTTGGCGCGCTTGGCGGCCTCGACGACCCAGAGGACGAGCGGCTTGCCGAGGATCGGGGTGAGCGGTTTGCCGGGGAAGCGCGAGCTGCCCCAGCGGGAGGGGATGACACCGATGACCATGACGGCTCCTTTCTTATTCGGGCTTGGCCGCGCGCCCCATGAGGAGGAGGACGGCCTCTTTGGCGGGAAGGCCCTGGTGGCAGATGCGGTAGACGACCTCGGCGATGGGCATCTCGACGCCGTATTCCCGCGCCAGGTCGTGGAGGAGGCGGGCGTTGTCCACGCCCTCGGCGACCATCCGCATGGAGGCGAGGATGTCGCCGATGGCCTCGCCCTTGCCGAGACGCTCGCCGACGGCGTGGTTGCGGCTGTGCCGGGAGGTGCAGGTAACGATGAGGTCGCCCACGCCGGCCAGCCCGCTGAGGGTCTGCGGCTTGGCGCCCATCCGGAGCCCCAGGCGCATCATCTCGGCCAGGCCGCGGGTGATGAGCGCGGCGCGGGTGTTGTCGCCGAAGCCAAAGCCGTCGCTCGCGCCCACGGCGATGGCCAGGACGTTCTTGACCACGCCGCCGATCTCGACGCCGAGGACGTCGTCGGTGGTGTAGACGCGGAAGCGGGGGCCGTTGAAGAGGCGCTGGGCCTCGACGGCCAGCGCGTGGTCGGCGCAGGCGCAGGTTACGGCGGTGGGGATGCCGCGGGCGACCTCCTCGGCGTGCGAGGGGCCGGAGAGGACGACCACGCGGTCGGTGCCGAGGATGGCTTTGGCGACCTCGCTCATGCGCTGGTGGGTCTCGGGGCAGACGCCCTTGGTGAGGCTGACGACGAGCGTGCGCCCCGCCTCCAGAAGCGGCGCGACCTGCGCGCAGACGGCGCGGTAGAACTTGGAGGGGATGGCCAGCACCAGCACGTCCGCCCCCGGCACGGCCTCGCGCAGGTCGGCGGTCCAGCGGATGGAGGCGGGCAGCTCGGGGCCGGGCAGGTAGCGCGGGTTGCGGCGCGTGGCGCGGATCTCCGCGATGTAGTCCGCGAAGGGCCCCCAGACGGTCACGGCGTGCCCGCGGGCCTCCAGGAGCATGGCGATGGCGGTGCCCCAGCCACCGTCCCCGATGACGGCGATGTTCATGGCGTTCCCTCCCGTTTGGCGTCCCGCGCGGCGCGTTGGGCGGCGGTGAAGGCAAAGCGGTTCTCGGTGCCTTTGGCCAGCCGCGCGAGGTTGGCGCGGTGCTTGAGGATGGCAAGCGCCGCGAGAATGGTGATGAGAATGGCGAACCAGAGCGGGTGCGTGGCGTAGAGCGGCGTCCAGACCATCGCCCCGACGACCACGGCGGCCAGGCAGCTGGCGAGGGAGACATAGCGCGAGGCCAGGAAGCTCAGCACCCACGCGCCCAGCCCGACGCCCGCGGCCAAGGGCGCCACACCCAGCAGCAGCCCCAGCGCCGTGGAGACGCCCTTGCCGCCCCGGAAGCCCAGCCACACGGGGAAGATGTGCCCCAGCATCGCCGCCGTGCCGCAAAGCACGCGCAGGAGCAGGCCGCCATCCGCCCCGACCGCCGCCCCCCACAGCAAGGGCAGCGCGGCGCACCACACGCCGCCGAAGCCTTTGAGCATGTCGCACGCGAAGGCCAGGATGCCCCACCGCGCGCCGACGCACCGGAAGACGTTGGTGGCGCCGATGTTGCGGCTGCCGACCGTGCGCACGTCCACGCCCCGCGCCTTGCCGATGAGCAGGCCGAAGGGGATGGCGCCAAGCAGATAGGCCGCGACGAGGGCGGCCAGCGCGTTGAGCGCGTCGGGCAGGCACTCCGTCATTGGCGCCCCCGGATGTAGGCGACCAGGCCCTCGACGGCGAGCGCGTAGCCCGTCAGCCCGAAGCCCATCAGCTGCGCCACGCAGACGGGCGCGGTGTAGGAGACGTGGCGGAAGGCCTCGCGCTTGTGGGTGTTGGAGATGTGCAGCTCCACGGCGGGGAGCTCGCTGGCGGCGATCGCGTCGCGGAGCGCCACGGAGGTGTGCGTGTAGGCGGCGGGATTGATGACGAGCCCATCGTAGACGCCGCGCGCGGCGCCGATCTTGGCGACCAGCTCGCCCTCGATGTCGCTCTGGAAGCAGTCGAGGGTCGCGCCGAGGCGCTCGGCGGTCTCGCGGGCCAACGCCTCCGCGTCGGCCAAGGTGAAGCGCCCGTAGATATCCGGCTCGCGGGTGCCGAGGAGGCGGAGGTTGGGTCCGTTGAGTAGCAAGAGTTTCATGTCTGGCCTTTCAGAGATAAAAGCGATCCATCCAATAAGGCAGGATGTGCGCCGGCGAGAGGTTGCGATCCAACTGCTCGGCCAAGGTCTCCAACAGCGCGAGGTTCTCCCCCAGGTGCGCCAGCGAGTGCGCCGCCGCGCGCCGGGCCAACGCCTCGCGCCGCTCGGGGATCAGCAGCGGCGGCTCCGCGCCCTCGCCGGCGGCGCGGAGGCAGAGCAGATCGCGCATCCATTGCTCGATGGTCAGGAGCAGGTCGTTGCGCCACGCCTTCGCCTTCGCGCCGACGAGGGCCTTGAGCGTGTCGGCGTCCTCCTCCACGAAGCGGTTGGCCTTGCTCTCCTCGCGCACCTCCTTCTCGGCGCGCGCCTCCATGTCTTCGAGCATGGCGCAGAGCACGTCCGCACGCGCGGCGTCCAAGAGGACGGACTTCTCGTCGATGTCCGAGAGCAGATCCAAGAGCTGCGTGCGCCACGGCTCGTCCAAGCGCCGCGCCCCGCCCGCCTGGATGAGCTGGCACCGCGAGACAATCGTCGGCAGCACCTCCGCCAAGGCATCCACCAAGAGCAGGAAAAGCGTGCGCGGGGGCGGCTCCTCGAGCGTCTTGAGGAAGGCGTTGGCCGCCTCCGCGCGCATCCGATCCGCCGAGACGATGACGATCACCTTCCAGCCGCCCGAGAGCGAACTCTGCTGGGCCAGCGGCAGGATCCGCCCCCGCATCATCTCCGCGCTGATGATGCGGCTGACCTTCTCCGGCTCGAACCACGGCATATCCGGGTGCGCATGGTCGGCGATGGCGGGGGAATCCCCCAGCAGTTGCGTGCCAATCCATTCCGCGAGCGCGCGCCCCTCGCGGCGCACCGGCCCCACGATGAGATAGCCCTGCGCCGGGCGCCCGACCTCAAAGGCGCGCCGAAGCCCCTCGCGGATGGCATCGCCCGGCATCGCTCACCGCTCCGTCGCGCACAGCCGCAGGGCGTCGAAGGCCATCCCCGCGGCATAGATCAGCACCGCCGCGCCCGTCACGCACCCCACCAACGCCCGGACGTCCACCACCCCGCCCGCGCAGTCATAGACCATCATCTGCAAGGGGATCCACGGCCACTGCGCCACCGGCCCCGCGAAGGCCGCCGAGAGCGCCGCCCACACCAGCGGCGGCGCCAACAGGCACGTCAGGAGCGACACCAGGAAGGTGGAGGCCGAGCTCCGCGAGAAGAGCGAGGCCAACGTCCCCACCCCGCACCACAGCAGCGCCTGCGCCGCCAACGCCAGGACCGCCAGCCCGAAACCCAGCCACGACCCCGGCACCTGCGCGTCCGGCGGGAGCAGCCACCGCTCCAACACCCAGCACGAAAGGCCCATCCCCCCCACGTAAAGCATGCACAGCACCCACGCCGCCGCCACCTTGCCCAGCACCCACCACCGCGCACGGACCGGCGTGGAGAACATCAGCCGCAGCATCCCCACCTCGCGATCCTGCGTGAACCCGCGCGAGGCCGCCACCGCGGCCAGGAAGGGCAGGCCGAAGGCCGTCGCCAGCCCCCACAGCGCCGGCAGCGTCTCCGCCGTCCCATCCGCCCGGTAGAGGAAGACCACGAAGAGCCCCCCCGCCCCCGCCAATGCCAGGAAGAGCGGCGCCAACCCATGCACCGAGCGGATCAGCTGGAAGGCCTCCCGCCGCAGAATCGTCCAGAACACCATCTCAGCCACGCTCCTTCCGCGCCGCCTCCGGGGCCGACAGGAGGCGCGCCATCGCCGTCTGGGCGTCCAACGCGTCCTCCGTCAGGCGGCCCTTCTCCACCAACGCGAAGCGCCCGCAGCACGCCGCCAACATCTGCGGGTCGTGCCCGCTGATGAGCACGTGCGCCCGGGCCGACACCTCGCGGATGACCTCCGCGAACTCCGCCCGCAGCACCGCGTCGATCCCCGCGAAGGGATCGTCCAGCACCAAGACCGAAGGCAGCGTCACCAACGCCTCCGCCAAGGCCACCCGCCGCCTCATCCCCAACGAGAGCGTCCCGATCGTCGCCTTCTGCACCCCGCCCAACCCGCACCGGCGGATCGCCTCGCGCACGCGGCCCCGGACCCGCATGAACCCCACCCCATGCAGCGTCGCCCGGAAGCGCAGATAGGCCTTCACCCGCATCTCGCCGTAAACCGGGGCCAACTCCGTCAGATAGCCCACGTGCCGCCGATAGCCGATGCCCGCGTCCGAGCGGAAACGGCGCGTCCGCCCCGCCAGATCCGTCACCGCCAGCGTCACGCTCCCCGCCTGCGGCACCAACGCCGCCGCCGCCAAGCCCAGGAGCGTGCTCTTGCCCGCCCCGTTGGCGCCCACCACGCCCACGACCTCCCCCGGCGCCACCCGCAGGGAGGCGCCCGCGATGCCGCGCCCGGCGGCATACTGGAACGTCGCGTCGCTCAGCGTCAGCACCGGCTCACTCCCTTATAAGATGGTAGCCCGCCGCCTCCAACGCGCCGTGGATCTCGCCGATCTGCGTGAAGTCGCGCGTCTCCAGCTCCAGGTTCAGCACGCAGCTCGCCAACGCCGTGTCCACCCCCGAGGGGCCGTAGCTCACGTTGATCACGTTGCCGCCGCACTTCGAGACGATGCCCGCCACGATGGCCAGCTGCCCCGGCTTGTCCGGGAGCGACAGCTTCAGGCTCGTCCGCCGCCCGCTCGCCAGCAAGCCACGGTAGATCACGCGGCTCAGGATGTTCACGTCGATGTTGCCGCCCGAGAGCAGGCAGCACACCTTTTTCCCGTGCAGGCCGGGCACCTTGTCATAGATCATCGCCGCCACCGAGACCGCCCCCGCGCCCTCGCACACCAGCTTCCGCTGCTCGATGAGGAAGAGCACCGCCGCGGCGATCTCATCCTCCGAGACCGTGACGATGCCGTCCACGTACTGCCGCACCAGCTCGAAGGTCAGATCCCCAGGGTGCTTCACCGCGATGCCGTCCGCGAAGGTGTTGGCCGAGGAGAGCGTCAGCTTGTCCTGCGCCTCGATCGAGCGCTTCATGCTCGGCGCCTCCGCGGCCTGCACGCCATAGACCTTGCACTCGGGCCTCAGGTGCTTGATGGCATAGGCCACGCCCGAGATGAGCCCGCCGCCGCCGATCGGCACCAGCACCGCATCCACGTCCGGCAGCTGCTCCAGGATCTCCAGCCCCACCGTGCCCTGCCCCGCGATCACGTCCGGGTCGTCGAAGGGATGGACGAAGGTCATCCCCTCCTCCTTGCAGAGCTTCTGTGCGTAGGCGCTCGCGTCGTCATACGTCCCCGGCACCAGATGCACCTCCGCGCCGTAACTCTTCGTCGCCTCGATCTTCGCGATCGGCGCGATGTCCGGCATGCAGATGACCGCCCGCGCCCCGCGGTGCTGCGCGCCGAGGGCCACCCCCTGCGCGTGGTTGCCCGCGCTGCACGCGATGACGCCGCGCCCGAGCTCGTCCTGCGTCAGCTTCGAGATCTTGTAATACGCCCCACGCACCTTGAACGAGCCCGTAACCTGCAGGTTCTCCGTCTTCAGCCAGACCTGCGCGTTGGTCGACAGCTTCGGCGCGTAAATCATGTCCGTCTTCCGTGCGACCTCCTTCAAGACCTCGGCCGCGTGGCGGATGTTCTCAATCGTCAGCTTAGACATGGCGTACCTTCTTTCACTTCACCGGTTCAGTATAACACAAACCGCGCCCCCCCCGCAGACCGCCCGCCAACCGCGCGACCGTCTCCGGGGGGGAAGCGGGAAGGCGAGGTTGTTGATAACTTTGGCTCGGCGGCTGAGCCGGGGAGGATCAGCCGCCGAGCCGAGGTGGATCAGCCGCCGATCCTAAACGAGGCGGGGGCGGCCCCAAACGACCGGGCGGGCTGCCGGGGCGCCTAGGGCCCCCGGGAGAGACGGGACGTACGCCCCGAGCGCGGTCATTCCGAAGGGAACGCGGCGAGGATTTTGCGGGTGGCGGTGGTGAGCGGCAGGGCGGCGGGGTCGGCGCACCAACAGAACCCCTCGGGGAGCGACGGGGCGTCGGCGAGGGGCGGGGCCGCACGGACGGAAAGGGTCAGGCGGAAATGCGAGAAGGTCTGCCGGTAGACCCCCAAACGGCGCGTGCGCCCGGGACGGGCGAAGGGCAGCGCGGCCAACGCGGGGAGCTCCCAGAAGCCCGCCAACAGCCGCTCACCGGGGTGGCACGCCAGCAGAAGCCGTCCCTGCGCGTCCCGGAGGATGAGGGCATCGCCCTTGCGCTCCGGCAGGGCCTTGCGGGGCGGGGGCTCTGGGAAATCGGCCTGCCGGCCCTCGGCGGCGGCGCGGCAATCCGGGCGCAACGGGCAGAGGAGGCAGGCAGGGGCATGGGGCGTGCAGACGCGCGCGCCGAGATCCATCATCGCCTGGTTGAAGGCGCCGGGGTCACCGGAGGCGACGATATGCGGCGTCAGCCACGCGGCGAGCGCACGGCGCGGCGCGGGCTTGCGGAAATCGCCGCCGAGGAGATTGCGCCGCGCGAAGACGCGCGCCACGTTGCCGTCCACGACGGGGACCGGCTCGCGGAAGCAGATGCTGGCGATGGCGGCGGCGGTGTAGTCGCCGATGCCGGGAAGCGCGCGGAGCGCGGCGGCGGTGCGGGGGAGACTCCCCCCCTGCCCCACCACCAGACGGGCGGCCTTGCGGAGGTTGCGGACGCGCGTGTAGTAGCCCAGCCCCTCCCACGCCTTGAGCAACGGCTCGTCGTCGGCGGCGGCGAGGGCTTGGACGGTGGGGAAGGCGGCAAGGAAGCGGGCGAAGTAGGGGCGGACGGTGTCCACCTGCGTCTGTTGGAGCATGATCTCGCTGACCCAGACGGCGTAAGGGTCAGGGTGCCCGCGCCACGGCATCGGGCGCGGGTTGGCATGGAACCAGGCGAGCAGGTCGGCGACCCAACGCTCCATCGCGTCAGAGGAAGCGCACCTTGGCCGCGTCGAAGCGCGTCCGCGCCTCCGGCGCCTCCGCGGGCCAACCGGCGGCCACGGCGCTCACGGGGATGAGCGTGGGCGGGAGGGCGAAGCGGGAGGCCACGGCGGCGATGCGCTCGGCGTTGGGGTGGATGCCCAGCCAGACGCCGCCAAGCCCCTGCGCGTGGAGCGCCAGCAGCAGGTTCTCGATGGAGGCCGAGACATCCTGGAGCAGATAGGAGAGCGCGCCGCGGTTGGCCGCCGTGAGGTCGCCGCACGCCACGAAGCCGAGCGGCGCGTGGCGGAGCATCTGGCCGTAGGGCAAACAGTCGGCCAAGGCGTCCAGGTCGGCGCGCTTGGTGAGCACCAGCCACCGCCACGGGTCGCAATGCATGGCGCTGGGCGCGGCCATCGCCGCCTCCAACGCGGCGCGGACGGCCGCCTCGGGCACGGGTTTGTCGGCGTACTTGCGGACGCTCCGGCGGGCGAGCAGGTCTTGGACGTTCATGGCGGACTCCTTGCTTCAGCGGAACTGCCCCAGGAAACGGATGTCGTTCTCGTAGAGGAAGCGGATGTCGGGGATGCCATACTTGATCATGGCGATGCGCTCCAGCCCCATGCCGAAGGCGTAGCCATAGACCTTGTCGGGGTCATAGCCCACGTGCTCATAGACCCGCGGGTCGACCATCCCGGCGCCGGCGATCTCGATCCAGCCCGAGTTCTTGCAGACGCGGCACCCTTTGCCCTTGCAGACATGGCAGGTGAAGTCCACCTCCACGCTCGGCTCCGTGAAGGGGAAGAAGTGCGGGCGGAAGCGCACGCCGATCCCGGGCCCCATCATCTCCCGCGCGAAGTAGGCCAACGTGCTCTTCAGATCCGCCAGCGAGACCGGCTTCGTGTCCACGTAAAGCCCCTCGATCTGGTGGAAGTTCGCCGAGTGCGTCGCGTCCGTCGTGTCGCGGCGATAGCAACGCCCGGGGTTGATGATGCGCACCGGCGGCGGGTTCTCCAGCATGGTGCGGATCTGCACGGGGCTCGTCTGCGTGCGCAGGAGCGTCTCCGGGTCGAACCAGAAGGTGTCGCTCGCGTCCATCGAGGGATGGTGCGGGGCGGTGTTGAGCGCCGTGAAGTTGTTGAACTTCGTCTCGATGTCCGGGCCGTCGGCCACGGTGAAGCCCAAACGGTGGAAGATCTCCGCGCACTCCTCGATCACGCGGCTGACGGGATGGGGCACGCCCTCCGCGCGCCAACGCCCCGGCAGCGTCACGTCAAAGGCCGCCACCGGCTCGGCCGCGGCCTGCGCGGCGGCCGTCCGCTCCGCCAACGCCTGCTCGAAGGCCGCCCGCCACGCGCCCAACTCCTTGCCGAAGGCCGGGCGATCGGCCGGCGGCACGTCCTTCATCTGTTTGACGAGCGCGGGGATGAGGCCGTTGCGGCCGAGATACTTCACGCGCAGCGCGTCCAACGCGGCGGCATCGCCCGCCCCGGCGACGGCCTGAAGCGAGGCCGCGTGTTCCTGTTGCAGTTCCTGAAGGGTCATGATGGCAGTGTCCTCAAAACGAAATCCCCCCTATTCTAGCACATCTCGCCCCTCCACGCCGCCGCCAACCCCGCGAGGGGGCAATGGCGCGCGCGGCCCTCCCCCTCATGCGCCGCCCCCGGGGCGAGGGGACGAAAGAGCCCGGCGGGCGCAACGCCCGCCGGGCTTCGAGAATGGTCGGCCTCGCGGGGCTCGGACCCGCGACCCCAACATTAAAAGTGTCGTGCTCTACCAACTGAGCTAGAGGCCGAAAAAGCGGGGGAAGTATAGCACACCGCCGAGTCGGACGCAAGCCCGTCAGTCGCGCCTGGGAAGCAGCTCCACCACGCCGTGGGAGTCCGCGCCGCGGTTGCCGCGCACCTTCGCGCGGAGGCGGCAGCCGTTGTTGTCCGTGGCGTCGGCGGGGATGACGGGAATGACGACGTTGCGCTTCGAGGGGGTGCCGGCGAAGCCATCCACCTTGGCCTGCCAGACCACCTTGCCATCGGCCTCGACGGCGACCTCCGCGATGTCCAGGCGTTTGCGCCCGCGGACGTAGCGGAAGCGGACGGCGCGCGCGGCGCGCAGATCGTCGAGCGAGACATCCCAGGCCATCTCGCGCCATTCCGGCCACGCGAGGTCGGCGGGGGCCCACTGGCCGATCGCCTGGCCGGTCTGGCTCACCTCGCCGGCGGCCTTGGCGGCCTCGCGGAGGCGCGCCAACACGCCCTGCACGTCGGCGGAGGCGGGGATGTCGGCGAGCGGCGTGCGCGCCTCCACGAAGCGCCGTTCCCAGTCGCTCAGCTTGCCGCCCTTCCACCACGTCTCGTACCGCCCCAGATAGTAACTCGCCACGAGGCCCGACCAGACCTTGCTGGCGTAGTCGTTCACGGGCGGCCCCCAGATGGTCACCAGGCGGCGCGCGTTCGTCTCGTAGTAATCCGCCAGAGCCGCGTCCTCCCCCGCCGCGGCGCGGGCCTGCGCCAGCCAGTGGCGGAAGTCCTGCGTGGGGTGGCCGCGGAGGAGCGCGTCGATGTCCCGGAAGAGGCCGCGGGCGATGTCGCGCAACGTCTCGGCGCGCGCCGCGTCGCCCTCCTGCCGGGCCTGCGCCTCGGCGCGGAGCACATCCTCCAGCCGCACGCCGGCGGCGAAGGCCGTGGCCTCGCGCACGTCCCACTGCCAGAGGGGCGATTGGCCGAGGGTGTCCGCGCAGGAGGCGAGCGCCTCCGTGCCGCGCACCCAGGCCTCGCCGCCGCGGAAGGACCCGCGCGAGCCGCCGGGCTTGAGCTGCCAGAAGTAGCGCGGGTGCGGCTCCTGGGTCTTGTAGGCGCCGGCCATCAGGCCGTCCCACCAGCCCTCCAGCGCCTCCGGGTGGGCGCCGTAGCGGCACTTGGCGTAGTTGCGCATCCAGGCGCGCAGGTCGGTCTTGGTGTCGCGCCAGCCCACGTCGGTGATGAGCTCGAAGATCAGCTCGTTGTTCTCCACGCCCTCGGGCGCGAAGCCGTAGCCCACCAGGTTCCCGCGCTTGGGCGAGGCGAGCGCCTCCAGATGGGCGTTCGCCAGCCACTCCAGGTTCTCGCCCGGCAGGCTTTTGCCGCCCATGTTGGTGATGGTGCTCCACACCCACGGCACGCCGAAGAAACCGTCCAGCAGCTCCCAGTCCAGCCCGTTGCGCCAACGGAAGACGTTGTAGTTCACCGCCATGTCGAGGATGAGCAGGCGCTCCGCCGGGACCTTGCTCAGCAGCGCCTTCGTCCGCGCGGGCGTCCAGATGTTGCGCGAGTAACCGAACATCCACCCCTGCATGACCCACGTCGCCTCCGGGCTGGCGTCCGTGATGGCGCCGAAGACGTTTTCCCCGCAGAAGGCCAGCCCCGCGAGCGTCTCCGCCTCCGTCTTCCACGGCAGGGCCATCTCGTTGAAGCTGTCGGCCAGGTAATACCGGCACACGCCGAACTCCTTCTCCCACTCCTCCACGAAGAGCCGCCCGATCTCCCGGAAGAGCGGCTGATCCGGCGAGAGGAACCACCCGTGGAAGTTCGCCCACTTCATCTCCAACAGCTTCGCCTCCGGGCGCACGCGCGTCAGCGCCTGCGGCACGAAGCCCGCGAAGGCCGGCACGATCGGCTTCATCCCCAGCTCCCGCATCCGGCCGAGCACCGCGTGCTGCAACGCCACCGAACGCTCCAACCACACCTTCGGCATCGGCGCGTCGGGCCGCTCGCACAGATTGCCCATCCGCATCCACGGCAGGTGCGCCGGGCCGACCATCCACGCCAGGACCTCCTCCTCCGTCAGCCCCAGGCGCGTCAGCGCGCGCATCAGGATGGCCTCGTTGGCGATGATGGCCATCGGCATGTCGATGCCGTGGAGCGCCATCCAGTCGATCTCCCGCATCCACCGCGCCTCGTCCCAATACGGCGCCGTGTAGCCGAAGGTCACCACGTTCATGTACTGGTAATGCCGGAACGGCGCCACCACCCGGACATCCTCCGAAGGCGCGAAGGCCGCCTCCGCGTCGAAACGGTTCCCCGTCCACGAGCAGATGGCCGCGCCCTTCCCCTTCGCGTTCATGTAAAAGGCCTTGCAGAGCGCCACCGGCGAGCTGCCGCGCAGCGTCCGGCCATTCCCCGCGATCTCATAGGTCGGCCGCCCCCCCTCCGCCGGGATGGACTCCAACGTCAGCCCCTTCGCCACCTCCTCCCCCGCGAAACGGGCGATCACCGCCCGCGCCGCCTCGGTGGGAGCCTCCGCGAACCCGACGCACGCCAACGCGCACGCCGCCAACACTGCCAATGCCGTCTTCATGGCACTACTTTAACAAACGCCACCCCCTTCGGCAACCACCGCGACGAGCCCCGGCGGATTGGTCGCCGAAGCGAGGGAAGAGGCGTGGCGGGTTGCCGCGAAGACGCGGCCGCGCCGGGACACCTCGGCGCTAACGCCGGGCACATTCGTGCCCTCCCGCGCCGAGTGCCCAGGCTCCAAGGAAAACCCGTCGGCGGCCGAGGCGGGGTGAATCGGCGGCTGAGGCGAGGTGGATTGGCGGCTGAGGCTGAGGTGAGGCGGGGCGGGGTTCCGCAAAGACGCGGCCGCGCCGGGACACATCGGCGCTAACGCCGGGCACATTCGTGCCCTCCCGCGCCGAGTGCCCCGGCTTCAAGGAAAACCCTTGGCGGCCAAGGCAAGGTGGATCAGCCGCCGAGGCGGGGAGACTTGGCGGCCAGTCCGAGGTGGATCAGCCGCCGAGGCGAGGTGGATTGGCCCCTGAGGCGCGAAGGCGGCGGGCGGGAGGGCGAAACAAGGGGGCTCAAGCCCCCGCCGCTTTCGCCCGGCGTTAGCCCGCCGTCCTTCGCGCGCCCTCGCGTCCTCGCGGAAAACCCACCCCGCCGGACGCCGCTTAGGCCCCGGTGGGCAGGGTGGCGATGAGGCGGAGGCTCTCCAGGGAGAGGGTGACCAGGCGTTTGAGAAGGTCGGGGATGTAGTGTGGGTTCTCCGGGGCCCAGAGGTTCGGGTCGTTCACGATGCCGCTGGCCTTGTCCGTGCGCACCTGATAGCGATCCATCGCCCACTCCAGCGGACTGCGCCCGTTCACCTTGTACGCATAGGCTTCCACCGGGATGCCCGCCAGGGTCAGGGTGGCGTTCACCACGATGCGCGAGCGATCCTTCTTCGGAAAGGCCATCTTCACGATGCGCCTGTCCGCGAAGTCCCCAACCTCCTCCAGCGGATAGGGGGCGAGCGTCTCGTAATTCAGGTGGAGCGCCGCCAACCGCCGCCCGACCTCCGCAATCTTCCGGAAATCCTCCAGCCGCTCCACCAACGGGATCCGCGGCAGGGATTTTTTCAGATCCGCCGCGAAGGCCTCCCGATAGTCCCGCTTATGCAGATAACCATAGACGTAATAGAAAATCTCCTCCTTCCCCACCGTCGCCCGATACTGCCGCTCCGCCAACCGCTGCACCCAGTCGCTCACCCCATCATGCCGCACCAAGTCGCGTTTCCCAAAGAGGTCAACGTCCGTCTCCTCGTACCAATAGAGCGGGAAACACTGACTCTTCCCGATGAACTCCAGATCAGGCGTATAATCCGTAATCAGGCAACTGAACGGCTTATTGACCCCCACCCCACTCACGCAAATCACCAGATTCTCCCCCCGCTCGCCCGTCGGGAAGAGTTTTGGCATGACACCGCGTGCCTCATTCCAGAAGGAATCAAAGTAAAGCCATTGCTGTTGAAAAGGACGATACACCGAAAGGCGGATAGCCTGGGCATCAAAAGAAGAACTTTTCCCCTTGACCACAGCCTCCCGCAACGAACGCGTCCAATTGATAAGCGCAGGATTCTGTGTCTGTTCCTGCCGTTGCGCACATTCGTTATAGAAGGCGATTGCGTCACGTTGACGGTCAAGTACCGCTTGCTTCGAGAAGCTCTGAATATAAGCATCCCGGTTGGTGGCGACGCCAAGGGCTTGGGCGGTGAAGAAGGACTCTCCCTTCTCGACAAACTTCTTCTCCGGGGTCAGGGGGATAAGGGCGGCGAAGGCGTCGTTGCGTTGGTTGATCCAGTCGCCGTGCTCGTTGGGGATGATGACGGTGGCGGTCTCCGACCAAGTAGGGTTGAAGAAGGAGTTGCAGAGGTCGATGGTGTGGAGTTTCTCCTCACGGGAGAGGTAGTCGCCGATGTCGCGGTAGTGGATGGTGGCGTTGCCGCGGTGGCGGTCGGCAGGAAGGCGGACGAGACAGAGGATGGTGATAGGGCAACGGCACCCGGAGTCGAAGATTTTCCCGCCCTCTCGACGGGAGGTTTCGCCTTGGGTATTCTGGTTCCCGCGGAGGTTGTAGCAGTAGATCTCGTCGAACTCACGGACGATGCACCGGCGGAAGCCGGCGCCGGCGTTGGAGTCAAGCCACCCGCCGTTGGTGACGAAACAGAGGATTCCGCCCCGAGAGACACCCCCCCCCGTTACGTCCGCACCGAGGACGTCCGAGGCCCAGCGGAAGGCCTCGATGTAAGCATCGTACAACGCTTTGTTGTTCGTGGCCTCCGAGTTCGCCACATAGGTGGACTCAATCCGCTCATTCAACCACGGATAGTTCTCGTTTTGGGCGTTGTCATTGGCGGACTTCTGGCCGACGGAATACGGCGGGTTGCCGACGATGACGGAGATGGGGGCGTTGTTCTGGGCGAGGATGCGCTCGGAGTTCTCGGTGAAGCCGCCATCGTCGAGGAGGTCGGCCTCCTTGACCTGGCGCATACGGAAGGTGTCGCAGAGGACGATGCCGGGGAAGGGGGCGTACCGCTCCCGTCGGCCGGCGCGGTCGTGGAAGACGTTCTCGATGTTGACGGCGGCGATGTAGTAGGAGAGGAGGACGATCTCGTTGGCGTGGAGCTCGTGGGTATATTTGCGGTAGAGGTCGTCGTCGCGGATGAGGCCGAGGTCTTTCTGGAGGAGACGGGCGATGAAGGTGCCAGTGCCGGTGAAGGGGTCGAGGATGTGGACGCCCTTGTCGGAGAGGCGCATGCCGAAGTGCTTGCGGAGGGCGCCGTCGGCGGAGCGGAGGATGAAGTCGACGACCGCGATGGGGGTGAAGACGATGCCGAGCTTCTCCACGGTCCCCTTGAAGGCGGTGGCGAAGAAGGTGTCGTAGAGGGTGCGGATGATCTCGAGCTTGCCGTCGGCGCTCTTGATGTCGCCCACGCGGGTGCGGACGTCTTGGTAGAAGCGGTCGAGGGTGCGGCGGTCCTCCTCGGAGTCGAGGGCTTGGAGGAGGTCGGTGGCGTGGTCGAGGGCTTGGGAGACGGGGTTGTGGGCGGTGAAGCCGTTGTCGCCGAAGAGGGCGTCGAAGATAGGCCCGGTGAGGCGCTGCTGGACGAGCATGACGCGGGCGTCCTCCTCGGTGACAGTGGCGTAGACGGCGGTTTGGAGGAGGGCGTGGAAGCGGCGGAAGGTGTCGGCGGCGCGGGGGTCGGCGGCGCAGCGGGCCTGGATGGCGGCGGCGTGGCGTTTGGCGATCTCGGCGACCTCGGCGGCCCAGCGCTCGAAGTACTTGCGGTCGCCGCAGTGGCGGACGATGCGGCCGTAGAGAAGGTCGCGGTACTGCTCCATCTTGGCGGGGAAGCGGAGGTCGAAGGTCTCCTGGATGGCGGCGCCGGGGGCACCCTCCGCATCCTCGGCCAGGCCGGTGGAGATGAGGATGGCGGGGGGCTCGGCCTCGCCATCGAGGGGGGCGGTGGGGTCGAGGGTCAGGTTCTGGGGTTTGTCGAAGCGGAGTTTGTTGATGGTGGCCTCGAAGCGGTCGTCGTGGGCGCGCAGGGCGTTGAGGACCGTCCAGACGACGCCGAAGGTGTCGGAGCGGTCGAGGATGGCCTCGGGGGATTCGCCGGCGGGGATGACCACGGGGATGACGATGTAGCCGTAGCGTTTGCCGGGGGCGCGGCGCATGACGCGGCCGACGGACTGCACCACGTCGATCTGCGAGTTGCGCTTGGAGAGGAAGAGGACGGCGTCGAGGGAGGGGACGTCGACGCCCTCGGAGAGGCAGCGGACGTTGGTGAGCAGGTGGCAGGCGCCGGGGCCGCCCTCGGCCTTGAGCCAGGCGAGCGCGTCGTTGCGGGCGAGGGCGCCCATCTCGCCGTCCACGTGGCGGGCCTCGACGCGCAGGGGCGTGTTGAAGCGGGGGTCGTCGGCGAACTTGCGGAAGAGCGCGGTGGTGGCCTTGGAGACCTTGATGGTGCGGCAGAAGGCGACGGCGCGGCGGGCGGGGGCGCGGTCGGCCTGGGTGAGGAGGGGGGAGTCGGCCAAGCGCTTGGCCAGGGCGTTGATGCAGCCCAGGAGCTTGACGGCGGTGGTGCGGCCGTCGTCGTTGGCGCCGGTGAGGGCCTTGCGCTCCTCGTCGGTGAGCGCCTCGTAGGGGGAATCCTCGGGGAGCCCGCCCTCGGGCAGGGTCAGCACCAGCACCTTGTAGTCGGAGAGGCAATTCTTGGCGACGGCCTGGCCGAAGCCGATGCGGTAGAACTCCTCGCCGTAGAGGGCGGGGTCGTCCATGGAGCAGAGCTCGATGGAGCGCTCCGCGGCCTTGCGCTTGGCGCCCTCGCCGTAGAGGCGCGGGGTGGCGGTCATGTAGAGCCGCTTGCGGGCGAGGAGGTTGGCGTCGTCATGGACGCGGACGAAGGCGGGCTCGGTCTTGTCGATGACGCCGGTGGTGCGGTGCGCCTCGTCGCACACCGCGAAGTCGAAGGCATAGGCCTCGCGGCCGAGGCGCCGCTGGGCCTCCTCCACCACGCCGATGGATTGGTAGGTGGAGAAGACGACGGTGAGGGCCTCCGGGTGCCGCCCGCGGAGGTAGGCGATGCGGGCGGCCAGGTGGGCGGGGTCGGTGGTGGGGGGCAGGGCGAGGGCGTTGGGGCCCTCCTCGGGGGCGTCCTCCTCGCGGCGGGCGCGCTGGTTGGCCTGAGCGTCGGAGCAGACGCAGACGGCGTGGATCGGGCGCGCCGCGTCGTCGCACCACGCCACGAGGGTCTGGTTGAGCAGGGCGATGGAGGGCACGAGGAAGAGCGCCAGCCCCTTGCCGCCGGTCTCCTGCTCCACCAGGCGCAGGGAGGTGAAGGTCTTGCCCGTGCCGCAGGCCATGATGAGCTTGCCGCGGTCGTGGGCGGCGTAGTGCCTGGCGGCGTTGGCGAGGGCCTCGGCCTGATAGTCGCGCAAGGCCTTCGGCGGCACGGCGGGCCCCTCGGCGAAGCCCGCCAGCACGGCCCAGTCGGCCTCGATGGCGCGCAACCGCGAGAGGGTCATCACCTGCACGGGGATGGCGCGGTCGCGCAGCTCCGCCTCCACGTGCGCCCCCCACGCATCGGTGGAGGAGAAGAGCAGGCCATGCGCGAAGGCACGCTTGGCGCCCTCGAAGACGATCGGCGCCCCCAGCCGCGCCAGGAAGGTGTCGATGTCAGGCTTGGAGACCACGTGGCCATCCTCATAGCACTTCGCCTGGATGCCGTAGAGCGCGCCGTCGTGGGCCTCCGCCACCAGGTCGATGCCCGTGTCATGGCCCTGCCCCAGCTCCGACCACAGCCACACCCGCCGGAACTGCCCCTGATAGAGCGGCACCCGCGTCAGCACCGCCCGCACGAACCGCTCGAAGCGCACCCCCAACGTAGCCTTGTTCCCCTGAGCCTCCTCACGGAACCGCGCCAACACCGCATCCAACGTCATCCGCTCTGCCATCCTCAAGCCTCCTTCGCGTAATCCCATGATAGCACATCCCGCCCCCCTCCGCCAGCGGGGCGGGCGGAGGGGCGGCCAAGGCGCGGGGGGTGGCGGGAAGGGTTTCCGCGAAGACGCGGCCGCGCCGGAACACCTCGGCGCTAACGCCGGGCACATTCGTACCCTCCCGCGCCGAGTGCCCCGGCTTCAAGGAAAAACCATCGGCGGCTGAGGCGATGTGGATCAGCCGCCGAGCCTCGGAGACTTAGCGGCTAGTCCGAGGTGGATCGGCGGCGGAGGCAAAGGGTGGCGGCGGCCACCTCTGGATGACGCCCCGTCCTTCAAGTCCTTCGGGTCCCCCAAGTCCTTCAGGTCCTTCAGGCGGAAAAGGACCTGAACGACCTGAAGGACACAAAGGACCTGAAGGACAGCCTCGGAGGATTAGCCGCCATCCTCCCAAGGATCAGCCGCCAATCCAGGGAGACTTGGCGGCTGAGGCTCGGAGAGTTGGCGGCCGAGGCTCGGCGGCGCGCGGGACAAAAAAAGCCCCCGTCCCTCTGGGAGGGGCGGGGGCGAAGGGCGCGTGTGGGTCAAAGCCCGAGGAGACGGGCGGCGTTGCCGCCCAGGATGGCGTCGAGCCGGGCCTGGGGGAGGCCCCAGGAGGCGATGCGGGCGGCGTGCTCGGCGGGGCCGGCCCAGGGCCAGTCGCTGCCGAAGTAGAGGTGCTCGGCGGGGTGCTCGGCGGCGAAGCGACGGATGATGGGCTCCACGCCGGTGGCGGGTTGGAAGGAGAGGTCCAGGCCGATGGGGCGGCCGAGGAGGAAGCGGAGGGTCTCGGGGCACTTCCAGGCGGCGCAGTGGGCGCAGACCATGCGCAGGCCGGGCACCTGACGGTGGACGTTGAGGATCTGGATGGGGGTGGCGAGGCCTTCCTCGCCGGCGGTGACATCGTGGCCGGTGTGGCAGAGGACGGGGAGCCCGGCGTCGGTGATGACGCGCAGGAGGCGGATGTTCGCGCGGTGGTCGAGGCGGAGGCCTTGCGCGAAGGGGTGGAGTTTGACCAGCTTGGCGCCGAGGCGGACGAGGGTCTTGAGGTGGGCCTCGGCCTCGGGGTCGCGCGGGTGGAGGGAGACGCAGGGGATGACGCGGCGGGCGGCCTCCTCGCCCAGCGCCCCGGAGCGGAGGGCCGCGAGGTAGCGCGCCATGTAGACGTGTTGCTCGGGGCGGGTGGCGATGGGGCAGATGGCGAAGCGGTCGAAGCCGGCGGCGGCCTCGGCGCGGAGCACGTCGGGCACGGTGCCGTCGCCATGGGCGGCGAAGCCGGGGAGGAGGCGGTGGGCGTGGCCAAGGAGGGTGGCGAGCACCTTGGGCGCGGTGTGCGCGGAGAAGGCGTGGGTGTGGAGATCGATTCGCATTCAGGGCCTCAGACGGTAGGCGCAGTCGTAGATGGGGTCGCCCTTGGAGAGGAAGAGCCGCTCGAAGTCGGTCTGCTCGTCCTCGGGGCGCACGAGGGGCGGATGGGGCTCGAAGCGCGGGTCGGCGGCGAGCCAGCCCTCCACCTCGCGGAAGTAATCCTCGTGGTCGGTGGACATGAAGAAGACGCCGCCGGGGGCGAGGATGCGCGCGAGGACGCCGCACATCTCCTGCCTGAAAAAGCGGTTCTTGTGGTGGCGGCGCTTGGGCCAGGGGTCGGGGAAGAAGAGGTAGAGCGCCTGGCAGCAGGCGTCGGGCAGGAGCTCGCGGACGAAGCGGCCGGCCTCCACGCGCACGAAGGTGAGATTGTGGAGGGCGCCTTGTTGGGCCTTGCGGGAGCAGCGGCGCAGACGCTCCATCATGCGCTCGACGGCGATGAAGCGGACGTCGGGGCGCTTGGCGGCGCTGGCGGCGACGAAGCGGCCGCTGCCGCACCCGATCTCAATCTCCAGCGGCGCGCCTTCGGGCACGAGGTCGCGCAGGGGGAAGAGGCGATCCTCCTCCTTCAGCTCCAGGACGTTGGGCAGGATCCAATCCATTCACAGTATCTCCGCGAAGGGGTCAGCGATCGCCGACAGGCGCGCCTTGAGGGCGGCGCGGGCCTCGGCCAGGCGGTCGGGGCACTCGGCGGCGAGGTTGCGCGTCTCGTGCGGGTCGGCGTCGAGGTCGAAGAGGGTGGCGCCGAGGCGCTTGGCCTGGGCGTCGTAGACGAAGACGCATTTGCGGTGGGCGTCGCGCAGGCCACGCTTGCCGTCGGGCAGGGCCCCGGGGTCGGCGGCGAGGGGGACGGGCACGGTGGGGAAGTCGTCGACCGTGTTGCGCCCCCAGAGGTGGAAGTAGAGGCGCGGCTCGGTGAGGTCGGCCCCTTCCTCGCCCAACAGATAGGGCGCGAGGTTGCGGCCCACCATGTGGGCGGGGATGGGCTGACCGAGCAGCCCGAGGAGGGTCGGCGCGAGGTCGAAGGCGTCCACCAACCCCTCGTCGCGGCCGGGGGCGATGCGCCCCTTCCAGCGGAGCAGGCAGGGGATGCGCATGGACTCCTCGTAGGGGTTATTCTTGGCCTCCAGGCCGTGCGCGCCGAGGCAGCAGCCGTGGTCGGAGCAGAAGAGCACCACCGTGTCCTCCGCGTGGCCGGTGGCCTCCAGGGCGTCGAGGATGCGGCCGAACTGCTCGTCCACGCCCTCGACGGCGGCGAGGTAATAGGGCATGAAGCGGCGGAAATGGTCGCCCATCGGCGTGCCGGCGGGCGGGTAATCGCCCTTGGCGAGGGTGGCGGGGTCGCGCCCGACGTAGCGTTTCAGGTAGCGTTCGGGCACCAGTTCGTAGCCGGTGTGCGGGGGATTCATGGAGACGACGAGGGCGAAGGGCCCCTTGGCCTCCCGGAGGAAGGCGATGGCCTTGTCGGCCTCATGCTCGGGGCCCCATTGGTCGACGTAGCGGAAGCCGTCGCGCGGGGCGTCGGTCTCCCAATACATCGGGCGCAGGTGGCGGTCATACGTGCCGTAGGCGTACCAGCGGTTGAAGCCGTGGCGGCGGGCAGGGGGGCACCATTCGTTCCACTTCTGCGGCCCGCGGTTGTTCGCGCAGGGAACCCACGGTCGGTGCGGCGCGTCGAGGTGCCACTTGCCGATATAGCAGAGGTCATAGCCCGCCGCCGCCAGGACGTCCGACCAGCAGGCCAGATCGGCGCGGAGCTCGGGGCCTTTGCGCCGCTCGGTGGAGACGCAGTTGCCCGTGACGCCGCTCACCCACGGCCACGCGCCGGACATCAGGATGGCGCGGAAGGGGCTGCAGACGGGATAGTTGCTCACCGCCTGGGTGAAGGCCCGCCCCTCCGCCGCGAAGGCGTCCAGGCGCGGCGTGTGTGCGGCGTCCTGCCCCATGAAGCCAAGGGCGTGCGCGCGCATCTGGTCGGGAAAGACGATCACCAGGTTGGGCGCGGCGGCGCGCCGCCCCACCCCGGCGCAACCGGCGCAGAGCGTCAGCCCGCAGGCCGCCAGAAAGGCCCGCCGCGTCATCATGGGCGCCTCCCTTCCCGCTCACGGAGGGCATCTCGGATCCGTCGCTTCCCCTCGTAGGTCTCCCGAATGATGGCCGTGAGCGTCGCCTTCGGGAGGGTCAGCCCCAAGGTCGCCACGCCGTCCTGCGCCGCGCAGGGCCACTGCGCCACCCAGGCGGCAAGCGCGTCATAGGGCGGGGCCAGCAGCCTCGGGAGGATCCCCTGGGCGAGCAGAAGGCGAAAGCCGAGCAGGACCTCGCGCACGCGCTCGGCGGCCTGGGCGTCCACGCCCTCCACGGTCAACCCAGCCTGCACGCCCTCCTCCTCGACCCAAGCCGTGAAGGCGACCCGCCGGGCCTGCGTCAGCCACGCGAAACGCGCCCGAAGCGTCTGCGCCGCCTCCGGCGGCTCCCCCGCCAGCCAACGTTCCACCCGCCCCGCCACGTCCTCCGCCACAACGCGCAGCCACTGCCCCTTCGCCGCCTCGGGCGCGACGAAGGCCGCCCGCAGCGGGCTTTCCGCCGCGAGCGACGGCGCCTTCCCATCGAAAAGGTCCCGCGCCGCCGCGAAGTCCGCCCCCACGAAGAGGGCCACGCCCCCCGGCGCCGCACGCCAAGCGAGGACGGCCGACGGCACGTCGGCGCGGGGCTTCGCCGCCCGAAGCAGCCGCCACGCCCCCTCCTGGGCGAGGGCCAACCGCCCCTCCGACTCCGCCACCATCGCCTCCGCCTCCCGCGTGAGGCCCCCTAGGTCGATCGCCTCCCCCTCGGCGAAGGCAACCACGTCGATCCCGTCGGCGAAGTCGCGCTTCTGGGCCCGCGGGACGCACAGCGCCAGCACGAACGACCGCGCGCCCACCTTGCCTCCCTCCGGGAACAGCACCGTCCGCCGCACCGCCTCCACCCACCGGCGGGTGGGGTTCACCCACCGCATGGGCGAGAAGGGCACCGGGTCCTCACCCACCTCCCGCCGCGCAGCCGCCAACAAGGCCTCCACGGAGGGCGCGCCATCCAGGCGGTCCGCGACGACCACCGCGGCCGCCCCCGCCGGCACATGGGCGGGATTGGGCGCGGCCCACGCCCAGGACGCGGCCACGCACGCCGCCACACTCAGCCAGAACCGCCGCATCATCGGCCTCCTTTCGCCGCGCGAGGGCGCGTCAGAGCGTCTCCAACCCTTCGAGGATGGCGCGGGCGTCCTCCTCGGACATCGGCTCATCCTCGTCCTCGAAGTCCTCCTCGTCGTCGGTCAAGGGCGGCGGCTGCCCCAGGGCCTCCTGCTGACGCTGGGCGAGCTCCATCCACACCTTGACGAGCGGGACGAGATCCTCCCGCCCGACGGTCTGCGACAGGACGACCTCCGTCCCCGCCGCCTCGCATTGGACGGAGGCGACCAGCTTGGCGAGGACGGAATCCGGCTTCTGCGTCAGGGCGGGAAGCACCATCTGCCCCAGCAACCCCTTGAACCCCAACAGCTGGTCGCGCAGCTGCTTGGCCGCCTGCGCGTCCTCGGTCTTCGCGACGAGGCGCGCCGCGCCGTCCCCCAGGCGCGGGCTCCACGCCGTCAGCGAGAGCGCATGGGTCTTCGCGAGCCACGGCACCGCGAGCGCCGCGCGCTGACGCGCCTCCGGATCGAGCGCGAAGAGGCGTTCGGCAAGCTCCCCGACGTCCCGGACGGCCAGGCGGAACCACCCATGCTTCGCCCCCGCCGGCGCCGTGAAGGCCGCCATCAGCGGATCGTCCGCCGCGAGCGCCTTGCCCTTGCCCGCGAAGCGCGCCGTCGCCACCTCGAAATCCAACCCACACACGATGGCCAGCCCCTCCGGCAGGCTACGCCAGGCGATGTACGCCTGCCGCCCTTCCAACCCCTGATCCAAGAGGCGGAGGCACGACCACTCCCCATCCTTGACGAACATTGCCCGCACCTGTGTGCCGCCCTTCTTCAGAAGCGCCTGCACCGCGCGGTCGATCGCCGCCACGTCGGCCTTCGGGTTCTCCAAGACGACAGTGAAGAAGAGGCGATCCGGCCCCTTCTCCTTGTCCACGGTGCGCGGCAACGCGATGGCATAGACGACGGAACGGAGGGCGGAGGTCTTCCAATCCTCCGAGAAGCCGAAGACCGCGCGGACAATCTCCGCGCCCTCCTTGGGGAGCGCATCGAGGTTCTGCTCCTGCATCCGGGAGACCGCCTCCACATCCACCCCCGCCTCGCGCAGGAGCCCTTCCCAGAACGCCGCCGCCTTCGCCTGGCCGGCCTCGTCCTCGCCCTGCGCCACCAACACGACATCCGCGTCCGCAGGCACATACGCGGGGTTCGGCGCGGCCCATGCCAAAGGCGCGGCCAGCGCACACAGCGAAACCAACATCCAAAAACGCTTCATCGGGGATCCTTTCCCGGCGCGAACCGCCGCGCCGCTTTCCCACACTATACCACATCCCGACGGCACGAAAAAGGCCCCGGGCGCAATGCGCTCCGGGGCCAGGTGTGTCGTGTGATGAAACGTGTCAGTCGCCGTTGGCCGAGTCGCCGTGGTAGCCGAAGCGATACCCCTTCTGCCGGGAGAGTTCGGTTGTAACCGTGCCGCCGACGACCGTCAACGTGCGGCTCTTGGGCCAGAAGGCGCCATTCCCGCCCATGACGAGCGTGCCATCGGCGCTGACCGTGGCGGAAGGGGGGCCGTCCTCGGCGATGCAGCCCGAAAGGGTGAGCGTGGCTGTGCCGTAAAGCCCGGTGGGGTCGTCGATGGTCAGCCGCCGTTCCTCCTCGGGTCAGGGGCCAAGGCAAAAAAAAGGCGCGTCCAATTGGACGCGCCCAAGTCAGGGTTTTCGGAGGTGCTCACGTTCCCACGTGGCGCAACGCTCCTCGTAGTTGGCGATTTTGGCATCGAGGCGTTCCAACACCTTCCGTTGGTTCTCGATGCGGAAGGCGAGCAGGTTGCGTTGGCTCACCAGGATGCGCTTGCGCTCGGCCAGCGAGGCGTCGCCTTTCCGGAAGAGCGCCACGTAGCGCACCAGCGCGCTCACCTGAAGGCCGGCCTCGCGCATGCACCGAATGAAGCGCACCCAGTTCACGTCCTGCTCCGTGTAGTCGCGGATACCGCCCTTCGTGCGTGCCACGGGCGGGATGAGCCCCATGCGCTCGTAGTAGCGGAGGGTGTCGGGGGTGACGTCGCACACTTTGCAGACTTCGGCAATGGTCATGGGAACGCTCCTTCTTTGTCCCCCCACTCTAGCACCTTGTCCGCACTCCAGGTCAAGCCTTATTTGGCGTCGGCGGCGGGGGCGGCGCGGCGGACGCGGTAGTGCTTCTCCATGCCGTAGGGGAAGTTGTGGGGGAGGTAGTGGAGGACGCGCCGATTGACGAGCGAGAAGTCGAGCTGATAGTGGAGGAGCACCCACGGGCAATCCTCCAAGACGATCTCCTGGATGCGTGCCCAACAACGGGTGATTTCCGCGGGATCCTTGGAGGCGACGGCGATGTCGTAGAGGCGGTCGACCTCGGCATTGACGTAGTTGGAGCGGTTGGGGCCGGGGGATTGGTTGCGGGAGATGAAGAGCTGCATGAAGGTCTCAAGGTCCGGGTAGTCGCCCACCCAGCCCATGAGGAAGAGTTGGGCGCGGCGGAGCCGGATTTTCTCGAGGAGCGCCTGCCAGGTGTTCACGGAAAGCTCCAGCTTCACGCCGATGGCGGCGAAGAAGGAGGCGACGAGCTCCATCGATTCGGTGGTGTCTTGGGTGGCGTTGCCGACCTCGACGGTGAGGGTGAGGGGGTCGCCGGTCTTGGGGTCGATGCCGCCGGGGTAGCCGGCCTCGGCGAGGAGGCGGCGGGCCTTGGCGAGATCGAAGGCGTAGGGGAAGGGGCCTTGTCGGGCGTCTTGGAGGTGGCTGGGGGCGACGGTGTTGAGGGCGCGGACGCGCCCGCGGTAGTAGGCCTCCCAGCGGACGGTGTCGAAGGCGGCGTTGAGGGCTTGGCGCAGCTTCTTGTTGGGGCCGAGCACAGGGTCATCGAGGTTGATGCCCATGTAGTAGACCTTGAGCGTGGGGGAGGTGAAGAGCTGGATGCCGCGCCGCTTCAGCTCGGGGGAGAGGCCCATCTGCGGGTCGATGGCGATCTCCATGTTGTTGCGGTCGATCTGCTCCAGGAAGTCGAGCTGGCCGGTGAGGAGCATGAGCCACTGGGTGGAGGCGTCCTTGACGATGAGGTAGCGGATGGTCTCGAAGGGGACCTCCTCGGCGTTCGGGTCGAGCCCGGCCCAGCCGTGCCACTCGGGGTTGCGGTCGAAGACCATCTCGTAGCCGCGCCACCAACTGCGCAGGGTGTAGGGCCCGGCGCCGACGGGGTGGTCGGCCAGGCCGCTTTGGCCGTAGTAGGCCACCGCCTCGGGGGGGACGGGGGCCATGTAGCACATGGTGAGGAACCAGAGGAACTGGTTGCTGGGGCGCACCAGCTCCACGCGGAGCGTACGGTCGTCGAGGGCGCGCAGGCCGGGCACCTCCAGATCGTAATCGGTGGGCGTCTCGCCGGAGCTGGCCTCGGCGAAGGCCTCCATGCCCTTGATGTTGCCCACGAGCCATTCGCCCGAGCCGCCCACCTGCCGGTCGGCCAGGCGCTTCCAGCCATAGACGAAGTCCTGCGCCTTGACCTGCCGCCGTTTCCCGCCGAAGCAGGGGTCGGGCGCGTACCACGCCTCGCGCAGACGGAAGGTGTAGACCTTGCCATCGGCGCTCACCTCGGGCATCGCCTCGGCGGCGCCGGGGATGAGCTTGTAGGGGCGGGCCTCGTAGTCATACTCCAGGAGCGGCTGGAAGATGAGCGACATCGCGGCGTTCACGCTCGTGTCGCTGCCGTTCGCGGGGTCGAGCGTGTTCAGCGAAGGCTGCGCCCGGCGGAAGGTCAGGTCCTCGCGCGCGCCGAGCGCCGCCGCGCCCAGCAACGTCACCGCGGCGATCGCCGCCCGCACCCACGCCGCCCTCATGGCCGCGCACCCTTCGTGCGGAGATACTCCGCCAGCCCCGCCGCCCGCAGTCGGCACGAGGGGCACTTGCCGCAGCCGTCCCCCGGGATCCCCTCATAGCAGGTGAGCGTGCGCGTGCGGATGTAGTCCAGGCAGCCCAGGCGGTCGGCCAGCGCCCACTCCTGCGCCTTGGTCATGTGCTGGAGCGGCGCGTGGATGACGAAGTCGCAGTCCATCGCCAGGTTGAGCGTCTGGTTCATGGATTTGACGAAGGCCTCGCGGCAGTCGGGGTAGCCGCTGTAGTCGGCCTCGCTCACGCCGATCATCAGCTCGCGGATGCCCTTGCCCTTGGCGTAGATGGCGGCGGTGAGGAGGAAGAGCGCGTTGCGCCCCTCCACGAAGGTGTTGGGCGTGGCCGCGCCGGCCTCCCAGGCGATGGGCGTGTGGTCGTCCATCAGGGCGTTGGAGGTGATGTCCTTGTACCAATCCACGTGGATGGTCTTGTGCGAGGCCACGCGCTGTTCCTTGGCGATGGCCTCGGCCAACTCCACCTCCAACGCGTGCCGCTGCCCATAGGCGAAGGTAACCGTGTGCACCAGCCCCGGCCCGCGCTCGGCAAGGGCCTTCATCAGGCAGGTCGTGCTGTCCTGCCCACCGGAAAAGACGACGAGTATCGGATCCATGCGCGCCTCAGCGATTGTCCACGCGTTCGGGGTTCAGGTCATGCATCAGCAACCGTTGGCGCGCGAACTCCTCCCAGCGCGTCGAGGGCCGCCCGTAGTTCGCGTAGGGATCAATCGAGAGGCCGCCGCGCGGCAGGAACTTCCCCCACACCTCGATGTACCGCGGCGCCAAAAGGCGCACCAGATCCTTGAGGATGACGTTCACGCAGTCCTCATGGAACGCGCCGTGGTTGCGGAAGCTGAAGAGGTAAAGCTTCAGGCTCTTGCTCTCCACCATCTTGCGGTCGGGGACGTAGCTGATGGTGATTGTGGCGAAGTCCGGCTGGCCCGTGATGGGGCAGAGGGAGGTGAACTCCGGGCAGTTGAACTTCACGAAGAAGTCGTTCTCCTGGTGGCGGTTCTCGAAGGCCTCCAGAATCGCGGGCGTGTACTGGTCGCTGTAGACCGTGGTCTTCGCGCCCAGGAGCGTCAGGCCGCGCGTGGGCGGGCCCATCTCCGGTTGCGGGTTGCGGGGGCGGTCGTCCCGGCGGCCGTCGCGCCGCTCCTCCCGCCGCCCCTCACGACGGTCACGCCCATCCCGACGATCGCGCCCCTCACGACGGCCCTGCGGCTGTTGCGGCGGCTCTGGCATGGGAGGGGGCGACGGCGGCAAAGCCTCCGCCGCAGGCGGCGCAACCGGCTCCGCGGCAGGCTCCGCCACCGGCTCGGGCGCAGGGACAGAAGAAGGGACGGAAAGGGATGGGGCAGGCTCGCTCGGCGGCTCGCTTTGGGCGGCCACGGCCTCCGACGACGGCTTCGGCAAAACAGGCTCGGCCGCAGGTACTTGGGGTTCAGGCTTCGGCGCCAATGCGCGACGCGCAGTCCGCGAGCGCGGCTTGGCGACCTTCCGTCCGGGTGGTTGAGGTACGTTCATCGAAAATGCTTTCCTTACAACTACGATTATCGCTTATTCTACCAAAATCACGCCCCCAACCGCCAGAGACGCCGCACGCTTCGTGCTCATTCGTCTCATCTCTCGCAAGCGCCTCCAACGGCGCCGCCCTGCCTCGGTGTGCGGGCACAAAAAAAGGAGGGGCCGCGAGCGGTTGCTCGCGGCCCCTCTGGGAAGTCCCCGCGGCGTGCTACTCTCCCACGGGCGAACCCCGCAGTACCCTCGCCGATGAGGCCCTTCAC
>CASEMS010000021.1 GCA_949288955.1 uncultured Lentisphaeraceae bacterium
GCCTGGGAGAAAGGCTCCGTCGAGCGCCACAACCGCCTCCTGCGCACCTACCACCCCAAACCCACCGACTTCTCCAAGCTGAGCCCCCACGCGCTCAGACAGACCCACCGCCTCATCGTCCACTACCCCCGCTCCCCCAGAAAGGCCCCCTGACCCATGCGTATTTTCCAAGCAATCCCCCGCGCCCTGCGCAATTCTATTGACATTCTACACGTTTTGACGCGATTTTGATATGATTTGACGCAAAATGGCGCGTTTTTGCGTGTTTTTTGCTTGACTTTTCCGGAAAAGGTGTGGCAATCTATGGATGTTGCTTGCGGGAAATAGCGGCTCCGCGCTTTCCGTAAGCAGGGGTACCGTTGGAGCACCGGGGGTCCGTGGATAGGGCTGACGCAACCTATCAAGCCCAATTGGTCGCCTTTGGCGCTCGATTGGGCGTTTTTAGTGCTTCCGGTAGACGAGACGCCCGTTCCTCGCATGGTTCATCTTCACCGCATTGAGGTGCCACGAATATACATAGGTTTCTTTGCGGACGACCACGTTGATGACCCGTTTTTGTCCGGAGCCATCTGTCAGGATTGAAACATAGGTCTCGTAGTGTTTTTTGGGATCGCGATCGCGCCAGATTTCGAGTGGGGCGCAGACGGTGGCTTCGGCGCGGTCGAGGGATTGCAACCGTATCTTCAATTCTGTGGTATAACGAAGGCGACGGTTGCGTGCGACGCGTTGGTTTGGCATTATATGGGTGCTCCGCTTGTGATAGGATCGTTTCGGACGTTGATGGCCTAGGGCTTGGATCATGGGTCGCCTATCCGCGGGGCTTTCACCCACATCGTCTTGAACCGAATTGTGTTACGCGGAATGTCAACGACGAATACCGAGATAACGGTTTTGGCTTTGTTTGGGTAAATGGCGCGAATCGTTGGGAGGTCGGTCCCCTTCTCGGGTGTTCCCTTTTTCATTTTCGCCGTTTTAAGTTTACGAATTGTTCCAAGAACATCGCTTGGGCGTACGGGAATTTGCCGTTTGTCCAGTTCCCCATGCCAACGTTTCCCGTCAAACCACCTTTTCCCGTGCCTAGAAAACGTATGACGGACGTCGTTCCCTCTCATGAGGATGGCGGAATAATTGCTTGTGTCTATTCCGTGGATGGTTTGAATGGCTTCTGTTAAGGCCTTTGGCACACTCGCAAACGTGAGTTCTTCTTTGGGAGTTTTTCCTTTCGCGAACGCCTTGGCAACCATCTTGCGTAGTGTGGCGTACTGCTCCTCGGTGAGACCGAGAGCATCGGCTTCGCGGGCGTGGCGGGTTCGGCGCAGCGTTTCCATCGCCTCTCGCTTTGCCTTGGCGGCGGCTTCCTCCTCGGCCTCGCGCTTGGCCTTCTCCTTTGCGGCCTGTGCGGCCTGTGCGGCGCGTTTCTTGGCGGAGGCTGCGGTCTCGTTGAGAGCGTTGGTCTTCACCGGGTTGCCGAAGGCGGGCTCGCCGGAGGAGAGCCGCCCGCCCAGCGCCTTGAGGATGGCGGGCGGGTATTCGTCGATGGGCACATAGAGGACGTTGTGCACGCAGTTGGGGTGGAAGAGCCCGGCCGCGCGGGCCTCGTCCAACGACGGGATGCCGAAGCGGCGCAACTCCCGTCCGGAGGAGATGTCGAGCAACTTCCCCTCCCACGCGGCGCAGACGCCGCAGTCGCGCCCCTGCGCGTAGTTCGTCACGCGCACGAGCGGGCGGTTCATGCGCAGGAGCGTGTCGCAGTAGGCGGCGGTGCGGACGCGCTGGGCGGTGGTGCGCGCGAGCATCTGGACGTAGCGGGCGTTCTCCCAGCGGCGACCGGCGCGGTCGACGAAGCGGAAGGGCGCGTCGTCCCGAGCCGCGAGCGCCCAGTTCTCCTGCAACAGCCTCATCTGCTCGCGCAGGGTCAGCCCCGCCGCCGCGCCGTCGCGGAAGGTGGCCACCGCCGCCAGGCGCAGCGCCTCCTTGGCGTGCGCGCCCATGCTCTCGGTGTAGACGGCGGCGAGCGAGGGTGCGTTCTTCGGCGTGATGCGCTCCAGGTAAGACCGCAGGTACTCCGGAGAGAAACGCACCGCCACGCCGTCGCCCGTCTCTTCGGCTCGCGCGTTCGCCGTCGCGTTGCCCGCCTCCGCCATCGTCTCGGCCAAGACGCGGAGCGCGGTGTCGAGCGACTCCTTCAGGCGGTTGCGGAAGAGCACGTCGAGCCGCGCGTAGATGCCCCCGCGCGCGCCGCGCCCCACCTCGGTGAATGCCTTGCCATCCCCGGACAGCGCCTTGGCGATGAGCCGCCTGGCCTCGGCGATGGCCTGCCGCACCGCCGCCAGCATCGTGCGCGCCGACTGCTCGGCGGCGCGTTCCAACGTCCCGCGCGCACGGTCGCCGGCCATCAGACGAGCCCTAGGTTGCGCAGGTGGGTGTTGGCGATGGAGGCGAGGCGCTTGCGCGCCTTCTCAACCGCCCGCTCGATGAACTTGTCGTCCGCCCGCGCGCCCTTGGCCACCGTGCCGGGGCCGCGATTGCGCCACGACTTCCCCTTCTCGTCGTGGATCCGCTTGGCGTACTTCCCCGCCGGCGCGTTCGCCGCCACGTAGATCTCCGCGTCCTGCCGCCCCCCACGCCCGACGAGGCGCCACTGGATGGAGTTCTCCAGCCCGCCCGGCGCCGGACGCGAATGCGAGCCCGCCTTGCGTCGCTTCTTCCCGGCCTTCTGCGCGGCGTTGAAGGCGCGCGTCGTGGCCTTCGACTTACCGTGCTTCGCCTCCCACTTCCGCTTGCGCGCCGCGCGCTCCTGCTTGGCGGTGGGCGACTTCGGCGCGTTCCTGAACGCCTCCGCGTGGGCGAAGCCCCCCGCGTCCTTCAGCGTCTCGCGCAACACCAGCTCCACCCGCGCCCCCGCCTTCGCCAGGCGCTTCTCGAACTCCCGCAACGAAATCTCCCCGGCCATCGCGTCGCCTCCTCACTCCTCCGGGTAGCCGAGGGACTTCCAGGCGTCATAGATCACCTACAGCGTCGTGTCGATCGCGCACGCGCCCAACTCGACGCCCGCCTCGCGGAGGGCGACGACGAGTTTGTTGCGGGCACACACCCAGGCCTTCTGGCCGGTGAGGCCCTCATGCGCGGCGGCCTTGATGGCCTCCAGCGCGAGGGCAGCCCGCGTTCTGTAGGATCACTCCCGCGTGGGCGGGGAATAGACGATGAAGGGGAGAGTTCGATTGAACGCGAAGGGATCACCCCCGCGTGGGCGGGGAATAGCTCCACGCCGTCCTCCTCGCCGAGTGCTACGAGGGATCACCCCCGCGTGGGCGGGGAATAGTTCCCAATCATACAAAAAATTTCTAATATCCAAGGATCACCCCCGCGTGGGCGGGGAATAGACACCGTCTAAGTCCACAACCACGGCCACGTCAGGATCACCCCCGCGTGGGCGGGGAATAGGCGCATACCCGCATAGCCCTTTTTGCGAGGTAAGGATCACCCCCGCGTGGGCGGGGAATAGATGGTTACCCGTGAAGGTTCCCTTCTCGCCGAGGGATCACCCCCGCGTGGGCGGGGAATAGCAACAGCCTTCCGGAGCCGTTTCCAGAAGCAAGGGATCACCCCCGCGTGGGCGGGGAATAGGCAGAGTTCCCCGATGACTTTGCGCTCGTCCATGGATCACCCCCGCGTGGGCGGGGAATAGGGACTGACTTTACTCAACTTCTTCAGGAGTTGAGGATCACCCCCGCGTGGGCGGGGAATAGCAAAGGACAGACCGAAGCCAACCCAACGCGATAGGATCACCCCCGCGTGGGCGGGGAATAGCTAGCGATGGTATCATGAATCCAACCCAAAAGAGGATCACCCCCGCGTGGGCGGGGAATAGGTCGGCCTTGGGGCGGGCGCATCGCTAAGGTTGGGATCACCCCCGCGTGGGCGGGGAATAGGGTCTGGTTCGGGGGGCTCATGGGACGGAAATAGGATCACCCCCGCGTGGGCGGGGAATAGTTCTCGGTGATGTCGTAGCTCATGGTCGTGTCCGGATCACCCCCGCGTGGGCGGGGAATAGGCCTGTTGATTGGCAAGCACGGCATCCGCCTCAGGATCACCCCCGCGTGGGCGGGGAATAGGCAGAGATGAGCATTGGCCACATGACAATCTCCGGATCACCCCCGCGTGGGCGGGGAATAGCTGACGGTTCGGTTATTCCCCTCGATAAGCCTAGGATCACCCCCGCGTGGGCGGGGAATAGTGACCGGCAAGACGATAGCGCTCGATGAAGTCGGGATCACCCCCGCGTGGGCGGGGAATAGTGGAGGAGGTGCTCCCTGGCGACACCTGGAAAGGGATCACCCCCGCGTGGGCGGGGAATAGCCTAATCGACTTATTTGGGACAGCTTCCAACGGGGATCACCCCCGCGTGGGCGGGGAATAGGCAGACACGCTGGCATTTTGAGTACCCGCGAGCGGATCACCCCCGCGTGGGCGGGGAATAGCTAGGGGCCCTGGGCTCCATCGGCGGCTCTTTGGGATCACCCCCGCGTGGGCGGGGAATAGACCTATTTAAGTATCAACGACTTAGAAGGAGGAGGATCACCCCCGCGTGGGCGGGGAATAGCCAGTTCGCATTTTTCGTCATCCCATTGGCCCAGGATCACCCCCGCGTGGGCGGGGAATAGCGATTGACGTAGCCACGAGGCAACATCCGCCAAGGATCACCCCCGCGTGGGCGGGGAATAGATAAGCCGACCGCATTTCAGAAGTGATAATGGAGGATCACCCCCGCGTGGGCGGGGAATAGGAATACCTTGGTGGTTCGTCTACCCCCATGGTGGGATCACCCCCGCGTGGGCGGGGAATAGTCAGTCGGGTGTCACCGAAAAGATGAATGCGATGGATCACCCCCGCGTGGGCGGGGAATAGGATACGGCGCCCGCGGCTCCTCCCGCTGGTCAGGGATCACCCCCGCGTGGGCGGGGAATAGTGTGCAACGCGGTTGCGGTAGAGTACAGGGGTAGGATCACCCCCGCGTGGGCGGGGAATAGGCCGTTGATTGGTGTTCGGCGGTTGAGCGGCATGGATCACCCCCGCGTGGGCGGGGAATAGCATTCCCGTTCGTCCATTTGTTTGGCGCGTCTAGGATCACCCCCGCGTGGGCGGGGAATAGTCCTCATCCGTCATCCTAACGCTTGTGGTCGCGGGATCACCCCCGCGTGGGCGGGGAATAGGCTATCATCCGATCCGAATCTTTCGTCATCCCCGGATCACCCCCGCGTGGGCGGGGAATAGGAATCTTGCAAATTCTCATCACGGAACCACTGGGGATCACCCCCGCGTGGGCGGGGAATAGAAGATTCGGATCGGATGATAACAAGACATGCAGGGATCACCCCCGCGTGGGCGGGGAATAGTCTCGGGCAAACTGAATTGCGAGACGATTGGTTGGATCACCCCCGCGTGGGCGGGGAATAGATACCTTGCTGATAGGTCAGGTCAGCACGCACAGGATCACCCCCGCGTGGGCGGGGAATAGTTGATAACCTGTAGAAAGCCTGTCAATGCCTTGGGATCACCCCCGCGTGGGCGGGGAATAGTTTTTTCGGCTATCCGCGGTTTTTCGCACATGGGGATCACCCCCGCGTGGGCGGGGAATAGTCAAGCGTGCCCAACGTACTGGTACCATCCCTGGGATCACCCCCGCGTGGGCGGGGAATAGAAATCCCCATTGAGGGTAGGCAGCGCGGCAAAAGGATCACCCCCGCGTGGGCGGGGAATAGCGAACAACACTGTTCGTACGAACTTTCCACGTGGGATCACCCCCGCGTGGGCGGGGAATAGCTTGAGCGCTTTGTTCCCGATTTTAAGGGCATTGGATCACCCCCGCGTGGGCGGGGAATAGATTCGTGCGAGATGGCGGCGCTCCCGGAAATTGGGATCACCCCCGCGTGGGCGGGGAATAGATCCTCACGCCGTTGCTCCCAAACTGGATGCCCGAATCACCCCCGCGTGGGCGGGGAATAGATTGGTGTAAGAACGTTGAGCGGCATTATGGCCGGATCACCCCCGCGTGGGCGGGGAATAGGTTCTCGTTACATTGAGATTATTAAAGCTCATTGGATCACCCCCGCGTGGGCGGGGAATAGGTTAAATGAGTACCAGGGTCACGCAAAGACGGAGGATCACCCCCGCGTGGGCGGGGAATAGGACTATATACTAATCCTCAAAATAGACCATTGAGGATCACCCCCGCGTGGGCGGGGAATAGCTCCTCTGGAAGGGCCGACAGGGTGACGAAAGAGGATCACCCCCGCGTGGGCGGGGAATAGGTACCAGTGCGTTGAGCGCGCTTTACAATCTCGGGATCACCCCCGCGTGGGCGGGGAATAGTTTGGCTCCTTTCAGCGGCGGGGGCGGCGGGCCGGATCACCCCCGCGTGGGCGGGGAATAGAAGCCGAGGCCTTGGTAAAGGGCGCCGGCGTAGGGATCACCCCCGCGTGGGCGGGGAATAGGGGCCCGCACATGACCACGGATCAGTCAGAAGGGGATCACCCCCGCGTGGGCGGGGAATAGGGTCGCCTCCATTTGGTCGGCGAGCGCGTCGAGGGATCACCCCCGCGTGGGCGGGGAATAGGGGCGGAGGTAGCAACGGAAGCCGGGGCATTGGGGATCACCCCCGCGTGGGCGGGGAATAGAACTGGGCGCGGCCGATGAGCTGGCGGCGGCGGGGATCACCCCCGCGTGGGCGGGGAATAGTGGATCCGCGAGAGCCTCATCGCCAAGCGCCGAGGGATCACCCCCGCGTGGGCGGGGAATAGACTTCGGGCCTGAATCTCGATGGCAAGTTGTTGGGATCACCCCCGCGTGGGCGGGGAATAGGGCTCAAACGAACTCTCCCGATGGGGATTACAAGGATCACCCCCGCGTGGGCGGGGAATAGAATGCCAAAACGCAGCCAACAATGCAACCGTTAGGATCACCCCCGCGTGGGCGGGGAATAGCTTCATTGATGCCAGTGCCGCCAGAAGTGGCAGGGATCACCCCCGCGTGGGCGGGGAATAGGAAGTGTCGAGGTCAACATACTGAACATATTGAGGATCACCCCCGCGTGGGCGGGGAATAGTGACGGATCTCTCTAGCGCCACGGCCGTGAGCAGGATCACCCCCGCGTGGGCGGGGAATAGGCCCGTGCCAGATCCGCCCGCGCCAAGCGCACGGGATCACCCCCGCGTGGGCGGGGAATAGCTAAGTTTAACCCCGAGCCCAAGGATGAGTGAGGGATCACCCCCGCGTGGGCGGGGAATAGGCTGGTCTCAATCCGAAACTGGCCGGTACTCAGGGATCACCCCCGCGTGGGCGGGGAATAGAGGCGTTTATCGCTTGGGGGGCTAATCATATCTGGATCACCCCCGCGTGGGCGGGGAATAGAGAAGTATAGCCAGGCCCCAAATAGCGCGGCGAGGATCACCCCCGCGTGGGCGGGGAATAGAGTATAGTGAGCGGGAAAATCTGGGGACTGTGGGGATCACCCCCGCGTGGGCGGGGAATAGACAACCCGAACGCGAATGCGAGTACCTTTGATGGGATCACCCCCGCGTGGGCGGGGAATAGATCCTCCAGGAAGGCTCCGGCGACACCGCCAAGGGATCACCCCCGCGTGGGCGGGGAATAGTGCTGGACCCGCACAGCCGCCCCGCCGTCATGGGGATCACCCCCGCGTGGGCGGGGAATAGGGAGTGCGGCGAAACAATCTTGACGGGCATAGGGGATCACCCCCGCGTGGGCGGGGAATAGCAGATTGATCGGACGGTGGCCGCGCGACCAGCCGGATCACCCCCGCGTGGGCGGGGAATAGGGCGCTTGGGGTTACCTTCTCGTGTTCGGCGTGGGATCACCCCCGCGTGGGCGGGGAATAGCGTATTATTGCGCGGCCTGTCCCTCCGCTTCCGGGATCACCCCCGCGTGGGCGGGGAATAGATAGAACCCACCCATCTGACGAGAGGGACGAAGGGATCACCCCCGCGTGGGCGGGGAATAGTCGTCTTCGAAGTCTAATAAGTTAGCAATCCAAGGATCACCCCCGCGTGGGCGGGGAATAGGCATTCCTTCACGCGCTCGCAATGTTTACATTGGGATCACCCCCGCGTGGGCGGGGAATAGCCGCCAAGAACTAACCGCAACGCCACTCCAAGAGGATCACCCCCGCGTGGGCGGGGAATAGCTAAGCCTAGCCCCGAGCTCAAGGATGAGTGAGGGATCACCCCCGCGTGGGCGGGGAATAGTAGATGGCGCATATCCCAACAAAATCGGGGAGGGGATCACCCCCGCGTGGGCGGGGAATAGGTTTTACGCGTTCTTTCGTTGAGCATGGTTGGAGGATCACCCCCGCGTGGGCGGGGAATAGGGCTTCAACATAGCCTCGACGCGGACAACCGAGGGATCACCCCCGCGTGGGCGGGGAATAGGCTGAGCCCGTCATATTCCGAGACGATGATAAAGGATCACCCCCGCGTGGGCGGGGAATAGGGCGTCGTCGGCAAACTGGGCGGTGGTAAGTCGGGATCACCCCCGCGTGGGCGGGGAATAGGTGCTATTGGTGGAAGATGTTTGCGCGATGGTAGGATCACCCCCGCGTGGGCGGGGAATAGCCGCGTGTCCACGGACAAACAAACGGTCGAAAAGGATCACCCCCGCGTGGGCGGGGAATAGTCCGAAACGCATAATACGCTTTATCCGATTGTGGGATCACCCCCGCGTGGGCGGGGAATAGGTTAATATTAAGGCAAATCGGCTGGCTAAGGCCGGATCACCCCCGCGTGGGCGGGGAATAGCTACTTCCGTTACGCCTGTTGGTCGCTCGAAGGGGATCACCCCCGCGTGGGCGGGGAATAGGAAATCACGATTAAAACGACCGCCAGTATTAGAGGATCACCCCCGCGTGGGCGGGGAATAGATATTGCCAGTGGCAAGCCCAGTGGCACTCAAGGGATCACCCCCGCGTGGGCGGGGAATAGATGGTAAATTGTTGTTTCTGAAGCGTCTTGAGGGGATCACCCCCGCGTGGGCGGGGAATAGAGACTTTGCTGCGCTTCCAACCCTTAATTCTGAGGATCACCCCCGCGTGGGCGGGGAATAGGCTGACGAGGCGAATTGGGCAGAGGCTCGCGAAGGATCACCCCCGCGTGGGCGGGGAATAGGGTGTACCAATAGCCAACGGGCTGACCGAGAAGGGATCACCCCCGCGTGGGCGGGGAATAGAGTTCTGGCCTGAATCTCGATGGCAAGCTGTTGGGATCACCCCCGCGTGGGCGGGGAATAGGGCGGTATTCGCCTTTGAAAACGCGCATTAGGGGGATCACCCCCGCGTGGGCGGGGAATAGACTAAGAAAGTATAGCACAGAAGCGGGGTCATAAGTACAAAGAGAAGATTATTCATTGAGTTTGGTATAAAGAAGATGGACGAGTTGAGCATCAGGAAGAGCACGATGAAAAGCTTGGGCAGGGAAGTCAAAATATGTAGCGAGCGTTGAAAGTTTGTAGTTTGGGAGAGATGGGAGACGCCGCCGCGCGAGTCGTTGAAGGTCATGGCAGGGATTCGTCAATATGGGAAGATTACAACGACGGCAGGCTACACGGAGAAAGGCCATATCAAACGCAATGTTGTGGCCTAGGATTGGGGAATCGCCAACAAAAGAAAGGAAGTTACGTAATGCGTCCTCTTGAGAGTGACCTTGGCGTAGTTGCGTATCCGAAAGCCCCGTAAGCGAGACAATCTCGGTTGGCAAAGGGGTGTCTTGTCGAATAAGGGCAGAAAATGTTTGAGTAGGATGTCCGGCCTCAACCTTAACTGCTCCAATTTCGATGATAGCATCGCACTTGGGACGGAGCCCAGTGGTCTCAATATCCAGAGCCACATAATCGGCGAGAGGACGGCACTGTTTTGCCTGCACACGTTGGGCAACGAGTCGCTGTGCTGCTTTACTAAAGCCTTGGCGAATATTCCCTGTCTCAGGAACACTTTCAGGGAGTGGTCGACGCATGAGAACGATGCCATCGAAATCGACAGGTGACCAACCGGCATTATGAGTACGGAAACACATTCGTTGCTCACCGGGGGCCGTGTAGACCAATGTGGCACGACCAGTCTTAAGGTTGAGGCAGATGCGAACCCAAAGCGCATCCCTGACCCGGGCGCTAAGATGGCCGACATAAACGCCGGCGCTGAGTTCGCACAGCCATTTAGAAAGATCGCCCCTCAGCCGGGGTGGGCAGTCAGTGAGGGTAAGAACTAAAATCGCGTATCCTCCGCTTGGGATGAGGTGTGGCAATAGTTAGTAGCACTGGCAACTTGACCAATGGTATTATCCCAGAGGTAAACGATCTCCTCTTCCTCGGATTGCAAATCTTCTGGCGCTAGAAGCCAGCGAATGTCACGTACCATACGTTCAAGGATGTGCCTTTCGACAAGAGCATCACGGACGGCTCGACGCACTGCGGACGGGAGGTCTTCTGGTTCCTGCGCGACAATGGCGAAGGCAATGGGGATGGTAACCTCGGCCTTGTAGAGATCTGCGATGTCATAAACAAACGAACGTTCGTGCCCAACATGAACGAAACCAAGACCCGGCGCACAGCCAAGAGCGACAATGACAGCGTGCGCAAGGCCATAAAGGCAGGCATGAGCGGCAGAGAGCGCTTGGTTGATTGGATCTCCAGCGGCAAAATCCTCGGGATCATAGGCACGCCCAGTCCAAGTCTGCCCGGTCTCTCGCGCAGCTTTGCGATATGCTTGACGAACACGCGCGCCCTCACGACCGCGCAATTGTTGGAGAGTAAGATGAGAGACGTCTTCTTCAGGAAACCGCAACTGATACATCCTGCGCACGACATCTATGTGCTTGCGGACATTGCTAACACGTTCGGCTTGATGGATAAGAAGCCCTGCTCGGGTGGTAAGGGGACGGCCGTGAGCATAGTAACGGACGCCGTGCTCGCCGACCCAAACGGCCCCGACGCCACTATCGCCCATGAGCTCCATGGCACGATGGGTGACACGCGTACCAGGGCCAAGAAGAAGAACAGAGATGGCAGCAGCAGGGATGTGCACAATACCTTTGTCATCTGTAACAGTAATGGCACCGTCCTGCCGCCCCAATGTGCAATGCTCTAGATAAAGGAAGGTCATGCGATCTTTCACCTGCGGGAGAGCCTGCAGGTCAGGGCGCTTGATGCCTGGGGGCTCGGCCGCCATCTCAGGGGGCCCGCATGAGGGTGAGGAGGCCGAGTCCGTAGGCCTTGCCGCGGCCGATACCGCGGGTGAGGGCCTCGCAGAACAGCGCGGCGTCCGTCACACGGAGGAGTCCCTCGAAGGTGACGGCGTGGATGCGGACTCGATTGCCACCGGCGGCTTTGTCAAAGGCGATCCAACGGGCATCGACCACGCGGAAGCCGTCGGGCTCGAGGGCGAAGCCGTGTTTTGGCGCGCGCTCGGCAAGCCACTGCTCTTGTTGCGAAACGGTGACGTGGTTGCGGACAATACCGCGCCCACCGGCAACCTTGACGTTCTTGATGGGGTTGGCGGCGAGACGGAATCGCCAGACGGTTCCTTCGGCGACGCGGGCCAGGAGGGGTGCGTAGTCGCGTGTCTCGGCGATACCATTGGGCGGGCCGAACTGGGCGACGATGCCGGAGAGTTCGGGTCTCTCCTCGCTGAGGATGAGAAGCCAGAGGCGGCTGGCGCGACGGTCAAGACGCCAGAGACGGCGCGTACGCGGGCCCATGAAGGCGGCCTCGACGGCACCGTGTAGGCGGCGCGGCACGTTAAAGGCGCGGAGGGTCTCACGATTGCGCGGGTCCAATTCCACTTGGGATAGATACATGGTGCACCTCACAGTTCCGCCAAGGGATTGTGCGCGGTCTCGGGTTCGGGCGGCGAGGGCGCGGGGATAAAGACCTCGCGTGCGGGGCGGAAGCCAAAGCGGCGCTGAAGGGGGCTGAAGGAGAGCGGCAGATCGCGCACGGGCACGCCGGGCTCACCGGGCACGGCGTCGATCACCAGACGAAGGCCTTCGCCCTCGCCGCGGCGGAGCTTGACCAGGCGCGGCTCGGCGCGAAGGGCTTCCTCCAGCGCGGCCTCGCGGAGGCCCAGGCAGAGCGGCTGAGTAGGCGGGCAGGAGCGGCGGCCGAGGAAGGGCGGGTAGACGGGGCGGCGCAGGGCCGCCTCGATCTCGCCCAACCACGCGCGGTCATCGCTCTCCAGCCCGACGAGAAAGACGGCGTCACACAGATAGTGGCGATAGGTGACCCAAGAGGTCTCCTTTTTGCCATCCACGCGATGGGCGGTGTGGAAATCCACCAGCAAATCACCCTCGCGGTCGACGCGCACGCCGAAGCGAAGGCGGGCGAGGCGGGCAAGGCCTTCCTCATCGTCGCGACGGAGGCCGAGAGCGGCGGCCACGAGGCCGAGGATGCCGCTCTTGGTGGGCTCGCGATTGGTCTTGCGCGTCTCGAACTTGGAGTCCGAGCCCCAGCTTTGGAGCGGCGCGGACAGACGCAGGAGAAGTGTCGCCATCACTTCGCCCCCAAGCGTTCCTTCACCTCCGCTTCCAGCTTCGCGAGCACCTCCGCCAACGTGCCGTCCGGGCCGACCCTCAGGGTCTTCACGGGCGCGGAGACGTAGTCCTGCACCTGCTTGGCATAGTCGCAAAGGGCCTTCTTGGAGGCCTCGACGTAACCGTAGCCCTCGTCTTCCTTCGCGGCGACGGGCTTCTCGAAGGCACCGCAGAGATTCACAGGCTGGTCGTCGCGGAGCATGACGACGACGGCGTCGGGGAGGGTACGGTTGGCGAAGGTGTTCTGCTTGCCGGTGGGCATGGAGCGAACGAAGGCCTCGACGAAGGCACGGACGGCCTGAGGCGTATCGGCCTTGAGGTTCTCCTCCAACGCGCAGACGTTGACGGTGGCGTAGCGGTAGAGCGTGGCGGAGTTGAACTCCACGGTGCCCAGGTGGCCGGCTCCGGCGTTGTCCTCGGGGGCGCAGTCGTCCACCGCCGTGAAGTAGTCAAACTCGTTCTGCACGGCGTGAGTGGAGATGGCGTGAGCCACCTGGCAGGCGGCATCGAAGTTCAGCGAGGGGTCATCGGCTACCATGCGCCCGAAGAGCGCCATGTCCACGGAAGGCGCTTCCATCAAGGCCTCCTGGCACTTCTTCTTCAAGTCCTTCTCCTTCTGGGTGGGGTCGACCTTCGCCAAGGCCTTGGCTTGGCCGGGGCTCATGAGGAAGAGGGCGTCGGTGCCCTTTTCAGCATCCTTGATGTTCAGCCCGGCGGCCGTCAGGAGCTTTTCTGCCAACTTCAATGCTTCTAGGGAGGGTTCGCCGGGCTCGGCTCCAAAGAGGTCCCCCTGTGCCCCCGTGAGAGTGGCGGGGTCGATTTCCTTTGCCACCAGGCCAACGATTTTCTTGGTGCGCACGCCGACCTGCTCGACGGTGAGGAGGTCGTGGAACATCAGACGAACAGCGCGCTTCCAGGCCTGCGAGGAGACGCGGGCGCGAGTAACGCCGCCGTAGCGGGCGGTCTTGGGGCTGCCGGTGTCGTCGCGGTTGACGCAACTCGGCGGGACGGTCTGCAGCACGTGGATGTCGACGTAAAGACTCATGTCAGTTTTCCTCTTCGGGGTTCTCGTCTTTCGGTGAATGGTAGTAATCCTGCCCCCACAGGAGGCGGACGTTGGGCGCAACGGCGGGGATCTGCAACCAGTAGAGATCCTCGGCCAAGCGCACGTAGTCGAGCGGCACGCCCTCGGCCCGCAGAAGCTGGACGATGCCGCGCAGGTGGTGGGCGCGTTCGGGCATGGCCTCGGCCGTGGCCAAGGCGTTGAATCGCCGCAGGACGGGCGCATCCTCCGGGCCTTCCTTAGGCCTAAGTTGCGTGTTCGCCAGGCGGCGCACGGCCTTGCCAAAGCCCTCACCTGGACGGTTCATGTCCTCGCGCGGCAAGTCGTGGCCTTGTTGGTGGAGGGCGTAGAAAGTCAGTGCCAGATAGGCGGCCCACTCGGCTTTGGTCGGTCTGCCATTCTTGCTCTCCAGCTCGGGCGGAAGATCCTCCAAGAAGGCGCCCCACAGCTCCGGCAGATCCCCCGGCGCATAGCCGACGCCTCGCCGCAAGTTGGCCAGTGCGGCCTTCCGCGGGTGTTCGGGCAGGGCCGCCAACGCTCGCAGGCGCCTGGCGACGAAGCCGCGCAACAACTCTTTTTCGGTTGCCATCATGCTCCTTTCGTCTTCGGATAAATAGCGGAAATTGCCCCCATAAAGGATCGCCTGGCCTCCGGCGTGGAGTAGTGCATCGCCCTTTCCTTGCCGGCCAACTTTTTCTTGACCGTGCGTCCAACGAAGGCCGCAGGGCCCGCCGCCCGCGTCAACTCATCGCCTAACGTCAAGGCGATATTCCGCGCCGTGTCGCGCCAGACATCGATAGCCGCATCGACGTCGCCCGCGGGGTCAAGCGCCTCCAACCATTGCCGAAACGGTCGGTCCACCCGAAAGTAGAATTGGTCGCGCGCCGCCGCGCCATCCGTCTCACCGCCGGCGGCCGTGGCGAGATTGCGTGCCAACCACCCGACGGCGCCTGCGGCTTTCTCGCACAGCTCAATTTCCGCGACGATGCGTTCGCGGGCGCCCACGCCGGCATCGTCCAACAGCGCGGTATGAAAGGCTAAGCAGTCCTCAAAGGTGTCCTTTACGAAGAAATATTTGTCGCCATAACCCATCGCGCAGACGGAGAAACGAACCAAGGCGTTTCTGTCCAAGCAATTCTGCTTGCGCAACGTCGTGACCCACTTCACCACACCGGGCTGGCGCTCTCCCTCCTTGTCGGAGGGGACAAAGGCCGTCGGAAACTCCCGCCAGAACTGCTTGGATGCGTCATGCTGACAAGGCACAAAACAAGGAGGTTGGTTCTTTTTCCCCGCGTTCGCGTTACGCCACAGGGTCATCTGCTCCACGAACGCATCCTCCTTGTTGAAGAAGTCCCCGCCCAACAAAAGGTAGCCCCCCACCCTGTCGCCTTGGCGAGACAGACGCATTCGGCGCGACTGCACCGTGCAAAGCGCGGCAAGGGTCTTTGGTAATGGCACCTCTGTACGCTCCCGATCCCGCGGGCGGTCAAGCTCCCAGCAAGGACGCACCAAGTAAGCATCCTCAGACACCACGCGCGACTCCCACGCCGTTTGGCCATCCCGCAACAACGTCAGATTCAGCATCAACGTCTCGAAAAGGGTCTTGCCCTGCGCCTGAATGTAACCAAGACGCCCCAGCCAGCCAACGCCCGGTGAGGGATACTTCTGGCCTTCTGGCAGGTCTTTCGTCGCCTTCGCGGAAGTGTCGTCATAGGCCATGAGAGAAATCAACCAGCGTGTCGCTTGGGCGTAGGTCAGGCCGTCCATGCCGACCGTCTTGAAGAGGCGTAGTTTGTTGTCGCTCTCCAAAAGTTCTCCGTTCAGCTTCGCGACGTCGCCGGCGGTACCGGCCTCTTCGATGGTGGTCGTGGAAGTCCCTTTCTTTTTGTTTTCCGTCGTTTTCTTCACGCGCTTCCAGGCTTTGTCGGGGACCTGGAAGAAAGGGTGGTCGGGGTCGAAGAGCCAGAAGCGGTCGTGCCAGCGGGCGAAATAGTCGCGGAGCGGCTTTTCGGGGAAACGACCCAGCGCCCAGATTTCGCGCCAGCGGACGATGGCGTCCTTGGGGCGGACAAACGGAGCCTCGCGCCCCTCGGCGTCCACCCGCGTGAAGACGGCGAAGAGGAGGGCCAAAAACACGCGGAGCACGGCGGCGTCCTGCGTGGGCATCTCGCCGGCGAGGTCGACGTATTCATGCGCGTTCAGCAGAGCCTCGGCGAGCGAGACCTCCGCCACCGTGCAGTCGGGCCGCAATACCCGAACCCACGGCTCTTCTAGCAAATTAAACTCACGTGCGTTCATCAGGCTCCTCTCGCTGATAGGTCAGGCCAGACGCTTTACTATAATGAAGTATAGATCCTGCCACACGAGTTGTCAAATCTGGCTCCAACACAAGCACAAGTTCTCCTTTCAACAATGAAGCCTCCTGCCACGTAGGCAACGTTGCAGTCTGCCGCTCCAAATCCTCGATAACCCTATCAATCGTCCATCGTTTGGAAAACGAGGCTGGCAGACGAAGTGATTGCCGCAGGATTGCCAAACATTCCTCGCGGGAGGGCGGCGCGTCTGTGGGTACGGCGCGGCCATCCTCCTGCCACGGCAGGAAATGAATGGTGCCGTCCGCATGGCGCACCATCACCAGCACGTCGATGGAGGGGTCGCCGTCGCGCACGGCGGCCCGGGCGGCGGCGTCCGAGCGCACCGCCGTGTCCGCCAGGAAGTCGTCCAAGGTATCATCGAGCGAATCGTCGGGGCCTTGGATGATGAAGTTTCCGGCACTGTCCTGTTGCCTGTATCGAAGATTGCGATAGGCCTCGTAGGCGGCCTCATTCCGCTCTGCGGACAGAGGGTCGTTTTGCTCCCAGCCGTAGGTGTCGTGGACGAGGCGGGGGAGGTCGGTGGGGAGGGAGAGGGCGTCGGGCAGAAGGCGACGGGTACGCCAAAGGAGCCATTCGCCGTAGACGGCGACGGAACCGGGGTCGAAGGCCTCCTCACCGGTGTCAAGCACCAGGCAGACGGCCTCGCGCAAGGGTTCAGGGCGCTCGCGAGGATGGCGGTGCAGGCGACCGACGCGTTGCAGGAGTAAGTCCATCGGGCAAAGCTCTGTAACCAAGAAATCGAAGTCGATGTCCAGCGACTGCTCCATCACCTGCGTGCCCACAACAATGAGGCGGTCACGCGTCTCGGGTGTAGAGCCCTTGCCCACGCGCCGCAAGATGTTCCCTTCCAACTTCGCGCGGTCGGCCAAGACGAACTGCGAATGGAAGAGGATGACTTCGCAATCCGGCAAGGCGACACGCAAGGTCTCGGCCAACTCCTGAGCCCGCCGCACGGTATTGACGATAACGCCCGCGCAACCGCCCTCGCGCAGGGCCTCGCGAAGGCGTCCCGGCAGATTGCCCACCAAGCCGCGTTCCAGCCGCACCGAACGCGGGGCGGCCGTCTCCGGCACGACCGTCTGACGGACCTCGCCCTCAGACGCCCACGTCAGCAAGGGATAGGCGCGGCAGGTCTGCCAATCACCGACGGGCGCGGTTCCGCCCAGATAGGCCCGTACCAACTCCGCGCGTTTGCCGGCGGGAAGCGTGGCCGAAAGCAGGACGACCGGCACGCGCCAACGGCCCAACCATTCCAACGCGCGGTCAAGATAACGGCTCATGTAGGCGTCGTAGGCATGACACTCGTCCACCACCACCACCTTCCCCACAAGGCCGAGCTGACGCAACATCACGTGCTTCTGCTTGAGCGCCGCCATGAGGAGTTGATCCACCGTCCCGACGACGAAATCCGCCAAGAGTGCCACCTTGCGGCCTTGGAACCACGGGTGTACCTCCAGCCCGGCCTCCGGCGCGTCCTCCTCCGTGTGGGCCGTCCCCTCCTGCAACGCGACGTAATCCTCGTTCATTTCCGCCGAACCGTGCGCCAAACGGATGGCATGCCGTTCGTCCGCGGACTGCCTTTCGGCCCACGCTCTCAACCGCCCGAAGATGCCATTGGCCGTGGCCTGCGTGGGCAGACCAAAGAACAACCCGCCACACTGGAAACGTGCGGCGAAAACCTCTACGGCGGCGAGCGCGGCCTCGGTCTTGCCCACGCCCATCTGCGCCTCCACAATCAAGAGCCCCGGGGCCTCCGCCCCATCGATCATCCCCAGCACTGCCTGCTGCAACGCATTCGGATCAAAACCGAATCGCTCCTTGAAGCCCTCCGCATCCATCGATGGGCAAAGGCTCTCCCACGGCCAAGGCAACCGCAATCGCTCCCACGCCCGCCCGAAACGCTCCGAGCAACACACCTCGTCGCCCAGTTCCTCCACGGGAATAAGCGGGAAGTAATGGTCATTGCTGGCAATCCAGTCCGCCATCGTCAGCAGACCCGCCAAGAGCAACTGCGCCGGCACGGTCAATTCCGGCAACTCCTCCGCAGAGGCGAACGCCCCCTCCGCGAGCGCCAACGCCCACAACTCCCCCCAAATCCCACGCCACACACGCTCCTGTCCCTTCGCCCAGAAGTTCCCCTTCCAAGCGCCCAGTTGGTTCTCCACCTCATCGTAGTTCTGTGGTTTGCCGTGATGCGCCCCGATGACCGAGGCCAACCCGGGCGGACACCCCAACGCCCGCGCGATCGCCTCGCCTGCCAATGCGTGCGGCGATTTGCCGGGGTCAGAGAATGACCTCGGCAACTCCACTGTCGCCGTCAGGCGCTCACGCGCCTCGGGGAGCCCAATCAGGATTTTGCTCTGGAAGAGCGCCGTCGCCTTGCCGAGGTCATGCGCCGCCCCCAAAAAGCGCGCCACGCGCACCAATTCCGCCATCTCCAGCCCAAACGCCTCCCATGCGGCCGACGACAACCGCTCACGCACGAGGTGGGCCATGATCTCCGCCGTGTCCCGCAGATGAATCCACAGCGGCAGCCAAACCGACGAATCCGCCCCTCCGGACTTCCCCACCAACGCTTTTGCCTCACGCGACAACCTCTGTGCCATACCCATTCCTCCGCTTGCCGTTACGCATCACTGCAAGTTTAGCATACCCACGCCATGTGCGACAGAACCTGCGGGCCGCCTCTCCCAGGCTCGGCGGCTGATCCACCTCGGCTCGGCGGCTGATCCACCTCGGGTCAGCGGCTGATCCTCCTCGGGTCGGCGGCCGATCCAAGGTTGTCAATAACTCCACCTCGCCTCCCACACCGCCTTGGCCGACCCCGGGCACTCCTGGACGTCGGGCGCGGGAGAGGCGCGAGGGTGAGGATTTGTGCTAAAATGAGGGGCGTATCAGAAAAGGAGCGAGCGGAATGCGCGTACCGTTGAGTTGGCTGAATGAGTTTGTTGACCTGAGCGATCAGACGGCGCAGGGGGTGGCGGATTTGCTGACCTTCTCGGGCGTCGAGGTGGAGGCGATCGAGCACGAGGGCGTCTCGCTGGATGGGCATTTCGTGGTAGGTGAGGTGACGGCGTGCGAGGCGCACCCGAACTCCGACCATCTGCATGTGTGCAAGGTCTTCGACGGCACGGAGACGCTGCAAATCGTCTGCGGGGCGCCGAACGTGCGCGTGGGCGTGAAGGCGCCGTTGGCGAAGATCGGCGCGGTGATGCCGGGGCCGGAGGGCTTCGCCATCAAGAAGGGGAAGCTGCGCGGGGTGGAGAGCTTCGGGATGTTGTGCTCGAAGGATGAGCTGGGGTTGGGCGGCGCGCACGACGGCATCTGGGAGCTGCCGGACACGGCCGTGGCGGGGGCGCCGGTGCAGCCTTTCATGCCGGAGGCGGACACGGTCTATGACCTGGAGGTGACGTGGAACCGCCCGGACTGCCTCTCGGTGCGGGGCATCGCGCGGGAGCTGGGGGCGCTCTTGGGCCGTCCGTTGAGGGAGCCGCCGACGGATTTCCCGGAGGAGGGGCCGGAGGTGTCCACGATGGCGCAGGTGCGCGTGGAGGCGCCGAAGGAATGCCCGCGCTACACGGCCCGCGTGGTGACGGGACTGGACCCGAAGGCGCCGACGCCGGAGTGGATGGTGCGCCGTCTGGAGCAGTGCGGCCAACGGAGCCTGGGGCTGGCGGTGGACGTGACGAACTATGTGATGTTGGAGGTGGGCCAGCCGCTCCACGCCTTTGACCACACCACGCTCCGCGACCACACCATCATCGTGCGTCTGGCCAAGCCGGGCGAGACCATCCGTACGCTCGACGGCACCGACCGCACGCTCGACGAGACGATGCTCGTCATCGCCGACGCCGACCGCCCCACCGCCGTGGCGGGCGTGATGGGCGGCGAGGAGAGCGAGGTGGAGAACGCCACCGGCACCGTCCTCCTGGAGTCGGCGCTCTTCGACGCGGCGAGCGTCAAGTTCACCGCCACCAAACTGGGGATGACCTCGGAGGCGACCTATCGTTACGCCCGCGGCGTGGACAAGGATCTGGCGGACTGGGCCAGCCGCCGCGCCATCCATCTGTTGGTGAAGTATGGTGGGGCGACGGCCTGCAAGGGCGTGATCGACGCGGACGCGCGGGACAAAGCGCCCATCGACGTGCCGCTCCGCTACCGGCGCGTCTGCGAGGTGATCGGCGCGGAGGTGCCGCCGGCGAAGGTGGACGCCATCCTGACGGGCCTGGGCATCGCCAAAGTCGCGGGCGACGCGGAGGGCGCGACCTTCCGCAGCCCCAGCTGGCGCTATGACCTGACGCGCGAGGCGGATCTCATCGAGGAGGTAACGCGCATGAACGGCCTCGACGCCGTGCCCGAGCGTCTGCCCACCCTCGCGGCGGTGTCGCAGCTGCCGGAGACGAGCTACCGGGCGAAGCAGGCGGTGCGCCACGCGCTCCTGGCCCTGGGCCTCACCGAGGCCATGCACTACTCCTTCCTCTCCAAAGCGGAGCTGGACGCCTTCGACCCGACGGCGAAGAATCGCCTGCCCCTGCCCAACCCCGTCTCGGCGGATTATGGCGTCATGCGCGACTCGCTCCTGCCGCAGCTGATCGGCTCGCTGGGGCGCAACGCGGCACGGCAGGTGGAGAGCTGCGGCCTCTTCGAGGTGGGGCGCGTCTTCGCGGCCGACCCGAAGAACGGCGCGCCCGTCGAGTCCGAGCGCGTGGCGCTGGGCATGATGGGGCCTTTCGGCCGCGACGCGCTGAACACCCGCGCCCCCGTGAAGGACGAGGAGGCGTTGCTTTGGCTGAAAGGTGCCATCGAGGCCCTCTGCGAGCGGCTCCACGCCCCGCGCTTCGGCTTCTACGCCTGCAACCACCCGGCCTTCGCGCCGGGCCACGCGGTGGAGATCTGCCTGGGGCGCAAGCGCGTGGGCCTGATGGGCGCCGTCAGCGCCGCCCTCCGCCACCGCTACCGCCTGAACACGCCGCTCGTGGTGGCGGAGCTGGATCTGGCGCAGGTGACCAAGGGGCTGGGCGCGTTGCCGCGCCTGAAGCCCGTGCCGCAGTTCCCGGCCAGCCGCAAGGACATCGCCTTCATCGCGCCCGACGGGCTCACCCACGAGGCCGTGGTGCGGGCCATCCGCAAGGCCGCGCCCCCGGAATTGACCGACGTGCGCCTCTTTGATATATTCATGTCGAAGGCCATTGGCGCCGGGAAGCGCTCCATGGGCTATTCCCTGGAGTTCCGCTCCGCCGAGCGGACGCTGCGCGACGCCGAGGTCAACGCCGCCTTCGCCAAGATCGCCGACGCGCTCCGCCAGGAGCTGGGCGTCGAGATCCGCGAGGGCTGACAAAAGGATTTGCCGCTTCGGCGGCTCAAGGAAGTGGGCCCTGTCCTAAACGCGGATTGGCAGATGTTTCTCTGGCCTACACGTTTTTAGGATGGATCGGAGCCTCCGGCGGAATGGCGCGCGCGGCGCACCGGAAGCCGGGGGGATGAACCGTCACTTGGAATGCCAAGGGCTTCCAGAGAAGGATGCGCTACGTCTGGACGGGGCTTTTGTTTTGGAACGCGGGGCGCCGGGGCGCCCCGGCAAACGAGGAACGGCGATGCGAGGGATGTTGCTGATGTGCTTGGCGATGTTGGGCGCCGGCGTGACCGCCGCCGCCACGGAAGGCGTCTCGGAGATGGCCATCCAGCTCTTCGGGCAGGAGCGCGCGGAAAAGCGCGTCGCCACCGGGGCGGTCTTCATCGACGGCCTTTACGTCAAAGGCCCCTACTCCATCTCCCGCGAGGGCAACGTCATCCTCGTCAACGGGCGCATCGCCAGCCGCTTCAAGGTGGAGTCCGAGTCCGCCCGCCAGGCGGCCGAGAAGGCCGCCGCCGACGCCGCGGCCGCGAAGGAAGACCCCGCCGCCATGGGGGGCGACGATGTGGTCTCCGACGAGGACGGCGCCTCCGTCGGCAGCGACCCCACGCCCACCTTGGATGACGCGCCGGCCGCCGCAGGCAATGCCGGCGAGAAGCGCCCCTCGGCCATCGAGGAGCGTCTGGCCAAGCGCGGGCAGGGCGGCGGCATCGCCGCCCGACTCGCCGCCCAGCAACGCGCCAAGAACCTCGGGGCGCAATCCGCCAAAGGCTCCTTCAACACCGAGCCGACGGGCGACCCCGAGGCACTCTTCGAGGAGGCGGACTACACCTACACCCCGCCCTCCCGCCCCGAGCCCAAGGCCGTCCCCTACGTCCGCCCCGGCGCGCAGAAGACCATGACCCAGCGCCTGGCCGACGCCAAGGAAGCGGTGGCGAAGCAGGAGGCCAAACGCGTCGCCCAAGACGAGACGCCCGCCGCCGACGAGGGCGACGAAATCGCCACCGAGAGCTTCGATGACCTCACCGAGGCGGAGATCGACGCCTACACCAAGCGCTTCGCCAAGCGCCGCGCGGACTTGGAGAAGATCCTTGAGAACGATTGCCTGTTGCTCCTCTCCTCGCAGACCTCCGGCGCGCAGTACAAGAACCGCTCGGTGATGTGGCGCTTCGTCCTCCAGCTCGACAAACTCTGCGCCGCGCCCACCGCCGCCAAGCTCATCGCCCAATGGCGCACCACCCTCCCCGCGGCCTACCTGCAACGTATCTTCGACAACCGCACCGCGAACGGTGAGGCGATGAAGACGCTCATCCTCCGCGTCCGCCGCGAGGCGAAAGCCCTCCAGGAACGCTCCCGCAACCGCATCTGAGGGCTACGGCCATGCAGACGCAAGCCCCCATCGCGCTCCCCGAGTCCCTCGACCGGGAGGCGGTGGGCGCGCTGTGCGGTCAGAAAGGCGGGGGGCTTCCGGCGCGCGCCGACGCCTCCGCCGTGCGCCGAGCCGACGGCGCGGGGTTGGCCCTTCTGTGGCTCCTGCGGCGGCGCGGGGCGTTGGAGGGCACGCTCGACGAGGCCATCGCCAAGGATCTGGCGGTCTTCGATGAGGCGCAGGCCGCCATCCCCGCGCCAAAGCCGGAGCCGGACGAACGGCTCCTCGCGCGTCTGGGCCGCGCCGTCTGCGCGCTCGCGGCGCGTTGGGGGGAGGCGTTGGCCTATCTGGGCGAGACGCTTTGGTCGCTGACGCACCTCTTCTCCGGACGATTCCGGTGGGGCGATTGCCGGCTGACCTTCGTGCGGTGCGGCGTGCAGGCCGTGCCGGTGATGATGCTGATCGGGTTCCTGCTAGGACTCATCCTGGCCTTCCAATCGGCCATCCCGCTCAAACTCTTCGGCGGGGAGGGATTCGTGGGCGGCCTGGTGGGCATCGCGCTGGTGCGCGAGCTGGGCGTCTTGGTGGGGGCGATCCTGATGGCCGGCCGCAGCGGCTCGGCCTTCGCCGCGGAGCTCGGCGCCATGAAGGTGAACGAGGAGATCGACGCGTTGGAGACGATGGGGCTCCGACCCGTGCGCTTCCTGGTGCTGCCGCGCGTGGTGGCCGGGACGCTCGCCCTGCCGCTCCTGTCGCTCTTCGTCGCCTTCGCGGGTCTCATCGGCGGAGGGTTGGTGATGGGCGTGCTCGGCTTCCCGGAGAGTTACTACATCCGCCAGTTGCAGACGTTCGTCCACCTGAACGACATCCTCGGCAGCTTCTGCAAAGCCTTCGTCTTCGGCTTCGCCGTCTCCGCGGTGGGGTGTTGGTTCGGGCTGAAGGCAGGGCGCGACGCGGGGGCGGTGGGCACCGCCACCACCGCGGCCGTCGTCACCGGCATCGTTACGATCGCCGTGCTCGAAGGCATCTTCTCCGTGGTCTTCTATGCGATGGGGTGGTGAGATGGGCCAACCAATCATCGTCTGTGAGCACGTCGCCTCCGGCTATCCCGGCAACATCCTCATGCGGGATGTCTCCTTCACCGTCGAGGAAGGGGAGATCGTCTTCATCCTCGGCGGGTCGGGGTGCGGGAAGACCACGCTCCTCAAGCACATCATCGGCCAGTTGCCGCCCCAAGGCGGGCGCATCCGCCTCTTGGGGCGCGACGTCTCCGCCGAGGGGGCCGAGCGCGACGCGCTCCTCCGCTCCTTCGGCATGATGTACCAGAGCGGCGCGCTCTTCGGCAACCTCACCGTCCTGGCCAACGTGCTTCTCCCCTTGGAGGAGTTCACCCCCTACCCTCCCGAGCTCCGGGAGGCCATCGCCCGCCTCAAGCTGGCCCAAGTGGGGTTGCTCGACCGCGCCGACGCCCTCCCCGCCGAGCTCTCCGGCGGCCAGGTCAAGCGCGCGGCCATCGCCCGTGCCATGGCGCTCGACCCGCGCCTGCTCTTCCTGGACGAGCCGAGCGCCGGGCTCGACCCCGTCACCTCCGCCTCGATCGACGCGCTCATCCGCTCCCTCTCCCGCGAGCTTGGCATCACCGTGGTCATCATCTCGCACGAGCTCGCCAGCATCAACGCCATCGCCGACCGCGTGCTCTACCTTGACCGCGCCGCCGGCGGCGTCCTCGACCAAGGCACTCCCGCCCAACTCCGCGCGAACAGCCCCCACCCCGCCGTCCGAGCCTTCTTCAACCGCTCGCCCAACCCCACGCCATGAACACCTCCAAACACTATTTCGCCATCGGTCTCTTCACCCTGCTCGGTTTCATCCTCCTGGCCGCGGGGTGCGTCCTCTTCGGGGGCGCCGACCTCTTTTCTAAGAAGACCTACTTCGAGACCTACTTCGACTCCTCCGTCCAAGGGCTCGACATCGGCAGCGCCGTCAAGTTCCGCGGCGTTCGCCTGGGCTCCGTCGAGGCCATCGGCTTCGCCGGCTCCACCTATACCCTCCCCGAGGGGGCCGACCCCCGCCCCTCCGCCTACATCCGTGTGCTCTGCTCCATCGACCTGGACGCCCACCCCGACCTTGCCGGCGACGCCCTCCAAGGCATGGTCGCGAACGGCCTCCGCGCCAACCTCGCCCTCCAAGGCATCACCGGGCAGCTCTTCGTCAACCTTGATTTCCCCCGCACCACGCCCAAGGCCGAGCTGCCCTTCCCGTGGGAGCCGGCCACCCTCTACCTCCCCTCCACGCCCACCACCCTCCAGAACTTCCTCAACGTCGCCCAAGACATCGCCGCGAACCTGGGCGCCATCGACTTCTCCGAGGTCGTCGCCACCCTTCAGACGCTCACCACCAACATCAACGACGTCGTCGTCAAGGCCGACATCCCCGCCCTCACCGCCTCCTTCACCCAACTCGGCAACTCCCTCACCGAGCAGTCCGAGCGCCTCGGGGAAATCCTGAGCCGCCTCGACGCCGCGCGCATCGGCGACAACCTCAAGACCCTCTCCGACAACCTCGCCCAGACCTCCGACACCCTCCGCGGCGAAATCCCCGCCCTCGCCGACGAGATCAAGGCCACGCTCGCCGACGCCTCCGCGCTCCTCCGCCAAGCCAACGAGGCCCTCGCCCAGGCCCGCAAGGACCTCGACACCCGCGCGCTCGCCCACGACCTCGACGACACCCTCTCCGCGCTCGCGCGGACCACCGCCGCCACCGAGGCGTTGGTGCAGGAGCTCCGCCAAAAGCCCTCCCGCCTCATCTTCGACGAACCCCTTGAGGACTGACCCATGACACGCCTCCTCCCCCTGCTCCCCCTCCTGTTCCTCGCCGGGTGCTTCGGCGCCAAGCCCGCCGCCGCCCGCCACACCGTGGCCGACCCCGAACCGGTCGGCTACGTGCTCGCCCCGGAGCCCGCCCCCGCCATCGCCGTGCGCATGGCGCCCGACCTCCGCGCCGCCACCGCCCCCACCCTCTACCGCGCCGACGGCACCGTCTCCACCGTCCGCGGCCTCACCTACTACGCCTCCCTGGAGCTTGCCATCGCCCGCGCCCTCCGCGAGACCAAGCCCTCCGCGCTTGGCCTCACCAGCCGCGAGGAGCTCGCCCTCACCATCCATGATTACTGCGTGGACGAGCGCACGCCCGACGGTACGCCCGTCGCCCGCGTCACCCTCACCGCCCGCACAGGCCCCTCCGCCACCGCCACCGAGCCCCTCCCCGCCGACGCCACCCCCGCCCAGACCCGCGCCGCGCTGGCCCGTTGCCTCCGCGCTGCCGTGCGGGACGTCTCCCTCAAGTGAGCGCGCCGCCGCGAAAAAGCCCCCGACCTTCCCGGTCGGGGGCTTTTTTTGTGCTCAGAGCCAGAGGAACCACCACTTGGTGCCCTCGGCGCCGTGCTCGACGCGGAAGAGTCTGTGGAGGATGGAGAAACTCCACGCGCCGGTTTCCGGGTTGGAGACGTGCGTGACGAAGGGGAAGACGGTGCGGGCGCGGGTGCCGTCGGCATAGCGGTTGGAACGGTAGAGGTAGCCGAGGATACCGAAGCTCTCCGTCCCCGCCGCCCCATCGCGGGTGTGGTCGAAGAGGATCCCCAGCAGGCCGCGCCGCGCGACGGTGCCGGGCGCGGAGGAGTCGGAGGCGTAGACAAGCGGCGTGAGGAAGGTGGCGCGCTCGGTGTGGTGGGTCTCGGTCGGCGCATCGGGGCGGGGTTCCCCGTCGGGCCACGCCCAGGTCTGCCGCGCGGAGCGGCGGTGGTGGCCGAGGAGGCCGAGGAGAAGATCGGCCGTCGCGCTCTCGCTGTGCGTGAGGCGGCGGACGCGCGCGCCACCCTCCGCCTCCTCCGATTGTTCTTCGTGGCGGTACGATTGCGCGGATTGGTCGAAGAGGAGACCGCAGAGCAGGTTGCGCGCGCGGATCTCCGTGTTGCCCCAGCTCTCGCACCCGTCCTTGAAGAGCAGCCCCCAGAGCGCCTTGCGGGAGAAGTCGCCGTCGGCCTCCGTCTCCCACGAGAAGGCATCGAGCAGGAACCCATGCCGCGTGAGAATCCGCCCCTCCGTGCCATCGCGCACGTCGCGGCTGAGAAGCGGGGTGAAGAGCGTGCGCTGCTCCCAGTCCGAGACCCCGCCCGAACACGTCTCCACAGCCCACCGCCAGAGCAACCACCCGAAGGCCCGGCGGCACGTGCGCCGAACCGGCCCCGTCTCGTACTGACGCGTCCGCTCCTCCCATCCCAGGAAATCGCAGAGGAGCGACCACGCCACGCCCTCGTCCCGCCGCTCCTGCCCCGCATTCGCCCACCGCCGCTCCCACTTCCAGAGCAGATCGAAGAGCACGCCCCACGCCTCGCGGTAAGGCGCGCCCCGCTTCCCCTCCGCCGTCTCGTAGCAGGTGTCGTGCGAGACAAGGAGGGCGCGGCGGAAGGAGCGCCCGGGGGACTCCACGGAGGCGGCGAAGGGCAACCCGAACGGGCCGAGATGGCGCGTTACGCGGTCTCCCGATCGATCGTAGTAGGAGAGCAACGTCCAGAGCGTCCCATCCCCATCCGCCCACGCCTCCCGATACCAGAATGGCACGAACCAGTGCGACCGCCCCGTCTTCCACACCGTCCGCCCCGCCAAAGGCAGACCCAGCGGCCCCACGTGGAAGGTGCGCTCGACGTGCGACCGGTCGTAATATGAAAGCGGCGTCCACAGCACGCTCCAGTCCTCCCCCCGCACCTGGCGGAACCAGAGCGGCGCCAGCCAATGCATCGTGTAGTCCTCCTGCGCGTTGTACCCGGCGAAGGGCAGGAACACCCAGCCCCCCGGGAAGGTCAGCAGGTTGAGCCACGAGGAGAAATACGCCCCATCCGCCAGCCGGATGCGGTTGAAGAGCAACGGAGAGCCGTAGGAACCCTCCGCCGTGCCATACGCCAAAGGCAACACCATCCACCACTCCGGCGAACGGAAGACGAGCGGCCACAGACGATACTCCCCGCTTTCCGGCGAGAGCGTCAGCAGCCACAGGAAGTCTTGGATGCCGTGGTCGTAATTATAGAAAGGCTGGACGGCGAAGCAACCGGGCGAGGACTTGATGAGCGGCCAGAGCGCGTAACGCGCCCGCCCGTCGCTAAGATAGAGCGGCCACAGGTTCAGCGTCTCCCGATACGCCCCCTCCTCCCCCGGCAAAGCCGGGCGCAGCTCCCTCGCCGTACGGTCAGGGAAAAGATCCAACTCGTTGTAAGGCGTCCGCGGCTTGCTCAGACACCCCACCATCGGCACGACAACCGCCATGACGCCCCAAACGAACAACAACCGAGCCAGCAACCGTCCCATCCTATCCCTCCTTCCGATACGAAACGCATAAGACAACCATAGTTTACCAGATTTCCGCGCCCAGGAAACGCCCGGCAGCCCCTCCCCAAAGCCGCCGGGGGCTGATCCACCTCGGCTTAGCGGCTGATCCACCTTGACTCAGCGGCTGATCCACCTCGGGTCAGCGGCTAATCCAAGGTGGGCGAGCCGCCGATCCCGGAGCGCGGGGGTGCGTTGTGTTACAATGAGGGCATGGACAGCCTTCCCGAACTGCTCGCCCCCGCCGGTTCCTTCGACGCCGCCGTCGCCGCCCTTTCCTACGGCGCCGACGCCATCTACCTCGGCCTCGACCGCTTCTCGGCGCGCGCCGACGCGGCGAACTTCGACGACACCGCCCTCCGCCAAATCGTCGCCTACGCCCACAACCTCCGCCGCAAGGTCTACGTTACCCTCAACACCCTCGTGGAGACCCGTGAGCTCGCCGACCTGCGCGAACCCCTCGCCCTCCTCGACGAGCTGGCCGTCGACGGCGTGATCGTGCAGGATCTGGGCCTCGCCGCCTGGATGCGCCGCGCCTTCCCGCGCCTGCCGCTCCATGCCTCCACCCAGCTCGCCTGCACCTCCCTGGCCGGCGCCCGCGCGCTCAAGGCGCTCGGCTTCGTGCGCATCGTCACCGCCCGCGAGCTGGGTCTGCGCGAGGCCGCGGAGATCGGCCGCCGCGCGGGCGTCGAGATCGAGGTCTTCGTCCACGGCGCCCTCTGTTACTCCCTCTCCGGCCTCTGCCTCTACTCCTCCCTCACCACCGGGCGCAGCGGCAACCGTGGCCGTTGCGCCTACTGCTGCCGCCAGCCCTTCCGCCCCGAAGGCTCCGACGCGCCCTGCCACCCCTTCTCCATGCGCGACCTCGCCCTCCTCGGCCAGGCCGACCTCCTCCGCGCCCTCCCCCTCGCCTCCCTCAAAATCGAGGGGCGCATGAAGAACCCCCTCTACGTCGCCGCCGTCACCGACCTCTACCGCCGCCTTCTCGACGGCGCCCTCACCCCCGCCGACCTCCGCGCCAAGACCGACGACCTGCGCACCCTCTTCTCCCGCCCTTGGACGACCCTCCACGCCCTCGGCCAAGCCCCCTCCGAGGCCATCATCGACGCCCGCAGCGTCGGCCACCGAGGCCTCCCCATCGGCCGCGTCCTCCGCGTCGTCCGCGACATCGACGGCCTCCGCTGGCTGGCCTTCGACACCGCCCGCCCCATCGAACGCCACGACGGCCTCCAGATCGACCTCCCCGGCCGCCCCCTCGGCTTCCCCGTCGACCGCCTCCGCGACGCCCGCACCAAGCGCCCCGCCATCACCCTCCCCGCCGGCGCCCGCGCCGAGGTCGCCCTTCCCCGCGAGGTCGGCGACGTCCCCCGAGGCGCCACCGTCTGCCACGCCGCCTCCCAAGCCGTCCGCCGCGCCTTCCCCATCCCCCG
>CASEMS010000022.1 GCA_949288955.1 uncultured Lentisphaeraceae bacterium
GCCCTCGAACGCCAGCTCGGCCTCCTCGCCGACAACCTCGCCACCCTCCCCGCGACGCCCTCCATCGGCGTCATCACCCCCTTCCGAAACTTCGCCGACGCCCTCCGCGAGCGCCTCCACTCCCTCCAAAAACGCCTCGGCGACGCCCTCGACCCCAACCACATCAACACCGTCAACGCCTTCCAAGGCGGCGAGTGCGACCTCATCTTCCTCCTCCTCGGCCTCAACGCGGGCACCACCCACGGCCAACTGTGGTACGCCACCGACACCCGCCACGCCTACATCTACAACGTCGCCGTCTCTCGCGCCCGCGTCGGCTGCTTTATCATCGGCGACCGCGCCCGCGCCCAAGCCTCCCCCTCGCCCTTCCTCGCCAAACTCGCCGCCCCGCGCCCCCACCGCAAACCACCCACCGCCCCCAAGACCGGCCCCGGCGAGGCCATCCTCGAAGCCGCCCTCCGCAAACTCGGCCTCGCGCCCCTGCCCCAACATCCCTGCGGCCGCCGTTGGCTCGACCTCGCCCTCCTCGACAGCAAGATTGACATCGAGGTCGACGGTGCCTCCTACCACCTCAACTCCCGCGGCGAGCGCAACCAGGACGACTACGCCCGCGACGCCGAGGTCGCCTCACGCGGGTGGCTCCCCTACCGCGTCTGGCACCACGACGTCGTCCTAAACCCCGATGCCATCGCCCGCGCCATCCTCGCCCTCCACCAAGAACGGCTTTCCAATCGGATTTGATTACCTAGCCCAAGCGTATGGGTGCGTTTGGTAAGGAGGGGCGGATTTGGTAGACTGGGGGCGTTATCGCACAGAAAGGAAGCGCCCATGCTCAGCCCCGAAGAAACGCAAAAAGTCAAGAACCGGTTGGATCTCAACGAACGCCTCGTCTGGGCCGGCAAGCCCAAGCCCCGCGCCTTCACCAAAACCACCGTCGGCGCCATGATCTTCGGCATCCCGTGGTCGGCCTTCGTCGCCTTCTTCCTCTACGTCGGCTTCTTCGGAGACGTGAAAAAAACAGGTGCGGCAGAGGACCCGCTCTCCCTGTCGCTTTTCATGATTCCCTTCGTCCTGGTTGGGCTCGGGATGCTCTTCGCGCCGTTCTGGAACCACCTCCGCATGGCGGGGCAGCTCTACGCGGTGACGGACAAGAGCGCGCTCGTCATCGGCCGCCTCTTCACCAAGCGGTGGCGGGCCGGCGAGATGGACACCATCGACCGCCGCGACAAACGGGACGGCCACTCGGACCTCATCTTCGCCTACACCTCCTATGCCGTCAACGACCAGCACCTGCCCACCGGCTTCCTCAACATCCCGACCACTGAGGCCTCCGCCGCGGAATCCGCCCTCCGCGCGCTGAAGGAGCGTGAGGGGCCGCAAGCCCCCTGACGGCCTCACCAGTCCGGCGCGGGCGCGCACGACATATCCAGCCGCCGCACCCACACCATCCGCGGCACGCCCTCCCCGGGGCGCCCCACCACTTCCACCGCGTCGAAGCGATGCGGCGCGGCCAAGAGCCCCCGCTGAACCAACCAATGCGTGGCGCAGCGCCGCATCCGCTCCCGTTTCCTTCGGTCAATCGCCGCGAGTGGCCGCCCAAAGGCCTCCGAGGCGCGCGTCTTCACCTCCACGAAGAGAATCACCTCGCCGCGCCGCATCACGAGATCCAGCTCCCCGTGCCGCCACGGGCGCGCGTTCCGCTCAAGCACCCCCCACCCTTTCGCCTTTAGCAAGCGCGCCGCCCAACGTTCCCCCCACGCCCCCACCGTCGGCCGCCGCCACGGCGTCAGGCAATCCCACAGCCACCAGGCCCGCAGGCACAGCCACGCCCACGGCCCTTGGCGGACCGCCTGCCCCACCTCCCCCTCGTCCCTGTCGAAGCCGAACATGGCGCAAGCATAGCACAACACGCGCACGCTCGCACGACGAGGGGGGAGAGACCACAAAGCGCACGAAGGGGGACACGGAGAAGCACGAAGCACGACGGGGATAGGCAATCACAACGGGCACAAAGCACACAAAGAGGGGCGCGGGCGTGGCCCGCGCAGGACTGCCAGAAGGGAACCGCGGATTGCGCGGATTTGAGCGGATTTGGGGTCGGCTACCGCCGACAGGACTGCCAGAGGGGGAGACCACGAAGCACACGAAGGGGGGCACGGAGGGGCACGAAGCACGATGAGAAACAATCACAAAGACCACAACGGACACAAAGGGGGAGCGCGGGCGTGGCCCGCGCAGGACAGCGAGGGGAGACCACGAAACATGGCGGGGGGGCACTTGGGCAGCGCGGGAGGCGAGGGCGGTAGGGAGCGGTCAGCGGGCGAAGCCCGCAGAGCGACCGGCGGAGCCCGCAAGCCTCCCGCGCCACCTTGCCCCGCAAGCCTCCCGCGCACCTTCGCGTCTTTGCGGTTCGTCTCCCCCTCTGCGAGCGTTCAGCGGCGCAGGGAGGCGAGGGCGTTACCCATGCGCTCGATCGCGGCGCGCAGGGTGGCGGTCTGGGTGGCGAGGTTGACGCGTACCCATCCCGGCGCGCCGAAGATGGCGCCGTCGTGCAGGGCCACCTTGGCCGTGCGCAGGAAGAAGTCGCGCGGGCTCTCGCCCCCCAGCCACGGCGCCAGGGAGGAGCAATCGAGGAAGCCCAGGTAGGTAGCCTCCAGCCTGCACAGCGGCAGCCCCCAGGCGCGGGCGGCCTCCTCGAAGAGGGCGCGGTTGCGGCGCAGATAGGCCAGCATCCCCAGTCGCCACGGCTCGCCGAAGCGGTAGGCGGCCTCCGCGCCCACCCAGCCGAAGAGGTTGATGCCGGGGATCAGGTTGTCGTAGTCGCGCGTGAAATGGGCGCGGAACGTCGGGTCGGGCACGATGGCGAAGGCGCAGCCCAGCCCCGGCACGTTCCAGGTCTTGCTCGGCGCCACGAAGGCCATCAGGCGGCGACGCTCCGCGTCGTCCCGCGCCAGGGAGAGGAGCGGCAGATAGGTGTGCGGCGCGTCGAGCGCCAGCCCGCCGTGGATTTCGTCGGAGGCGACGAGCAGGCCGTTCACCGCCGCGAAGTCGAGGATGCGCCGCAGCTCCCCCTCCCGCCAGAGGTGGCCGAGCGGGTTCTGCGGGTTGCAGAGCATCCAGCCGCCCGCGCCGTCCGCGTCCGGCAACGTCTCCGGGAGCGGCTCGCCGAAGGGCCGCAGCTCCACGCGCCGCTCGCGGATGCCTTGCAGCTGGGCCGCGGACATGAAGTGGTGGTAGACCGGCTCGTTGATGAAGACGTCCGAGCGCCCCGGGCAGGTCTCGCGGAGCAGGCGGCAGAAGAGGTTGAGCGCCGTCACCACCCCCGGCTGGGGCACCACCCACTCCGGGTCGATCTCCCAACCATACTGTTCGCGATGGTAGGCGATCATCGCCCGGATTGCCGCCTGGGAGTCGCGCGCGTAACCATAGCATCCTTCCTGCGCGCGCCGCGTCAGCGCCGCGACGATCTCCTCGCACGCGCGGAAATCCATGTCGGCGATCCAGAGCGGGATCACGTCCGCCCCGAACTGCGTCCATTTCACACTGTCCCCCCGCTCCCGGTGAAGCGGCACATCGAAAAACCCAAAGTCGTAATCCATGATTGGGATAGTGTAGCACAACTCCCCCCATGCCACCCCTGCCCATGCACAGCCCGTTTTGTCCTTCACGTCCTGTAGGCGGCCTCGGCGGTTCGGCAGCGCGGGCGGAAAAAAGAGCCGCGCGGGAACGAGACCCGCGCGGCTGCAACAACACGAAAGGAGTGTGAACGCACACTGAAAATGGCGGGAAGGACGGGGCTCGAACCCGCGACCTCCGGATCGACAGTCCGGAGCCAATTGAGCTACCTCCCCGAAAAAGAGGGCTTTCCAAATCCATGAGAAATGGCGGGAAGGACGGGGCTCGAACCCGCGACCTCCGGATCGACAGTCCGGAGCTCTAACCAATTGAGCTACCTCCCCGGAAGAAGAAAGCGGCCACATAATAGCAAAGCGCCCCCCGAACCGCAAGCCCTTTTTTCCGAAAGCCGCATTTTGGGCGATCCGGCGATTCCGTCGCATGGTTTTTGGGGGGTGGGCGTCGCCTTTTTTTGGGGGGGGGCTATCCCCGGCCTCCCCCACGGTGGGGTTGTTGATAACTTTGGATCAGCCGCTGAGCCGGGGTGGATCAGCCGCCGATCGAAGGTGGATCAGCCGCCGATCCTAAAAGAGGCCCCCGCCCGGGCATCCGAGGGAAAGCAGAGAAAGGGAACACGCGCACGCCCCTAGCACAACGGGAGAGAGACCACAGAGGCTCACGGAGGGGGACACGGAGGAGCACGAAGGTGGAGGGGGGACAATCACAACGGACACAAAGGACTCAAAGGGGGGCGCGGGCGTGGCCCGCGCAGGACTGGATGGACGACGAGGAGAAACCGCAGATTGCGCAGATTGAGGCAGATTTGGGGGTCGGCTACCGCCGACAGGACTGCCAGAGGGGAAGACCATGGAGGGCACGAAGGTGGATGGAGGACAATCACAACGGGCGCAACGGACACAAAGGAGGGCGCGGACTCGCGCGGACTCTGGCGTGTTGCGGGGGGTGAGGGCTTTTGCTACACTATAAGCCCGGTTTTACGGCAAGTCGCCGTGATAGTTTGGGAAGGTAGAAGGCCATGCAGCGTTCGGACATCAAGAAGGTGCTCATCATCGGTTCGGGGCCCATTGTGATTGGGCAGGCGTGCGAGTTCGACTATTCGGGCACGCAGGCGTGCAAGGCGTTGCGGGCGTTGGGCTACAAGATCGTGTTGGTGAACTCGAACCCGGCCACCATCATGACGGATCCGACGATGGCGGACGCGACGTACATCGAGCCGCTGAACCTGAAGCGTCTGGAGCAGATCATCGCCAAGGAGCGCCCGGACGCAATCCTGCCGAACCTGGGGGGCCAGACGGGGCTGAATATGTCCTCGGCGTTGGCGAAGGCGGGCATCCTGGACAAGTACGGCGTGATGGTGATCGGCGTGAACCTGGACGCCATCGAGCGGGGTGAGGATCGCGACGTCTTCAAGCACACGATGCAGCAGCTGGGGATCGAGACGCCGCGCTCGGGCATCGCCAACAGCGTGGCGGAGGCGGAGAAGATCATCGAGGAGATCGGCTATCCCGTGGTGATCCGCCCGGCTTACACGATGGGCGGCGCGGGCGGCGGCTTCGCCTACAACATCGAGGAGCTGGACACCATCGCGCGCAAGGGCCTGGATCTCTCGATGACGCACCAGATCTTGGTGGAGGAGTCCATCAAGGGTTGGGAGGAGTTGGAGATCGAGGTGGTGCGTGACGCGAAGAACCAGATGGTCTGCGTCTGCACGATCGAGAACATCGACCCGGTGGGCGTGCACACGGGCGACTCTTTCTGCGCGGCGCCGATGCTGACGATCGAGCAGCCGCTGATCGACCGTCTGACGCAGATGGCCTTCAAAATCGTGGAGGCGATCGGCGTCATCGGCGGCACGAACGTGCAGTTCGCGCACGACCCGAGGACGGGGCGGGTGGTGATCATCGAGATCAACCCGCGCACGTCGCGCTCCTCCGCGTTGGCCTCGAAGGCGACGGGCTTCCCGATCGCGTTGGTCTCCGCGAAGCTGGCGGCGGGGATGACGCTGGATGAGCTGCCCTACTGGCGCGATGGGTCGTTGGAGAAGTACACGCCCTCGGGCGATTACGTGGTGCTGAAGTTCGCGCGGTGGGCCTTCGAGAAGTTCCGCGCGGTGGAGGACAGGCTCGGCACGCAGATGAAGGCCGTGGGCGAGGTGATGAGCATCGGCAAGACCTACAAGGAGGCGTTGCAGAAGGCCATCCGCGGCTTGGAGAAGGGGCGCTACGGCCTGGGCTGGGTGGGCTTCGAGAAGCTCACGCTGAAGGAGTTGCTGGAGCGTCTGCGCACGCCGAGCAGCGAGACGCACTTCCTGATGTACGAGGCGCTCCGCAAGGGGGCGACGGACGAGCAGATCTTCGATGCGTGCGCGGTGAAGGCTTACTTCGTCCAACAGATGCGCGAACTGGTGCAGCTGGAGGAGAAGATTCTGGAGCACAAGGGGACGATGCCTCCGGACGATCTGCTCCTTCAGGCCAAGAAGGACGGCTTCGCCGACCGTTACCTGGCGAAGATCCTGGGTATCCGCGAGAAGGCCATCCGCGAGCGCCGCGAGGCGTTGGGGTGCGTCGAGGGTTGGCACGCGGTGCCGGTGAGCGGCGTGGAGGACCGGGAGTACTACTACTCCACCTACAACGCGGCCGACGAGCTGAAGCTGGACCCGAACCCGAAGAAGGTGATGATCCTCGGCGGCGGCCCGAACCGCATCGGCCAGGGCATCGAGTTCGACTACTGCTGCTGCCACGCCGCCTTCACCCTCCGCGCGTTGGGCTACGAGACGGTGATGGTCAACTGCAACCCGGAGACCGTCTCCACCGACTATGACACCTCCGACCGCCTCTACTTCGAGCCGGTGACCGTCGAGGACGTGCTGCAAATCTACCGCAAGGAGAACCCGCTGGGCATCATCGTGCAGTTCGGTGGGCAGACGCCCCTGAACATCGCCCGGGAGCTTTCCGACGCCGGCTGCCGCATCCTCGGCACCTCCATCGACAGCATCGACGTGGCCGAGGACCGCGACCTCTTCCGCCACATGATGGACAAGCTCGGCATCCCGATGCCCGAGAGCGGGATGGCCGCGAACATCGACGACGCCATCGCCGTGGCCAACGCCATCGGTTACCCGCTGATGATCCGCCCCTCCTTCGTGCTCGGCGGCCGTGGCATGGAGGTGATCTACGACGAGCACATGCTCCGCGAGTACGTCGCCAAGGCCGTCGGCGTCACCGAGGATCGCCCGCTGCTGCTCGACCGCTTCCTGCAGCACGCGCTGGAGTGCGAGGCCGACGCGGTGAGCGACGGCGAGCACGTCTTCATCCCCGCCGTGATGGAGCACGTGGAGCTGGCCGGCGTCCACTCCGGCGACTCCGCCTGCATCATCCCCTCGGCCAACATCCCCGAGAGCTGCCTGACCACCATCCGCGACTACACGCAGAAGATCGCCAAGGCCCTCAAGGTCTGCGGCCTGATGAACATGCAGTACGCCATCGAGAACGGCAAGGTCTACGTGCTGGAGGCCAACCCCCGCGCCTCTCGCACCGTCCCGCTCGTCTCCAAGGTCTGCGCCATCCAGATGGCCGCCGCCGCCACGCGCCTTATGCTCGGCCAGCCCTTCGACCAGATCGGCCTGCGCCACGGCACGCTGCCCTACTACGGCGCCAAGGAGGCCATCTGCCCCTTCGACAAGTTCCCCGAGGTCGACCCCGTGCTCGGGCCCGAGATGCGCTCCACCGGCGAGGTGCTCGGCCTGGCGCGCGACCCTGCCCTGGCCTTCTGCAAGAGCCAGGAGGCCGCCAACGCGCCCCTGCCCGAGAGCGGCGCCGTCCTGGCCTCCCTCTCCGTCAAGAACGACGAGTCCGCCCAGGCGCTCAAGGCCTTCGCCGACCTCGGCTTCCGCCTCTACGCCACCCCGGGCACCAAGCGTTTCCTTGACGCCGCAGGCATCGCGAGCGAGCCCGTCGCCAAGATCGGGAAAGGCCGCCCGAACGTCCTCGACCTCATCCTCAACAAGCAGGTCGACCTCGTCCTCAACACGCCCAGCCCGCGCCGCGACGCGTTGGCCGACGGCTCGTCCATCCGCAAGGCGGCGCTCAAGTATCGCGTGCCCTACATGACCACCCTGGCCGCCGCCGAGATGGCCGTCAAGGGCATCGCCGCCCGCCGCAGGGAGGGCGAAGGCGCGGTGGAGTCCATCCAGGAGTACCACGCCTCCATCCAGTACTGAGGCGCGGGCACAAAAAAGGCCGGTCGGGGCGATCGCCCCGGCCGGCCTTTTTTGTGCCTGGCGCCTTACTTCGCGTCTTCGGTAACGCGCATGAGCTCCTCCACGGAGGTGAAGCCCGCGAAAACCTTGCGCCAGCCATCCTGACGGAGCGTGGCCATGCCCTCCTCCATCGCGGCCTTGCGGATCTCCGCGGAGGAATGGCGACCGATGATGAGGCTGCCGATGCGCTCGGAGACGCCGAGCAGCTCGAAGACCGCGCCGCGGCCCTTGTAGCCGGTGTTGGCGCAGGCCTCGCAGCCGACAGGCGCGTAGACATGATTCTGCGGCGGGGGCGTGGGCTGATCCCACCAGCCCTCCTTGAGCGGGATCTCCCGGCGGCATTTGGGGCAGAGGCGACGGGCCAGGCGTTGGGCCAGGACGCCGGCGACGGCGGAGGCGACGAGGAAGGGCTCGGCGCCCATGTCGATGAGGCGGGCAAAGGCGCCGGCGGCGTCGTTGGTGTGCAGGGTGGAGAAGACGAGGTGGCCGGTGAGGGAGGCGTTGATGGCGATCTCGGCCGTCTCGCCGTCGCGGATCTCGCCGACCATGATGATGTCGGGGTCCTGACGGAGGAAGGCGCGGAGCGCGCGGGCGAAGGTCAGGCCAATGTCCGAGCGGACGAGCACCTGGTTGATGCCCTTCATCTCGTATTCGATGGGGTCCTCCGCCGTCATGATGCGGACGTTCACCTTGTTGATCTCGTGGAGGAAGGCGTAGAGGCTGGTGGACTTGCCCGAGCCGGTGGGGCCGGTAACAAGGATGATGCCGTTGGGGCGGGTGATGAGCTTGCGGGTGAGGGCGTAGTCGCGCTCGCTCATGCCAAGATCCTTGAGCTGGACGAAGTTGCCAGCCTTCTGCAAGAGACGGAGGGAGACGCTCTCGCCATAGGCGGTGGGACAGGTGGAGACGCGGATGTCGATGTCCTCGCCGTTCAGGCGGATGCCGATACGGCCGTCCATCGGCAGACGTTTCTCCGCGATGTCGAGGTTCGCCATGACCTTGAGACGGGAGATGATGGCGGCCTTGAGGCGGTTGATCTGCGGCGGCACGTCCACCTTGTGCAACATGCCGTCAATGCGGTAGCGGATGCGGAGCTCGTCCTCCATCGGCTCCACATGGATGTCCGTGGCGCCCTGGCGGTCGGCCTCGGCGATGATCTGGTTCACGAAGCGGACGATGGAGGCCTCCTGCCCCATCTCGTTCACGTCGATCTTCGAGATGTTGGCCTCCGTGTCGGAGACCTCGTAACGGCCATCCTCGATCATCTTCTCGATGGCCTCGGCGCCGACGCCGTAGTACTTCTTGATGGCCTTGTCTATCTCCTCGGAGGGGGCCAGTCGGATCCGCACGTGCTTCCCACAGGCCAGGCGGATGCCATCGGCCGCGGCGGCGTTCATGGGGTCGCTGATCGCCACCACGAGCGTCTCGTCCTCCACCGCCAAGGGCAAGGCGTTGTATTGGTGGACGGCGCGCGCCGGGAGCAGGCGGAGCGCCTCGTCGGAGGGGCGCGTCTTGGCGAGGTCGACGTATTCCAGCCCCAGCACGGGCGCGAGCTTCTCGAGGAAGTCCGCCTCCCGGGCCATCTCCAACCGCGCCACCGCCGCGGGCAGCCCCTCGGCGAGGTCGGCGTTGAGCAGGATCTCGATCTGGGCGTCCTTGAAGAGCCCTGTCTTCTTGAGCAGATTGGCCAGGAACAACTGTTGCGCGGTCATGGGATGCCTTTCAAGTTAGATCACAAAGAACACGAAGGAACACACGAAGGTTCACGAAGCACGACGAGAGACTAAAGCACAAACCTGCGGAACCCATCCTTAAGAAACTCCATGCCAAAGTTGACGAGGACGCCGTAATGCAAACGCGCGAGGCCCATGTAGGTGAGAACCTGTTGGTTCCAAATCGCCAGCGACTCCTTTGCCGCCTTCAGCTCCACCAAAACCGACTCGTTGACCACCAAATCCGCACGGAAGGCCAAGTCGATCGCGACCCCTTCCTCCACGACTTTGATCGGGACCTCACGCTCCACCCTCAACCCTTGCCGCACCAGGCGAGCCTGCAACAACTCTTGGTAAAACCGTTCGAGCATGAACGGCCCATATTTGCGGTGGAGGGCAATGGACTCATTGAGGATGAGGCCGATGATGCGGTTGGCCTCATCCTGGGTCTCCTGCGGCAAGGTGTCCGCGCGTGCCATGCGTTCCATATGGTCCCGTCTCCGTGTCGCTTTGTGCAATCCTTTGTGCCCTTTGTGGTCTCCCTACGTCATACGCGGCGGAGGTCTTCGAGGAAGCGGACGAACTCGGGGTAGATGGCGTCCATCATGAAGTTCTCGCGGGCGAGGCGGGCGGAGGCAAGGGCCTCGCGGGTGAGGCGGCTGCGGCGGTGAAGATAGTCTTTGAGGACGCGCGTGAAGTCGGCCTCGTCGCCGGCGCGGTACATGGCCCCTGCGCCGTAACGCTCGATGAGCGCCTGGGTCTCACCGGTGAGGCAGCAGATCATCGGCAGGCCGGCGGCGGTGTAGTCGGCCAATTTGTAAGGCACGGCCACATGACTGTCGGGGAACATCGGCACGATGGCGACGTCGGAATCCGCCAAGAGTTGCTGCATATCCTCGTTGCTGAGGTAGCCGTGGAAGCGGATGGCGGCGCAGCCCTTGGCCTCACGGCGGAGGAGCGGCTCGCGGGGGCCGGTGCCGGCGAGGTCAAGGCGGAGGCTCTCCCCGGCCTCGGCCAGACGGCGCACGGCCCGGACGACGGTGGCCAGGTCGTAGCTCCGCCCCATGTTGCCCACGTAGATGAGGCGGAGCGGCTCGGATTCGTCGAGGCTATAGCGCGAGGCGCCGTTGTTCATCCGCATGATGCCGTGGTAACACAGATGGCGCGGGGCGCGGCAGCCGTAGCGCATGGCCAGGCCAAGATAGGTGACGCCCACGGCGGAGACGGCGTCGGCCAGGCGATAGGCGCGGCGGGCGGCGCGATGGGCCGAGGCGAAGACCAGCCGCCCCACCATCTCCTTGACCCACGGCGGGCCCGGGATGAGGCGATGGAAGTTCTCCGGCCAGGCGTCCATCACGTCCACCACCGCCTTGCACCCCCACCGCTCACGGAAGCGGCGGGCGACGGCGGCGGTCTCGATGGGCGGCCAGGAGGTCAGCACCAGGTCGGGCTTGGGCAGCGCGCCGGCCTCGACGGCGGCGACGGCCATCCGCTCCCAGGCGGCGGCGTAGCGGCGATGGCTCCACGCGCGGCGCAGCCCGATGTTGTCGCGATAGGGCAGCGTGGGGATCAGGCGGACGTCAAACCCCTCGGGCGCGCGGTAGACGGCCTCCAGCCTCCGCGGCCGCTTGGTGGCGTGCGAGAAGTCGCTGCTCCACCAAACCACGCGATGCCCGGCCTTCGTCAGCGCGCGGCAGAGCAGGTTGTAGCGTTGCGGCCGCCGCCCCTCGCCGGGGAGGTTGTCGAAGGGGTTGTTGATCCAGACCTCCATCACCACTCCTTCTCGGGGGCGCGCACCAGGTCGGTGTCGTGGGCCAGGCGCAGACGGTCTGGGTAATCGAGGGTGTAGTGGAGGCCGCGGCTCTCGTGGCGGCTCATGGCCGAGGTGATGATCAGCTCGGCCACGTCGGCGATGTTGCGCAGCTCCAGGATGTCGGCGGTTACGAGGTAGTCGAAGTAATACTCGTTGATCTCCCCGCGCAGGTTGCGGACGCGCCGCAACGCGCGGCGCAGCCGCTTGTCCGTGCGGACGATCCCCACGTAGTCCCACATGCACGTGCGCAGTTCCTGCCAGTTGTGCGCCACCAGGACCGCCTCGTCGGTCGGCACGGCGTGGCCATAGACCCAATCCGGGATGGTTACGTGCGCGACGCTCGGCACCGGCTCCGCGCACAGCGCCCGGGCGCACTCGCACCCGCAGACCAACGCCTCCAGCAGCGAATTGCTCGCCAGGCGGTTCGCGCCGTGGAGCCCCGTGCACGCGCACTCGCCGATGGCATAGAGGCCGGGCAGGGTGGTGCGGCCAGTAACGTCCGCCGCGATGCCGCCGCACAGGTAATGCGCCGCGGGCACGATGGGGATGAGGTCGCGCGCCATGTCGATGCCGAACTCAAGGCACTTGGCGTAGATGGCGGGGAAGCGCCCCTTGAGGTAGGCCTCGCCCTTGTGGCGGATGTCCAGGCAGCAATAGGCGTCGCCGCGCGTCTTCATCTCGTTGTCGATGGCGCGGGCCACGATGTCGCGCGGCGCGAGCGAGCCGCGCGGGTCGTACTTCTCCATGAAGGGCTTGCCATCGCGCGTTACCAGCACGGCCCCCTCGCCGCGCACCGCCTCGCTGATGAGGAAGCGCTTGGCCTTGGGGTGGAAGAGGCAGGTGGGGTGGAACTGCACCATCTCCATGTTGCGGATCTTGGCCCCCGCGCGCCACGCCACGGCGATGCCGTCGCCCGTCGCGATGTCCGGGTTGCAGGTGTATTGGTAGACCTTGCCGATGCCGCCCGTGGCGAGAATGACCGCGCCCGTGCGCACCGCCCAGATCTCGCCCGTCTCCGTGCTCAGCAGATAGGCGCCCACCACGCGGTTCTCCCCGCCCTCGCGCAGGAAGCGGGTCGTCACCAGGTCGATCAGCAGCGTGTTCTCGCAGACGTGCAGCCCCTTCGTGCCCCGCACCCGCGCCGCCAACGTCCGCTCCACCTCGCGCCCCGTGATGTCCCCCGCATGGAGGATGCGCCGACGCGTGTGGCCGCCCTCGCGCGTCAGGTCGTAACCCTCCGGGCAGGCCGAGCCCTCGCCCTTGGTGAAGGGCACGCCCATGTCTATGAGTTTGCGCAGGCAGGCCGGGCCGGCCTCCACGATGCGGCGCACCACGTCCTCATGGCACAGGCCGGCCCCTGCGTCGAGCGTGTCGGCCACGTGCAGGTCAAAGGAGTCATCCGTGCCCATCACGCACGAGATGCCCCCCTGCGCGTGGGCCGTGTTCGCCTCATCCAACGCGCGCTTCGTCACCAACAGCACGCGCCCATGCCCGGCCAACCCCATCGCGGCCATCGACCCGGCGATGCCGCTGCCGACCACCAGATAGTCGCAGTCAATCGTTCTCATGCCATCCCTCCAAACGGATGCCGCGGCGCCTGCACGCCCAACAGCAATAGGCGATCGTTACGAAATACGAGGCCGGCAGACGCGTCCGCGCCGCCAGCTTCACCCCCAGGAGCGTCGTCCTCCCCCCCAACCCCATCGGCCCCACGCCCAGGCTGTTCGCCTCCCCCAGCAACCGCCCCTCCAGCGCCGCCAAGGCCGGGTCCGCCGCGCGATCCCCCAGCGGCCGCAGCAGCTGCCGCTTCGCCACCGCGAAGCCCTCCGCCCGATCCGCCCCCACGCACACCCCCAGAATCCCCGGCGCGCACCCCTGCCCCTGGATCTGCGCCACCGCGTCCAGCACGCACGCCCGCACCCCCGCCAGATCCCGCCCCGCGCCCAACCGCGCGTCCGGCAGGCTGTACTGCCGGCTCATGTTCTCGCTCCCCCCACCCTTCAGGAGCAGCCACACCTCCGGGCAACGCGCCCCCTCCCGCTCCTCGAAGTGGTGCACCGGGATCCCCTCGGCCACGTTGTCATCCACCGACGCCCCCGAGAGCGCGTCGATCGTGTTCTTCCGCAGCCACCCCCGCGCCGTCGCCGCCCGCACCGCCGCGTTCGCCGCCGCCACCAACGGCCCCTGCCGCGTCCCCGGCGGCACCCACCAGAAGAAGGTCAGCGTCCCCGTGTCCTGGCACATCGGCACCCCACGAGCCTTCGCCAAGGCGCAATTCTCCAAGATCGTCCCCAGCGTCCCCCGCGCCGGCTCCCCCTCCGCCTCACGCGCGCGCGCCAACGCCTCCAAGACGTCCTCCGGCGCCTCGCACGCCGTCCGCCGCACCAATTCCAGCAACTGAGCCTCAATATCCATGATTGGGTAGTATAACATTTCCGCCCCGCGCGTGTGCGAACGCGCCTCGGCCGCCGATCCACTCAGACTCAGCCGCCGATCCTCCCCAGGTCAGGGGCGGCTCCCCTAAGGGGTGGGGAATGTGGTATGCTTCCGGCGTTCGTCTCAGGAAGGAAAGGACAGTGGCCGATGGACACGAATAAGTCGTTGCAGACAACGGGGGGGGGTAAAAACGGAAGGGATCCGGCGCCGGAGGTTTATCGCGTCGCGCTGATGTTCGGGATCTGCCTGCTGCACAGCATCACGATGTGCGGGCATGTAACGGCGTGGGCGGCGAACGTGCTGCTGTCGTGCGTGAATGGGTTTGTCTTCATCACGGGGTGGTATGGGCTGCGTTTCAGGCCGTCGAAGTTGGTTCGGCTCTATGCGGTGACGCTGTTCACGGGGAGCGTGGTGTTGGCGGCGCGCCTCTGGCTCGGGGACTTCGCCCTCGGCTGGGAGAAGGAGACGCTCAGCCGGGTGAAAGATTGCTATCTGGGCTATTGGTTCCTCAACGCCTACGCCATGCTGATGCTGCTGGCGCCGTTGGTGGATGCGGCGATCGAGCGGGTGCCGCGGCGGCTCTTGGGGTCGGTGCTGGCGCCGTTGGGGGTGTTGGTCTTCGTCTGGGCCTTCGGGGCGGGGGTGCCGGTCCTCGGATGGTTCTTCCCGGCCTCTTCCGGGATTGGGAGCTACACGGGGCTGGCGTTGCTGGCGACGTACACGGTGGCGCGGCTGTGCCGGGTGTTCGACGTGGCGCGCTTCTTCACGTGGCGGCGGGCGGCGGTGGCGAGCGCGGCGCTCTGGCTCTGCACGGGGGTCGGCCTCGGCGAGTACGCCTCGCCCTTCGCGGCGGCGCTCTCGGCGACGCTGTTTCTGGTCTTCGCGCGGGTTCCCTGGCCGGGATGGGTGGGGCGCGCGGCGTGCCTGCTCGGCCCCTCGATGTTCGCCGTCTACCTGCTCCACTGCAACGGCGTCGGCTTCGGCCTGATGAGGGCGTTGGAGGATCGGTTGGTGGATGGGCGTGGCTGGCCCTTGGGCGCGGCCTATCTGGCCGTCGCGGCGCTTGCCTTTGGCGCCTGCGTGGCGATCGACCTGCCCAGGCGCCTCGTGGTGTGGGGGACGCGCGGGCTGTGGGCGCCACTGTTGGCGTGGGCGGATGGATGGTGGGCGCGGTGCTTCCCGGATCGGTGAGCGATATGGTATAAATGGGGGGAACAGGAGTTGCCATGAAGGTTTGTTTGCTGGGCCCCATCTGGGGCGACATCTGCGGCGTGCCCTACGAGTTCAACCCGGAACGGCGGGCGGAACGGATCGACCTGACCCACCGTGCCCGGGAGTTCTCGGACGACACCGTGCTGACCCTGGCGGTGGCCAAGGCCATCCTCGAACGCCGCCCCTATGGCGAGGTCATCCACGAGATGGCCCAACGCTACCCGCACGCCGGCTTCGGCGGGATGTTCCGCCGCCTGTGGGTGGAGCAGGGCACGCCGCGGCCCTACGGCAGTTTCGGCAACGGCGCGGCCATGCGCGTGGCTCCCGTGGGCTGGGCCTTCAACACGGTGGACGACGTCCTGCGCGAGGCGGCCGACTCCGCCGCCTGCTCGCACGACCACCCCCACGGCATCGCCATCGCCCAAGGCACGGCCCTGGCCGTCTTCCTCGCGCGAAAGGGGCAGGACAAGGACGAGATCCGCCGCGCCCTGGAGGAACGCTTCGGCTGGGATCTGGGGGGCGACCTCGCGGCGGCGCGCGCCCAGGCGGCGGTGGACGGCTTCGACGAGACGTGGCGCTCGGTGCCGCTGGCCCTGCGCGTCTTCCTCAACACCGACTCCTTCGAGGACTGCCTGGTGCAGGCCATCGCCCTCGGGTGCGACGCGGACACGCAGGCGTGTATCGCCTGTGCCGTGGCCGAGGCCTTTTATGGGCCGGACGAGGCGCTCCTGCCCCAGGTGCGGCGTTTCCTGCCGAAGCCGCTGGACAACATCCTCAAATCCTTCTGCGAGCGCTTCGGCGTCTGAGGGCGGGCAAGGGACAACGCGCACGGGCGTAGGCAACGGCCTCCGCCCGTGCGCTTTTTCGTTTTTGGGGCGCCGCGATTTGCTAAAGTCGTCGCGAAAGGAACGATACGATGCGAGAACGATTCTTCTTGGCGGCGGTGGCGGTGTTCGGGATGGCGTGCGCGGCATGGGCCGCGGGCGACCGGGAGGTGTGGGTGGCGGCGGCGGAGCGTATCGCCCGGCCGGTGCTCGAGGCGGGCGCGGAGGGGCGGCTTCAAGCCTCCCTGCCCATGACCAACAAGAACCGCGCCTCCACCGCCGCCTTCGAGGCCTTGGCGCGGACGCTCAACGGGCTGGCGCCGTGGCTGGAGCTGCCGCCCTCGGACGACGCCGAGGGGCAGGCGCGGGCACGCCTCTTGGCGCAGGCGCATCGGACGTTGGCCCACGCGGCGGATCCGAAGTCGCCCGACTGGGTGGGGCTGGGCAAGGGTGCCCAGCCGCTCGTGGAGTATGCCTTCCTCGCCCAAGCCTTCCTGCGCTCCCCCACACGCCTCTGGGGCGGATTGGACGCGGCGACGCGCGAGGCCTGGCTGGCGCTCTTCCGCAAAAGCCGCGCCATCAAACCCTTCAACAACAACTGGCTCCTCTTCGCCGGCGAGGTCGAGGCCTTCCTCCTCCGCGCCACCGGGGAGTGCGACCGCGGCCGCCTGACCCTCGGCACCAAGCGTTTCCTCGACGGCTGGTACAAGGGCGACGGCGTCTACGGCGACGGCCCGCGCTTCCGGTTCGACTACTACAACAGTTTCGTCATCCACCCGATGTTGCTCGACATCCTCGCCGCCCAGGCCGCCCTCGGCGACGAGGCCGCCGCGAAGGCCCTCCCCACCGAGCGCCGCCGCGCCCGCCGTTTCGCCAACTGGCTGGAGCGCCTCATCGGCCCCGACGGCACCTACCCCGCCTTCGGCCGCTCCCTCTGCTACCGCATGGGCGCCTTCCACATCCTGGCCGACGTGGCGCGCCGTCGGGAGAGCCTCTGGCAGGTGCCGCCCGGGCAGATCCGCGCCGCCCTCACCGCGGTCATCCGCCGTCAGGTTACGGACGTGAACTTCACGGAGGGCGGCTGGCTGCGCATGGGCTTCAACGGCGACCAACCGGAAATGTGCGACGGCTACATCAACACCGGCTCCCTCTACCTCTGCACCTTCGTCTTCCTGCCACTCGGCCTCCCCGCGGACGCGCCTTTCTGGGCGGAGCCCCCGCGCGATTGGACAAGCAAGCGCGCCTGGTCCGGCCAACCCTTCCCCGGCGACCACGGCATCGAATAAGCCCCACCCGCCCCTGACAGGCCCTCTCGGGCGGCTAGGGCATCCAAGCCCCTAGGCCTTCCCCTCGTGAGCCGCCGTCCCGGTTGCCCCAGAAGCCCTAGCTGTCCTAAAAATCCTTCCCCCATGCGGCGTGTATGCAGGCGCGTCCGCAGGACGCGCCCGGGGGTGCAGGGTGCCTTGCACCCTGCCGGGGGTTCTGGGGGCGGCGCCCCCAGCCTCCGAGACTCAGCCGCCGATCCATCGAGACTCAGCGGCTGATCCGAGGTGACTCAGCCGCCGATCCTCCGAGCGTCGGCGGCTGAGGCGGCGGGGGCCGGGGGCTCATCGGAGGAGGGTGGCGAGCTCGCCGAAGGTGGCGGCAAGGTCGGGGAGGCGGAGGAGGGCCAGGGCGTCGAGGGGCGTGGGGGCGTCGTTGACGATGGCCAGGCGGGCGCCGAAGTCGTAACCCTCCTTGGGGAGGGCGGCGGCGGGATAGACCGTGAGGGAGGAGCCGAGGACGAGGATGAGATCGGCGTGGCGGCAGGCGTCGAGCGCGGCCAGCAAGGTCTCCTCGGGGAGGGATTCGCCATAGAAGACGATGTCGGGCTTGAGGACGCCGCCGCAGTTGTCGCAGTGGGGCACCAAGCCTTGGTGGGCGGTGGGGGCGACGGCCTCGTAGGGGTAGGCGCGGCCGCAGGTGAGGCAGTGGTGCCATTGGGGCGAGCCGTGGAGCTCGTGGACGGTGCGGCTGCCGGCGAGCGTGTGGAGGCGGTCGATGTTCTGGGTGACGACGCACCCCAGGAGCCCCCGGGCCTCCAACGCGGCCAGGGTGGTGTGGACGACGCTGGGCCGGAAGGCGTCGAGGCCGTAGACGAAGTCCTTGGCCCAGGCGTAGAAGAGGGTTGGGTCTTGGCGGAAGAGGTCGATGCCGAAGAGTTCCTCCACGCGGTGGCCGCGGAAGGTGTCGTTGTAGATGCCGTCGCGGCCACGGAAGTCGCGGATGCCGCTGAGGGTGGAGACGCCCGCGCCGGTGAAGGCGACGGTGGCGGTGGATTGGCGGAGGAGATCGTGGAGTTGGCCAACGAGGTTCATGGGCAAAACCTTTCCTGCGCGAAGCGGAGGGGCACGGCCAGCGCATGGCCGGTGGCGGCGTAGGCCTCGGCGGTGCGCTGGGCGACGCGCCGCCCCTGCGCCGCCGCACCCGTCTGCCCCGAGAGCGTCAGCGCCAGCGAGGCGAAGAGGAGATTGACCGAGACGATGAGCCAGTAGGAGAAAAGCCGGCCATACTCCCGCACGTCGGGCTGGGCCACCGAGAGCAGCGTGTCGAAGGTGTAGAGCACGTGGAAGAAGGTCAGCGCGCCGAAGGCCGCCGCCCACGCCCAGAACGGCACGGCCCCCGGCCAGAGCCACGTGGTCAGCGCGCAAACCCCCAACGCGATCAGCAGGTAGAACGGCACGCAGTACGGCGCGAGGGTGATGGCGAGGTTGCTCTTGGAAAGTTCCACGAAGCCCCCCGTCTCGCCCACGCTCACGCGGTGGACGCGCGCCAGGAAGAGAAGCCCCACCACCGCGTGGGTCATCTCGTGGGCGAAGACATAGACGATCGACAGCGCGCGCCCCTTCCAAAGATAGAGCGCCGTCATGGCCGCCGCGCCCGAGGCGAAGCCGATCTTGCCCGGCGTGAGCCACCCCTCGCCCAGCATCCCGGCCACAAGGCCGTCCCAGAAGGCCCGCGCGAGCCCCCAGGCCAAAGGCAACCCGGCCAACCCCACCAGCATGAGGGCGAAGCGCCTCATGGCACCCAAAGCCTCACTCGCCCGACTCCTGCGGCTCCAACCGCCCCAAGGCGGCGCGGGTGGCGGGCAGCCCCTCGGCCACGGCCTTCAGGCGATCCATCAGGTCGCGCAGGGACTTCGACTTCTCCAACATGGAGGGGCCGTAGTAGCGCAGGATGAACTGCCGCGCGCCGATGGCGAGCTCGGCGCGCCGGAGGGTGCTTAGCGCCCGCGACCCACGGTCGTCGGCCAGCAACGTGTTGAAGATCCGGAAGGAGGCGGCCTGCTGCTTGATGGCGAAGTCCTCCCACGACTGCTTGGCGCCGCCGAGGGTGATGCCCTCGGCGTCCGCGCCCGCCACGCCGAAGGTCGCCAACGTGCCATCCTTGGCCGCCTCGATGAGCCAGGCCTGCACCTTCGCCAAGGCGTCGATACGCTCCGCCGCCACCTGCGCGGCGGCCTTGGCCTCGTCGGACTTGAGGCGGGCGGCGCGGGCGGCGAAGGCCTTGGCGGCGTTGTCGGGGCGGAAGGCCCCGAGGTCGCCGGAGACGGCGGCCTCCATGTCGGCCACGGAATCCACCTCGTCGGCGATCTCCTGACGCTTGCGGGCCTCCTCCTCCTCGGCCTTGGCCTTGGCGGCAGCGGCGGCCTCGGCCTGGAGCCGGGCGCGGTTGGCGGCCTCAAGCTCGTCGCGCCCCTGGGAGACGGCGAGGCGCCAGCCCTTGCGGAGATCCGCGATGGCCTGCGCATCGGCGTCGGCGGCCTTGGCGCCCGGGGTCTCGTCGTAGGCCTTGCGGGCGGCCTGCGCGTCGGCGAGGGCCTTGGAGACCGCCTCGGGCGCGGCATCGGCGGGCTCGGCGGAGACGCGGAGCCCGTCGACCTTGGCGCGGAGGGCGTCGGCGGCCTTGGCGGTCTCGGCGAGGGAATCGCGCTTGGCGAAGGCGTCCTGAAGCGTGGCGAAGAGTTTGGCAGGCGGCTCGCCCTCGTGAGGCTCCAGCCAGACCTCCTGCTCGGGGAGGAGGACGGCGCGGCGAGCCTGGTTGACCAACCACTTGAGCGTGGCCTCGGCCTCGGTGGCCTGGGTGGCGCGTTTGGCGGAGAGCGCGGCGCATTCCTCGCTCAATTTGGCGAGGGCCTGGCGGTCGGCGGCGGCCTTTTGGAGCGCGGGGTCGGCGATCGCCACCTGGGTGACGGCGTTGGTCACCGCCGTGACGGCCTTCTCGGCGGCGTTCTTGGCGGAGAAGACGAGGATGGCGCCGAGGATGATCGCCACGAGGATTGGCACGCCGCAGCCGAGGCCGGCGGCCAGGCCGATGATGGCGCCCTTGCTCAGGCCGGGCTTCGCCTCGGCGACGAGCGGGGCGTTGGGGTTCTCGATGACGGGCATGGGGCGCGAGACGGTGCCGGTGGGGTGGGTCTTACCCTTGATGACGATGCGCTTGCCGGCGCCGGTGCGGCTCTTGGCGGCGCGGAGCTCGCGCCCCATGTCGGAGAGGAGCGAGTCGTAGTTCGGGTAACGGCGGATGGGCTCGGCCTCCAACATCCGCATGACGATCTTGGAGACGGCCACGGGGCACCCCGGCGCCACCTCGGCGAGGGGCTTGGCGGGGCCCAGCAGGCGCGCCTTCATCACCTCCACCGCGTCGGCGCCCTCGAAGGGCGGGATGCCGGCGATGGCGTGGTAGAGCGTGCCGCCGAGGGAGTAGATGTCGGCGCGCAGGTCCACCTTCTGCTTGCGGAGCGTCTCGGGGGCGATGTAGTAGGGCGTGCCCCAGACGGTGTTGTCGGCGGCGGCGCGGGCGCTGACGAGCGCGGCGATGCCGAAGTCGGCCAGCTTGGCCTCGCGCGCCTCGTTGATGAGGATGTTCTCGGGCTTCACGTCGCCATGGACCATGCCCATCTCGGCGGCGGCGCGCAGGCCCTGGGCGATCTGCATTCCCACGTTGAGGGCGGTGGCGGGCTGGACGGGGCCGTGCTTCATCATGCGGTCGAGGGAGTCCGGGCGCACCAGCTCCATCACCAGGAAGGGCTGCCCCTCGGCCTCGCCGAAGGCGTAGATGCTCACGATGTTGGGGTGCTGCAACTTGGCGGCGGACTGCGCCTCGCGCTTGAAGCTCTCGATGAAGCCGGGATCCTCCGCGGCCTTCTCCTTGAGGATGACCTTCACCGCCACGCGCCGCTGGAGCCCCTCGTCGATCGCCTCGTAGACGGCGCCCATGCCGCCCGCGCCGACCAAGCCCACCAGGCGATACTGCGCCAGCGTCCCGGGCACCATCACCGATTTGCCGCAGGCCGGGCAGGCCACCTCGGCCAACGGCGGGGCGCCCGCCGGCAGCGCCGCGCCGCAGAGGGGGCAGACGGGGTTCTTGACGGGCTGGGCGGTGATACCGTTGCTCATGGCCGATCCTTTCTTGCCTCTTCAGGCGTAACGCTCGCGCAGGAGCGCGACGGCGCGCTCCAACAGCGCCTCATCCATCTCGTGAACCTCAATCTTCGCGCCGAGGCCTTCGGGCAGGGTCACGCAGAGCGTCCCCCCCAGATGCTCGCGGAACTGCCGCAGCCCCTCCAGCACCGCCAGGCGCCCATCCGTCCCCCGCAGCGCCAATTCGTCGCACCACACCGGCAGGCCGCACTCCCGCAGCAACGCGATCACGCGCGTGCATTCGGGCGGCGTCACCAACCCCAGGAGCGAGGCGTAGGCCATGTCCAGCGCGATGCCGATGGCGACGGCCTCGCCGTGGGTCAGCTGATAGCAGGTCATCGCCTCCAGCCGGTGCGCGCTCCAATGGCCGAAGTCCAGCGGCCGCGCCGCGCCGTGCTCGAAGGCGTCCCCGCCGTTGGCGATGTGCGCCAGGTGCAGACGCGCCGTGCGCTCCACCAGCGCCGCCATCGCCTCCAGGTCGCGCATCCGCAGGGCGTCGGCGTTCGCCCAGAGCCAATCGAGGAAGGCGGCGTCCTTGATGGTCGCCACCTTGACCGCCTCGGCGATGCCGTTGCGCCACTCGCGGTCCGGGAGCGTGGGCAGGAAGTCCGCGTCGTTGATGACGGCGAAGGGCGGGGCGAAGGAGCCCAGGAAGTTCTTGCAGGAGCCGTAGTCCACGCCGTTCTTCACGCCCACCCCCGCGTCCGCCTGGGCGAGCGTGGTGGTGTTCACGCGGATGGTGCGGCAGCCGCGGTGGACGAGCGCGGCCGCGTAGCCCACCACGTCCTGCACCGAGCCCCCGCCGATCGCCACGAAGGTGTCCTTCCGCCCGAAGTGCGTCTGATAGGCCAGCTTCACCAGCTTCCCCACCACGCCCTCCTGCCGCTTGGCGAACTCCCCGCCCGGCAGGTACTCGATGGGCGCGGCCAGCTCGACCGTCCCCCGCCGCGCCGTCAGCCACTTGGTGATGGCCATCGGCAGACCGGGGTGGGCGGCCTTGACGCCCTGATCCATCACGATCAGCAGACGGTGCGGCAGAGGCGCCGTGCCATCCCGGCCCAACACCTCCGCCAACGTCTCATCGTCCGCGCCGAAAAGCCCGCGGCAGAAAACCACCGGATAGGCGAACGTCACGCTGAACCGCTCTTCAATCACATTCATCTCACTGTTAGTATAGCACAGCGCGCGAATGTGTGTGCGGGCACCCGCGGAATGGATCGGCGGCTGACCCGAGGTGGATCAGCCGCTGACCCGAGGTGGATCAGCCGCTGACCCGAGGTGGATCAGCCGCCGAGCCTCCCACTGCGGGGGGCTCCCGGCGAACCGGCGGGTTTTGCGTCGGAGGGGGGAAAGTTGGTAGACTACGTGGCTATGGAGAGCCATCCTGACATTGAAGGTCTGGTCTTCCGGCAGCGTCTGGCGCGGCCGGGGCGGGGGGAGCTGTGGCGCGCCGAGCAGACGGCCTTGGAACGGGACGTGCTGGTGGCCGTCTTCGGCCCGGAGATGGGCGAGAACCCGGAGGGCGAGCGGCGCTTCGCCGTCATCCGCGCGTTGGCGCAGGTGAAGAGCGTGCTGGTGCCGGAGGTGATCGACGTGCTGCGCTCGCCGGAGGCCGCCTGCGTGGTGTTGGAGGACCCGCACGCGCAGGGGATCGTGGAGCTGTTGGCGGGGCGGCGGCTGGAGGCCGGGCAGATCGTGCGCCTGGCGATGCGCCTGATGGAGGGCTTGGCGGAGCTGCACCGCGCGGGGATGCTCTACGCGGGGCTCTGCCCGCGCGCGCTCTACGTCTCGGAGGATTCGGAGCCGGTGCTGCCGGATGTCTCGCTGGCGCGCTTCGAGCCGGGGCGCGGGGTGAACCCGCCCGATTGGGCGCTGCCGCGCGAGACGCGCCCCTACGCCGCCCCCGAGCTGGCCGAGACGCCGGAGGCGGCCGACACGCGCGCGGATATGTTCGCGCTGGGGCTGACGCTCTACGCCCTGGGGACGGGCCAGGTGCCCTACGGCGCCGTCTCCCCGGAGTTCCTCGACGAGGCCAAACGCACGCGCACCGTGCCCTCGCCCTGCGACATCAGCCCCAACTTCCCCGCCGCGCTGGCCACCCTCCTCGCGCGCCTGGCCATGCGCGACCCCGCCGCCCGCTACGCGGATTGGGACGAGGCGCTCTTCGACCTCCACCAGCTCCAGGCCGGCGTGGCGCCCACCCTGCCCGACCCCGCAGGCTCGGTCATCGCGCCGCCGAACCCCGAGGCCCGCGCACGCGCCGGGCGCACCATCCGCCTCTCCACCGCCGACCTGCGCGCCTTCCGCCGCGAGCTCTCCGCCCGCCACCGCCGCCCCTCCTGCCTCCTGGCCATCCTGGCCACGCTCCTCCTGCTCATCGCGCTGGCCCTGGCCGCCGCGCTCTTCATCTGGCTCCTCCGATGACCGACGCCGAACGCATCCTTGCCCTCCGCGCGGAGATCCTCCGCCACGACCGCCTCTACTATGTGGAGGCCCGCCCCGAGATCAGCGACCGCGACTACGACGCGCTCTGGGACGAGCTGGCCGCCCTCGAACGCGCCCACCCCGACCTCGTAACGCCCGACTCCCCCACCCAGCGCGTCAGCGGCCAGCCCCTCGACGGCTTCGCCAAGGTCCGCCACGACCCACCCATGCGCAGCCTCGACAAGACCTACGACAAGGCCGACCTGCGCCAGTTCGACGCCTTCCTCCGCCAGCAGCTGCCCGACGCCGCGTGGGACTACGTGGTGGAGCCGAAGGTCGACGGCGTATCCCTCTCCCTCCTCTATCGCCGCGGGCGGCTCGTCCGCGCCGCCACCCGAGGCAACGGCGAGGTGGGCGACGACGTGACCGCCAACGTCCGCACCATCCGCTCCATCCCCCTCTCCATCCCCTGCGACGCGCCCCTGGTGGAGGTCCGCGGCGAGGTCTACATGCCGCGCGACGGCTTCGCCGCCCTCAACCGCGCGGAGGAGGAGGCCGGGCGCGAGCCCTTCGCCAACCCCCGCAACGCCGCCGCGGGCTCCCTCAAACTCCTCGACCCCCGCGAGGTCGCCAAGCGCCCCCTCGACGCCGTGCTCTACGCCGCCGGCGCCCTCGAGGGCGTCGCCTTCGCCACCCACACCGAGCTCATGCGCGCCTTCGCCCAGTGGGGCCTGCGCACGCCCCCCTGGCGCCGCCTCTGCATGGGCATCGACCAAGTGATGGAGGCGGTGGACGAGCTGGAGGGGCTCCGCCACACCTTCCCCTTCGAGATCGACGGCGCGGTCGTCAAGGTCAACCAGCGCGCCCTCTACGCCCGGCTCGGCAGCACCGCCCACGCCCCCCGCTCCGCCCGCGCCTACAAGTACGCCCCCGAATGCGCCACCACGCGCCTGCGCGCCATCACCGTCCAGGTCGGCCGCACGGGCGTGCTCACCCCCGTGGCCGAGCTGGACCCCGTGCCGCTCGCGGGCTCGGTCATCGCGCGCGCCACCCTCCACAACGCCGACTACGTGCGCGAGAAGGACATCCGCGTGGGCGACATGGTGGAGATCTCCAAGCATGGCGACGTCATCCCCGCCGTCGACCGCGTGCTCCCCGCGTTTCGCCCGGCGGGCGCCGAACCCTTCGCCCTCCCCACGCGCTGCCCCGTCTGCGGCGGCGAGACCGAGCGCCTGGAGGGCGAGGTCGCCACCCGCTGCGTCAACCCCGAGTGCCCCGCCCAGCGCGTCGGCCACCTCCAGCTCTTCGTCTCCCGCAACGCCCTCGACATCGCCGCCATCGGCGGGCGCATGGCCGAGGCCCTCGTCCAGGCCGGCCTCGTCACCCACCCCCTCGACCTCTGGGGCCTCGACCCCGCCGCGCTGGCCGATTTCCGCCTGGCGGGGGACGACGGCGCCGAGCGGCGCTTCGGCAAGAATGCGCAGGAGGTGGCCGCCGCCCTCGAACGCGCCAAGGCCCTCCCCCTCCACCGCTGGCTCTACGCCCTCGGCCTCCCCGGCATCGGCCTCACCGCCGCCCGCGTCGTCGCCGCCCCCTTCCCCTCCTTCTCCGCCATGCTCGCCGACCCGCTCTTCCGCGACGTGCTCGACTTCTACGCCGCCACCGAGCGCAAGACCGACGACCGCGACCTCTTGGCCGGCGAGATCGCCACCCGCGCCGAGGCCCTCGCCACGCGCGGCCTCCTCCTCCGCGACGACCCCACCAAGCCCTTCCGCAAGCGCTTCCTCCTCACCCTCAAGCCCGAGATGGCCCGCGTCATGGCCCGCTTCGCCGCCTCCGACTACGCCCGCCGCCTCGCCGCGCGCCTCGCCGCGCTGGGCATCGACCCCAAACCCGCCGAGGCCGAGGCCCCGCAGGGCAACGCCCTCGCCGGCAAAAGCGTCGTCATCACCGGCACCCTCTCCCAGCCCCGCGAGGCCTTCGAGCGACTCATCCGCCAAAACGGCGGCACCGTCCAAGGCGCCGTCTCCAAGAAGACCGCCTTCCTCCTTGCCGGCGCGAACCCCGGCGGCTCCAAGTGGGACAAGGCGCAGGCCCTCGGCACGCCCGTCCTCGACGAGGCCGCCTTCCTCGCCCTTCTCGGCGGCCAGCCCCCTCCCCCGCCGCCCCCTCCCCCACCCTCCCCCAAGCCCAAGGCCGCGCCCGCCTACGAGCAGGGCGACCTCTTCGGAGGCCTGGCATGAAGCGCACCCTCCTCCTCTTCGCCCTCCTCGAGGCCCTCGTCATCGCCGGCCTCGTCCTCTTCCTCTGCTCCGGCTACGCCCGCTGGGCGCTCTGGGCCCTCGGCGCCGTCATGGCCGCCGAGCTGCTCCTGGGCCTCTGGCTCCTCGTCGCCCTCCGCAACCCGAAAGGACGCTGACATGAAAGGCTTCGTCCGCATCGCCGCCGCCTCCCCCGCCGTCGCCGTCGCCGACCCCGCCGCCAACGCCGAGGCCATCCTCGCCGCCGCCACCGACGCCGCCGCCCAGGGCGCCGACCTCCTCCTCACCCCCGAGCTCTCCCTCACCGGCTACACCTGCGGCGACCTTTTCGGCTGCCAATCGCTCGCGGGGCAGACCGAGGCCGCCCTTGACCGTCTCCTCGCCGAGGCCCCCGAGGGCCTCCTCCTCGCCGTCGGCCTCCCCGTGGCGCAGGCCGACCGCCTCTACAACTGCGCCGCCCTCCTCCGCCGCGGCGCCCTCCTGGGCTTCGTCCCCAAGACCCACCTCCCCACCTACCGCGAGTTCTACGAGAAGCGCCACTTCGCCCCCGCCACCCTTCTCCCCCCCGGCGCCACCCACCGCGGCGCCCCATTCGGCACCGATCTCCTCTTCGCCCTCGGCGACCTCCGCTTCGGCGTCGAGCTCTGCGAGGATCTTTGGGCCGTGGACGCCCCCTCGCACCGCCTGGCCGCCGCCCGCGCCCACCTCATCCTCAACCCCTCCGCCTCCACCGAGGCCGTCGGCAAGGCCGCCTACCGCCGCGACCTCGTCCGGATGCAGTCCGCCCGCCTCGCCTGCGCCTACGCCTACGCCTCCGCAGGCCCCGGCGAATCCACCACCGACGTCGTCTACGGCGCCCACCGCATCCTTGCCAACAACGGCCGCCTCCTCGCCGAGTCCCGCTGGAAGGGGGGGCTCTCCCTCATGGACATCCGCCCCGCGTGGGTCGACGCCGTCCGCCGCCGCGAGACCTCCTTCCCCGAGCTCCCCATCCCCCCCCACCGCCTCGTCCCCTGCGGCGCGCCCCGGGGTTTGGCCGACGGCACCCTCGCCGGGCTCGACCCCGCCCCCTTCGTCCCCGCCGATGACGCCCTTCGCCGCGAACGCTGCCGCGAGATCCTCCGCATCCAGGTCGCCGGCCTGGCCAAACGCTTCGCCCACACCCACGCCAAGCGCCTCGTCCTCGGCCTCTCCGGCGGGCTCGACTCCACTCTCGCCCTCCTCGTCTGCGCCCAACTCTGCCGCGAGCGCGCCCTCCCCCCCGCCACCATCCTCGCCGTGACGATGCCCGGATTCGGAACCGGCCACCGCACCCACGCCAACGCCGCCGCCCTCGCCCGCGAGATCGGCGCCGAGCTCCGCGAGATCCCCATCGCCCCAGGCGTCGAGCAGCACTTCCGCGACATCGGCCACGACCCCGCCCTCCGCGACGTAACCTACGAGAACGCCCAGGCTCGCGCCCGCACCTACATCCTCATGGACCTGGCCAACCAGGAAGGCGGCCTCCTCGTCGGCACCGGCGACCTCTCCGAGATCGCCCTCGGCTGGTCCACCTACAACGGCGACCATATGTCCATGTACGCCGTCAACTGCGGCGTCCCCAAGACCCTCGTCCGCTACTGCGTCCAAACCATCGCCGCCGACTCCCCCCCCGCCCTCGCCGCCACCCTCCGCGACATCTGCGACACCCCCGTCTCCCCCGAGCTCCTCCCCGGCGAGCAGCACACCGAGGCCATCGTCGGCTCCTACGACCTCCACGACTTCTTCCTCTACTACTTCATGAAATACGGCTCCTCCCGCGCCGAGCTCCGCGACCTCGCCACCCTCCTCCTTGCCGACCGCTTCCCCCCCGAGGCCATCGACCGCACCCTCGCCATCTTCTGCCGCCGCTTCGTCGCCCAGCAATTCAAGCGCTCCGCCATCCCCGACGGCCCCAAAGTCGGCACCGTCGCCCTCTCCCCCCGCGGCGACTGGCGCATGCCCTCCGACGCCGCCCTCACCCTCTGACCCCTTTGGATTGACGCAAGGGGGCGAGTATGTTATCGTATGATTGTTTGTTATGCGGCACGGTGCCGTGCCACGATAGGAGACCCCATATGAAACGAGCCACCCTCGCCCTCCTCGCCCTCGCTGCCGCCACCCTCGCCCACGCCCTCCCCGTTGGCTGGCAGTATAGCATCCTGGAGACCCTGACCCCCGCCCTCGGCCAGACGAAGAGCAGCTGGAGCCCCACCAGCTCCATCCCCGCCACCGCCGCCAGCTTCTTGGCCACCATGACCTTCACCGGCCTCACTGCCAAAAACGACACCGGCGACGGCACCGCCCTCTGCCTTATCACCGAGACCGCGGACAAACACCAGCAAACCTTCACCGCCGCCCGCAAGCAAAACCCCAACGACGGCATCGGCACCGGCTGGTATGCCGGCTCCACCACCCCCCAAGGCAACGTCGCCCCCGCCGAAGGCCGCCCCATCACCGCCTCCGACGCCCTCATCGACGGCACCCTCACCGCCGCCTTCCTCTACGACCACGACGCCCAGACCCTCTCCGTCGCCATCAACGACACCCTCCTCGGCGTCTTCCAGAACGTCGACCTCAGCCAAGGCAACCACTACTTCACCCTCGGCGGCCACAACGGCGCGACGAACCAGCTCGCCGACGCCCTCTACAACGGTATCGCCACCCCCACCTTCACCTACTCCACCATCACCGTCCTCCCCGAGCCCACCGCCCTTGCCCTCCTCGCCCTCGGCGTCGCCGGCCTCACCCTCCGCCGCCGCGCCGCCTAATCCCCCACCCCTCCCCCAATCCCCCGCCGCCATCCCTCGGAGGCTCAGCCGCCGACGCTCGGAGACTTGGCGGCTGAGTCCCTTCGGATCAGCCGCCGATCCTCGGAGAGGGAGCCGCCGATGGTTTCTTTCCCGCGAGGACGCGAAGGTGCGCGAAGGTCTGCCAAGCCCCCCACAGAAGCCGGGGCACTCGGCGCGGGAGGGCACGGATGTGCCCGGCGTTAGCGCCGACGTGTCCCGGCGCAACCGCGTCTCCGCGGAGACTTGGCCGCGCCGCCTGAGCAGCCCCGCCCAAACGAAAACGGCCCCCGACCTTTCGGTCGGGGGCCTTTCCGTTGCCTCACTGCATCCAATCCATGAGGCCGATGGAGACGGTCCTCGCGTTCATCATGTCCGCCTCCGACAGCTTGATCTCAAGCCGCCCCCGAAGCGTCTTGGCGTAACGATCCGAGTTAGTCTCATAACTTGCGAGCAAAGGAATCCACTCGATACGTTGCGCACTAGACCCTCGCATTCCGCCGCTCCCACTTATGGCCGAATGATACAACACATCTCCCGTCGGGACACAGAAGGCCGTCTGCGACAGGACATTGCCCTCCGCGTCTTGGAAGCGCAGGAAGTACTCCACGCAATTCGGTTTATTGCTATAGTATTGCGCCTCCCACGCCCGGTAGACATCCGCCACCGTTGGGGCCAGGAAGTAGTCCTTCACGGTCATGGCCGTGAGCGAGGCATTCATCAACGTAACGACGGAGAGAGTACCGCCCCCTCATCCTTCCGCCCCTGGATGTAACCAGAGACCCCGGACGAGCCAAATCCCTTGCTTTCTTCATTATAACCAATCGTATAATAATCGCCCTGCCTCTGCCAGCCCGAGAAGGTCTGCCTTCGACCCGACCAGTCCCCGTCGATTTTTTCCGGGTTCGGGCAGCGCTCCCGCTTGATCTGCGGATAGAAGGTGCGCGGCTCGCGGACGGAGATCTGCTGGAGGAGCTGGGTGAACCGGGGGACGAAGACGTCGAAATAGACGTCCGTCAAGGGGTAGATCTCGTAGAGATAGCGCACGATGTAGAGGCCGTTGTCGCGCTTGGGGTTGCCCTTCTCGTCCGTAACAAGGGTGGGATTGGGCGTGTCAGGGTCGTTGACCAAGCGGATGCCATAGAGTTGGCGCACGGGATCCAGGCTGTCGAGCTCGCGCTTGAGGAGGGCGGCGGCACGCGCGTCGCGCGAGCCCTTCGTCTGGGCGGAGACCAGAAGGCCTCCCAAGGGGTTGGCGCCGGCGGTGGCGACGGGGGCGATGTCCTTGATCTTGCGCGTAACCTCCTGCATCTTCACCTTGGCCTTGAGCTGGACGCAGTAGCCTTGGGTGGTCGGCCCCTCCCACATCACCTGGGTGCCGTCCTTGACGATATAGCCATTGCTCTGGGTGAGGATTTCATCCTTCTTGAGCTCGAAGTTCTCGACCAGGGACTCCGAGTCGACCCACAACCCCACGGCGCACTCGATGGCGTCGCGGCACGCCTGCTCGAAGGCCTCCTGCCGATCCGCGCCGTAGCCTTTGCCGATGACCTCGCGCACGGAGAGGTCGCCCTCCGTGCGCTGCGGCCCCGTAACCTGCACCTGCGACGTGGCGACCGACAGGTTGGCGGGGATGCCCGCGCCGACCTTGCCGCCCGTCCCGGGCGCCTCCATCGAGAAGCGATCCGCCGCCTGCGCGCCGACCACCTGCGCGCCCAGCAGCCCCAACGCCATCAACCAAAGTCCGAACGGTCTCATCGTCCGCCTCCTTTCGTTCGTCGATCGCCGACGTTTCTCAGAAGAAGAGCGCCGCGTCGTCGGAGACGGACTTGCCTTGGCGGACGGGTTTCAGGTTGCCCGGCTTCTGCTGCTGCCCCTGCTGCTGGGCCGCGCCGCCCTGGGCGGCGCCCTGCGCCGCGCCTTGCTGGCGCTGGGCGTTCTGCTGCACGGCGGGGCGCATCAGCGCCTCCACGCCATCCAACGCCTTCGTCCGCGCGGCGCTCCACCCATAGCCCCCCACGAACTGCCCGCGGGCGTTCACCCCAGCGGCGATTTGCTGCAGCCCGCGCACGAAGCCCTCCGCGACGGTCTTGACCTGCTCCTTGGTGATTTGCTTGGTGTCCGTCTTGGTCTGCGCGGAGGCGGCGCCCAGCTCCCCGTCGGCCTCGCCCTTCGTGTAGACGGTGACCGTCAGATCGTCGGAGGCGACCATCCGCGTCTCAGCGTGCAGCCACTGGCGGAACTCGCCCTGGGCGTTGAGCTGCGCGGCGCGGCTGGCCTGGCGCTCGGCCTGCACGCTGGGGAGGCCGCAGTTGATGTTCGCGCGGCCGACGACGACCACCGAGACGATGGCGCCGGTCGTGGGGTCCTGCTTGATGTTCGTCACGCCGGTCTGATAGCCTTCGATCAGTTTGTCCGTGGGCGACTGCGCGGCGGGCGCGGCGGCGGGGGGGGGTCTGGGTGGCCGCCTGGGTCTGGGCCATCGCGGCAAGGGTCAGCGTGGCGCCCACGCAGAGAACGGCGGTCTTGGCAAACGATTTCATCGCGGTTACTCCTTCTGTGTGTGAATGAACGGGGTCCGTTACTTGTATAATACCACCCCCCCCCACCGAGTCAAGGCTTTTCCGCGGGAGGCCGTGCGTGCGCGCGGGCAAAAAAAAAGACGCCCGGGGTGCCGGGCGTCCGTTCGGGGTGTCTCCCGCAGGGCTCAGAGGAGGCGCTGGAAGGGGAGGGAGTGGAGCGTGTTGCCGGTGGCGGGGGAGCCATCCGGGGAGGCGGCCTGCTTCTGCATCACGCCGCAGAGGACGAGCGTTACGATGATGGCCACGCTGGCGGCGATGATGGCGATGACGGTGAAGGCCTTGGCGCCCTTGGATTCCTGCACGGGGGCGGCGGGAAGGGGAGCCAGGGAGGCCTCGTCGAGCGGCTCCAGGGCCTCCAGCTCGGGCTCCGCGGGGGTGGCGGGGGCGGGGGTCTCTTTCTTGAGGGAGAGGGTGGCGGGGCGCTTGAGCTTGATGGTCTTCTCCTCGCCGCCTTCGGCGACGGGGGCCATGGGCGCGGAGGCCGCGGGCTTGTGGGCGACGGGGGTGGCGCGCTTGAGCTTGATGGTCTTCTGGGTGGTGTTCGCCAACGGGGTGTTGGTCTGGATGCCACCGAGGACGGAGTCGAGCGCGATGCGGGCGGTCTTGGATTTGGTGGCCTGGGCGTCGGGCGCGGCGGGGGTGTTCTCGACGGGCTTGAGCTTGATGGTGGGCTCCTCGGGCGCGGCGGCGTTCATGGGCTGCTGGGTGATCTCGGGGGGCAGCTCGATGCGGGAGGTCTGGCGCTTGGCGGCCTGGGCGGCGGGGGCGCCTTCCTCGGCGGGGTTGGTCGCCGGGGTCTCTGCGACGGGGGCGGGCGCGGGGGTCGGCTCGGG
>CASEMS010000023.1:0-52592 GCA_949288955.1 uncultured Lentisphaeraceae bacterium
CTGGCCGGCGTTCACGGCCTCCACCTTGCGGCGATCCACGTCGATGCCCGTAACATCCACCCCCGAGCGGGAGAATTGCAGGCAGAGCGGCAATCCCACGTAACCCAATCCAACGACGGCGATTTTGTCCATGCGCAATCCTTTCATGCAAGCGTTGCCCACAGTATAGCACACTCCGCGCCCCTCCGGGCAACCGCCCCCGCCGCCGACTCTCCGAGCATCGGCGGCCGATCCACCCCGGCTCGGCGGCCGAGATCGAGAGCGTTCGCGGCGGGGGATTTGACCGCAAAGACGCAAGGGGGCGCGGGAGGCTCGCGGGCTAACGCCGGTCGCTCTGCGGGCTTCGCCCGCTGACCGCTCCCTACCGCCCGCCAAAGAGGATGCCCGCCCCCCCAAAAAGCATCGGCGGCTGAGACACCGAGACTCAGCCGCCAAGTCCCCCCGCGTCAGCCGCCGATCCACCGAGACTCAGCCGCCGAGCCTCGGTGCGTCGGCGGCGGAGGGTGAAACGCGGGCGGCGTTTTGGTATCATGGGCGGCACGCGAGGGGATGAGCCCTCGCACTTCTTGCGCTTTGCGCAGATACGGTTGCCTTATCTGAAACCTGAGAATTTCACTGGAAGAGCAACGTGTCGGCAAGGTGCGCCGTACTGGCGCGCTTTCTTTGCACGTGGTCTTCCTAGGCTTTCTCAGGGCCGCAGATAAGTTACGTGAAAGGAAGCGTGCTTTATTATGGCCGATGAGCAGGTTGGGTTGTCGCTGGTGGTGCCTTGTTTCAACGAGGCGCTCTGCGTGGAGGCGTTCGTCCGCGCGGTGGAGGAGACGGGGGTGGGGCGAATGGCGCGGGTGGAGTTTGTCTTCGTGGACGATGGCTCCACGGATGGGACGCTTGGGGTCGTGCGGCGGCTGGCGGAGGGGGATCCGCGCGTGCGCTATGTCTCCTTCTCGCGGAACTTCGGCAAGGAGGCGGCGTTGTTGGCGGGGCTGCGCAAGGCGACGGGGGAGGTGGTGGCGACGTTGGACGCGGATTTGCAGGATCCGCCCGTGCTTTTGCCGGAGATGCTGCGGGCGATCCGCGAGGAGGGTTATGACTGCGTGGCCACGCGGCGGACGTCGCGCGAGGGGGAGCCGCCGGTGCGGTCGTGGTTCGCGCGGCGGTTCTATTGGCTGATGCGTCATTTCTCGGATGTGGCGTTGGTGGATGGGGCGCGGGATTACCGCATGATGACGCGGCAGGTGGTGGAGGCCATCCTGGCTCTGCCGGAGGTCAACCGCTTCACCAAGGGCATCTATCAGTGGGTGGGCTTTCGGACGAAGTGGCTGGCCTTCCCGAACGTCGCGCGTGCGGCGGGGGAGACGAAGTGGTCCTTCCGCAAACTCTTCCTCTACAGCTTGGAGGGCATCATGGCCTTCTCCACCGCGCCGCTTCAGGTGGCGGCGTTGCTGGGGATGGTCTGCTGTGGGCTGTCGTTCGTGGCGTTGCTGTTTGTCTTTGTGCGGGCGTTGCTCTTCGGCGACCCCGTGGGCGGGTGGCCGTCGTTGGTGTGCGTGATCATCTTCTTCGGCGGGTTGCAACTCTTCTTCGTGGGCATCCTTGGCGCCTATCTTGCCAAGACCTATCTGGAGACGAAGCGTCGTCCGCTCTATTTCGTCAGGGAGGAAAAGTGATGAAGTCCGTGCTGGGGCGTCTGTGGCCGTGGTTGGCGCTGGCGGCGATGGCGGTGTGCGTGCTGGCGTGCAACGTCTTCTGCGTGCCGGCGCACGATGAGCTCTCCTATGCCTTCGCGGGGCAGTGCACGCCGTTGGAGGGCGACTGCCCGCGCGTCTCCTCCCTGGGCGACATCGTGCGCCAGCAGTGGGGGGACTATCTGCGGGGCACGAACGGGCGCGTCTTCGTGCACGGGGTGGTGGCGACGTTCGCGGGATTTCGGCTCTATGGACTCTTCGACGTCTGCAACACGGCGATGTGGTTCTTCCTGACGTGGCTGATCCTGCGGGAGGGACGGGCGCGGATCCGCGACGCGCGGGGCTTCCTCCTTGGCGCGGCGGTGGTCTGGTGGTTCCTGTGGTATGCGGAAACCTGCTCGATGAACGCGGCCTTCGCGGTGAACTACCTCTGGACGGCGGCGGCGACGGTGTGCATGATGGCCCTTTGGCGGCGGCTGACGTGGTGGTCGGCGCCGCTCGCCTTCTTCTATGGGTGGAGCCAAGAGGCGTTCGCGTTGCCGATGGTGGCGGCGTTGGCGGGGGGCGTGCTCCTGCGGAGCGTGGCGGAGCGGCGCTTGGCGGTGACGGTGTGGCAGGCGGTGGCCTGGGCGCTGATGGTGGCGGGGACGGCGTGTCTCTGTTTGGGGCCGGCGGCGGGGGCGCGGGCTGCGGAGACGCTTGGGGTGGGGGCCGTGGGGGTGGTGCTCGATGCGGCGCGGGGGTGGGCGGGGTTGGCGCTCTGCGTGTGGCCGATGGTGTTGCTGTTGGGGGTGGCGTGGGTGGTGTGGGCCAATCGCCGGGCGTTGTGGTCGATGGTGCTCCGCGCGCCGGAATGGTGGTGTTACCTGCTGGCGGCGGCGGGGCTCTTCTCGCTGGCCTGCGGCAATGGGTGCATCCGACTGGGGATGCCCCTGCTGCTCGCGGCCTTGGTGTTGGCGGTCCGGGAGCGTGCCACCTTCGGATGGGTGGGGCCGCGGATGCGCAAAGCCTTTGTGGTGGCGGCGATTGCATGGATGGTCTGCGTGGCGGGTTGGCAGGTCGTGCTGGGGCTCAACAACCTTCGGATGCTCCGTCTGCTCCGGCAAGACCCGCAATGTGTTACGGCCTTCGCCGCCTTGCCCACGGGGCCCTTCCATTACGCCACCTACCACGGCGCTTACAACAGGTTCCACTGGATGTGTTTCCGGCGCGAGTTAGGCCTGACGCGCGATCCCATCGTCCTTTCGCCGTGGATCTACGCGACCCTCTACCAACGCCCCGAGACCTTCTTCGCGGCGGCGGAGGAGGTTCGCCCCGGCATCTTCGTTGCCGCACGTGCCCCGCGTCTGGCGGTGATTCGCGGTGACGCCCCGTCTGCGGCCCAATGCGCGGAGGCCCAAGCCTGTCTTGCCGCTGCCGTTTCTGGGCCGAGGGGGTGGCGACGCTTCGTTCCCGGGCGCTTTCAGGTGATGTTCCCCACGGAGGATTTCCACCTTTTCGTCCCCCACGAGCGCGCCATGCTCGTCGCGGCGGATGGCCATGCCTACACCCTTCTCACAGCCCCCAAACGCTGACACAACCTCTCTCAGCCGCCAAGTCTCCGTGCATCAGCCGCTGAGCCTTCGAGACTCAGCCGCTGAGCCTCTGGGACTCAGCGGCCAAGTCTCCCTGTCTCAGCCGCCGATCCAAGGAGGGGTGGCGGCTGAGGGTTGGGGCTTTGGGGTGGGGTGGGCACAAAAAAGCCCCCGGCCTTGTGAGAGGTCGGGGGCTTTTTTGTTTGGGCTTAGGTGTAGCGGAGGACTTCGTCGACGGTGGTGTAGCCGTCGAGGACGTTGCGGATGGCGTCCTCGCGCATGGTGCGCATGCCGAGCTCGCGGGCTTTCTCGCGGATGACGAGGGTGGGCTCGCGGCTGTTAATCATGTCGCGGATGGGGTTGGACATGCGGAGGTACTCGAAGACGCCTTTGCGGCCTTTGTAGCCGGTGGCGTTGCAGATCTTGCAGCCTTTGCCGAAGGCGAATTGGCGGTTGCCGATGTCGGCGCGGGTGAGGCCGAGGCGGCGGAGGGCTTCGTCGTCGGGGTCGTAGTAGGTCTTGCAGTTCTGGCAGCAGGTGCGGACGAGGCGTTGGGCGAGGACGGCTTGGAGGGTGGAGGAGATGAGGTAGGGGGCGACGTTCATGTCCACCAGACGGGTGACGGCGCCGGCGGCGTCGTTGGTGTGCAGGGTGGAGAAGACGAAGTGGCCGGTGAGGGCGGCCTGGACGGCGATCTCGGCGGTCTCGAGGTCGCGGATTTCGCCGACCATGATGATGTCGGGGTCTTGGCGGAGGAAGGCGCGGAGGACCTTGGCGAAGGTGTTGCCTTGCTGGGGGTTGATGGGGACTTGGACGAGGCCTTCGATGTCGTATTCCACCGGTTCCTCGGCGGTGAGGATCTTGACGTCGACCTTGTTGATGGCGCGGAGGCAGGAGTAGAGGGTGGTGGTCTTGCCGGAGCCGGTGGGGCCGGTGACGATGAAGATGCCGTTGGGCTTCTCGATGTCGAGGGTGATGCCGTCGTAGATGTCCTCGGGGAGGCCGATGTTCTCGAGGTCGAGGGAGACGGCGGAGCGGTCGAGGACGCGGAGCACGACGGATTCGCCGTGGACGGTGGGGAGGCAGGAGACGCGGAGGTCGACCTGCCGGCCTGCGACGGTGAGGGCGATGCGGCCGTCTTGGGGGACGCGCCGCTCGGCGATGTTGAGGTTGGAGAGCACCTTGATGCGGGAGATGATGGGCAGGGCCATGCTGAGTGGCGGCGGGTTCATCTCGTAGAGGGCGCCGTCGACGCGGTAACGGATCTTGAAGTCTTTCTCGAAGGGCTCGATGTGGATGTCGGAGGCGCGGTCGGTGATGGCTTGGTAGAGGACGAGGTTGACGAAGCGGATGACGGGGGCGGAGGCGGCGGCGCTCTCGATGCCTTTCTCGTCGGTCTCGTCGCCGATGGCGGGGAGCTCCTCGAGGAGGGCGTCGGAGGCGTCGCCGGCGGCGAAGTTCTCGTCGATGGCGGCCTTGATCTGGGCCTCGGTGGCGAAGACGAAGCGGATTTCCTTGGAGAGGAGGAAGGTGAGCTCGTCGATGACGTCGGTCTCCACCAGGTCGGCGGTGGCGAAGGTGGCGTGGTCGGGCTCGGACTCGACGGGGACGATGGAGTGCATCCGCACGCTGGCGACGGGGATGAGGGTCTTGAGCGTGTCGTCGAACTCCATGCCGGAGAGGTCGACGACGTCGGTGCCTTGGCTGCCGGCCATGAGGGTGAGGAGGTCTTCCTCGGAGAGCGCGCCCTGGTCGAGGATGAGCTGCTTGTAGGGTTTGCCGCCTTCGAGGTGCTGGCGGATGAGCTCCTGGGCCTGGTCGTCGTCGAGGAATCCGTTGTCGCGGACGAGCTCGAGGAGGGGCGGGAGCTGGAGGGTCGCGTCGGCCATCGCTTATTCCCCTTGCATTTCGCGGAGTTTCTGGACGGTGGTCTCGGGGTCCTGCGCCTTGGTGACGAGGTCTTCGTAGGAGATTTTGCCGGCCATGTAGAGGTTGAGGAGGGAGGTGTCGAGGGAGACCATGCCGAACTTGGCGCCGGTCTGGATGTCGGAGTTGATCTGGAAGGTCTTGTTGTCGCGGATGCGGGAGCGGATGGAGGGGGTGCTCATCATGATCTCGAAGGCGGCGACGCGGCCCTTGCCGTTCTTGTCGGCGCGGGGGAGCAACACCTGGGAGATGACGGCCACCAGCGACATGGAGAGCTGCGTGCGCACCTGCTCCTGCTGGTTGGTGGGGAAGGAGTCGATGATGCGGTCGACGGTGGAGGCGGCGCCGGTGGTGTGCAGGGTGCCGAAGACGAGGTGGCCGGTCTCGGCGGCGGTGATGGCCGCGCCGATCGTCTCGAGGTCGCGCATCTCACCCACGAGGATCACGTCGGGGTCCTGACGGAGGGCGCGGCGGATGGCCTCGGCGAAGCTGGGCACGTCCACGCCGACCTCGCGCTGGGTGACGATGGATTTCTTGGAGTAGTGGTAGAACTCGATCGGGTCCTCGATGGTGATGATGTGGCAGTCGCGGTCTTGGTTGATGATGTCGAGCATCGAGGCCAGGGTGGTGGACTTGCCGGAGCCGGTGGGGCCGGTGACGAGGATGAGGCCGCGGGGCTTGTAGAGCAGCTCGTGGACGGCCTCGGGCAGGCCCAGCTGCTCCAGGGTGAGGATGGTGCTGGGGATTTGGCGGAGGACGAGGCCGTAGTTGTGGCGTTCCTTGAAGACGGAGACACGGAAGCGGGCGGCCTCGGAGAAGTAGAGGCCGAAGTCCGCGCCGCCGTTCTTCTCCACCTCGGCGATCTGCTCCTCATTGCTGATCTCGAGGGCGAGCTTGGCGGTGTCGGCCTCGGTGAGGGGTGGGACGTCGAGGGGCTCCAGCGCGCCGGAGCAGCGGAGGTAGGGGGGGCCGCCGACGCGGATGTGCAGGTCGGAGGCGCCTTCGTCGACCGTCGCCTGCATGAGGTCGGCCATGGTGATCTCGGTGGTGGCCTCTTGGGCCAGCTCATAAATGCTCTTGTCCATGCAAAACTCCTCAGTTCTCGTCGCCCATCGTGGCGCGGAGCACTTCCTCCAGGGTGGTCATGCCGCTGGCCACCTTGAGCATCCCGTCCTCGCGGAGGGTGCGCATCCCCATCTCGCGCACACGGGCGCGGAGGGTGGTGGTGGGCACTTTGTCAAAGATCATGCGTTGGACGGTGTCGTCCACGGTGAAGATCTCGAAGATGCCTTTGCGGCCTTTGTAGCCGGTGTTGTTGCAGACGGGGCATCCCTTGCCCTTGAACATCTTCATGTTCTCGACGTTCTTGGCCATCTGGCCGAGCATCTTGCGCTCGCGGTCGGTGGGGATGTGCTCCTCGCGGCACTTCTCGCAGATGGAGCGCACCAGGCGCTGGGCCATGGCCGCGCGCAGGGCGGAGGCCACGAGGAAGGGCTTGATGCCGATGTCCGTCAGACGTGTCACGGCGCTGGGCGCGTCGTTGGTGTGCAGGGTGGAGAAGACGAGGTGGCCGGTGAGCGCCGCCTCCATCGCGATCTCGGCGGTCTCGTGGTCGCGGATTTCGCCGATCATCACGATGTTGGGCGCCTGACGGAGGATGGAGCGCAGCGCGGCGGAGAAGTCCAGCCCCACGGCGCGGTTCACCTGCACCTGGTTGATGCCGCTCATCTGGTATTCCACCGGGTCCTCGACGGTGATGAGCTTCTTGTCCGGGCGGTTGATCTGCCCCAGGCAGGCGTAAAGCGTCGTCGTCTTGCCCGAGCCCGTCGGGCCCGTGACGAGGATGACGCCGTCGGGCAGGCCGATGAGCCGCTCGAACTTCGCCTGGTCGTCGGAGAGGAAGCCTAGCTGCGGCAGACCCAAGGCGAGGTTCTGCTTGTCCAGGATACGCATGACGATGGACTCGCCGAAGTTCGTCGGCACCGTGCTCACACGCAGATCCAGCTCGCGCTCGGCCATCTTCACCTGGATGCGGCCGTCCTGCGGGATGCGCCGCTCGGAGAGGTCCATGTTCGCCATCAGCTTCACGCGCGAGATGATGGCGCTCTGCAACCGCTTCGGCGGCGGATCCATCTCGCGCAGCGCGCCGTCGATGCGGAAGCGCACGCGGAAGCGCTTCTCCATCGGCTCCAGATGGATGTCCGAGGCCTTCATCTTGCAGGCGTCCATGAGGATGAGGCTCACCAGGCGGATGACCGGCGCGTCTCCCTCGCCGCCCTCGTCCACCTGCATCTCCTTGCGCTGGCTCACCAGCCCATCACCCGTGTCCGTCGCGTTCGGGTCGAAGGTCAGGGGATAATACTTCTCCATCAGGCGCTTGATGTCGCCCGAGGTAACCACCACGAAGTCCGCGTTCTTCCCGTTCAGGCGGTAGCGCACCGCGTCCTGTGCGTCATAGTTCGCCGGGTCGCAGATGGCCACCATCACCGAGTCGCCGTCGTCCTGGAGGGGCACGGCGTTGTACTTCCTGGCCGTCTCCGCGTCCAACAGGCGCACGGCGCCCTCATCCACCTCGTCGCCGTCGATGGAGGCGAAAGGCATGCCGAACTGCTCGGCCAACGTCCCCAGCACGTCCTCCTCCGAGATCGTGCCTTCCGCCACCAGCCAGTCCAAGGGCGTCTGCCCGTCCTGACGCTTGGCCGAGAGGGCCTGGGCCACCTGCTCGGCCGTCAGTCGGCCCGTCTCCTGCAGAATCTGCAAGGCGTATTCATCGTTCGTCGTCACGCGCAATCTCCAAAGCAAACTCTCATCATCCGTTTCATAATAGCACAAGCCTCCCCTCGCACGCAAGATTCCAATCGCGTCGGCCGGACTCGCGCGGCGCCCCCGGGGGCCCATCGGGAAGGCGGGGTTGTCAATAACTTTGGATCGGCGGCTGACCCGAGGAGGATCGGCGGCTGACTCGGGGTGGATCGGCCGCTGACCCGAGGTGGATCGGCCGCCGATCCTGGGAGAGGCGGGGTGGGGGGCCTCCGGGGCGACCCGCGCCTTGGGGCGGGCGAGGCACCGCCACTTGCGGCCGTCCCGCGCGCTTGTGCTATACTGTTGGGAGAAAGGAGCGCAGGATGACGGCTGATTTGACGGCTAGCCAAGAGGATTATCTGGAGGCGATCAAGGAGTTGATCGACGAGGGTGACCACGGTCACGCGCACACCAGCGACATCGCGCGCCGCCTGGGGGTGAAGATGCCTTCGGTGACGACGGCGCTGGGGGTGTTGCGGAAGGCGGGATTGCTGCATTATGACACGAGCCGCCCGGTGACGCTGACGGAGGCGGGGGAGCGCGAGGCGCTGCGGGTGATCCGGCGGCACCGCGTGCTGGCGTGGTTCTTCCAAGGGGTGTTGGGGCTGGACGAGGAGACCGCCTCGTCCACCGCCTGCCGGGTGGAGCACGTGATCGACGACCGGGTGGTGGACCGCATCGAGGCGCTGACGGAGGCCTGGGGCTCGCTGATGGCGCTGCGGGGGGGCCAGCCCACCGAACAGCCCCGGGAAGGAGGCGCAAGCCATGACGCATGAGGCAATGTTGGCGCGGGCGCATGAGACGCTCGACACGGAGATCGCGGGCCTGAGGCAGGCGGACGCGGCCATCGGGCCGGTCTTCTGCGAGATCGTCGAGGCGATGCTGGAGACGTTGGCGCGCGGCGGCAAAATCGTTGTTACAGGCATCGGCAAGAACATCCACGTGGGCGAGAAGATCGCCGCGACGATGGCGAGCACGGGGTCGACGGCGATGTTGCTGAACCCCGTCCAGGCCATGCATGGCGACCTCGGGATGGTGACGGCGGCGGACATCGTGCTGGCCATCAGCTACTCGGGCGAGTCCGACGAGGTCATCCGCCTGATCCCCTCCCTGCGGCGCATCGGCGTGAAGGTCATCGGGATGACGGGCAAGGCCGATTCCTCCCTGGCCAAGAACAGCGACTGGGTCTACCTCATCGACTGCGGGCGCGAGGCGTGCCCCTTCAACATGGCCCCCACCACCTCCACCACCGCCACCTTGGCGTTGGGCGACGCGCTGGCGATGGTGCTGCTGGAGGCGCGCGGCTTCAAGAAGGAGAACTTCGCCCTCCTGCATCCCGCCGGCGCCATCGGCCGCGCCCTCCTCTTCCGCGTGAAGGACATCATGCGCACCGGCGAGCGCCTCGTGGCGCTGCCCGAGACCGCGACGGTGCGCGACGCGGTGCTCGCCATGACCTCCGCGAAGTCCGGCTGCGCCTGCGTCACGGCGCCGGACGGCACGCTCCTGGGCATCTTTACCGACGGCGACCTGCGCCGCCTCCTCTCCGGCGAGGGCGGCGACCCGATGGCCCGCCCCATCACCGCCGTCATGGTGCGCGACCCCGTCCGCGTCTCCCTCGGCGCGTTGGCGGTGGAGGTGCTCAACATCTTCGAGCGCCACAAGGTCGACGACCTGCCGGTGGTGGATGAGGCCGGCAGGCTGGTGGGCACCATCGACATCCAGGATCTGCCGCGCATGAAGATCCTCTGAGATGCTCCATCTCTTCGTCGGCACCGATGACTATCTGAAGAGCGAGGGCGCCAAGCGCGTCATCGACGCGCTCGTGCCGCCCGCCGACCGGGACTTCGGCCTGGAGATCGTGGACGGCGCGTGCGACCGCGCGGACGACGCGTTGGCGGCGATCGCGCGGACGGAGGAGGCGGCGCGCACGCCCAGCTTCCTCGGCGGCGCCAAGGTGGCCTGGCTGCGCGAGGCCACCTTCCTCCCCGGCGCGAAGGGCCGCGCCGCCGAGGCCCAGGCCGTGCGCGAGGCCGCCGCGGCCTTCGTCGAGCGCCTCGCCGCCGACCCCCTCCCCGAGGGGCACCACCTCATCGTGACCACCGCCACCTGCCCCAAGAACACCAAGCTCCGCAAGCTGGCCGAGCAATCGGGCGAGGTGCGCGAATGCGGCGCCCCCGTGCGCCTGTGGGACGCGGAGAAGGTGGCCCAGGAGCGCCTGGCCGACCAACTGCCCGCCAGCGGCCTGCGCATGGCCCCGCCCGTCCGCGCCGCCTTCGCCAAGCGCGTCGGCCCCGACACGCGCACCATCGTCTCGGAGCTCCGCAAGCTGCGCGACTACATCGGCAAGGAGGGCGCGGAGGTGGCACTGCGCGACGTCGAGGCCGTGACCTCCTCCTCCGTGGGCACCGAGCCCTTCGCCTTGGCGGAGGCAATCCTCGCCCGCTCGCCCCTGGCCGTGGCCCGCGCCGTGGCCCTGCTGCGGGCCGACAAGAACGCCGCCTTCGCCGCCGCCGCCGTGCTGCTCAACACCCTCAACGACCTCTGCGCCATCCGCGACGCGCTCGACCGCGGCTGGCTGGCCGGGAACCGTTGGGAGATTCCCGCCGAGCGCCTCCCCGCGCGTCTGGCGCGGCTGAACGGATGGTCGCTCGGCAAGCAGGTGGAGGCGGCCAAACGCTACACGCTCAACGAACTGCGGGCGGGGCGGCACTACGCGGTGGGGATGCGCTTCAAGTTGGTGGATGCGACGGCGCAGGATCCGTGGGCGATCATCGAGCCCACGGCCCTGCGGGTGGTGATGCGCCGGGTGCGCCAATGAACGGGGACGCCGCGCCGCCGCCCAAGAGCCTTCAGTCGGTCATCGGGGCGATGCTCTTCGCCGCCGAGGCTCCCCTCTCGCCCGAGGAACTGCGCGGCGCCCTGCGCGCCGCCGCCCAAGGCGCCGCCCCCGGCTCCTCCGAGGCCGCCTTCGCCGAGGCCACGCCCCGGGAGATCCGCGCCTATCTGGAGGACATCGCGGCCACCCTCGGCCGAGGGGATCTGGGGCTGCGCCTCTGCGAGGAGGGGGGGCGCTTCGCCTTCCGCACCGCACCCGAGGCCGGGCCGTGGGTACGCGCCCTCACCAAGGCCCCGCAGCCCCAGCGGCTGTCGCGGGCCACGCTGGAGACGTTGGCGGTCATCGCCTACCGCCAGCCCATCAGCCGCGCCGAGATCGAAAGCGTGCGCGGCGTCTCGGTCGACCACACCGTGCGCGCCCTGCTGGAGCAGGGGCTGATCCGCGCGGTGGGCCGCAGCGAGCTGCCCGGGCGCCCCTTCCTCTATGGCACCACGGCGACCTTCCTGGAGCACTTCGGGTTGCGTTCGTTGGCGGATCTGGAGCCCCCGCCGGAGGAGCCGTGAGGCACCTCTATCTGCATGTGCCCTTCTGCTCGGGGCGATGCGCCTATTGCGCCTTCGTCTCCGGCCCGCCGGGAGACCCGGAGGCCTACGTGGCAGGCCTGCTCCGCGAGGCGGAGGCGCGCGGGGTGGGGGCGATCGGCCCCTTGGAGACGCTCTACTGCGGGGGCGGCACGCCCGCGCTCTTGGGCGAGGCCGGGTTCCGCCGCTTGGCCGGGAGCGGGCTCTTTGCCTTGGCGCCGGGGGCGGAGTGGACGGTGGAGCTGCACCCGGCGGCGACGACGCGGCCGCTCGTGGGGGCCTTGGCCGAGCTGGGTGTCACGCGGCTGAGCCTGGGCGTGCAGAGCTTCGACGACGCGACGTTGGCGCGGTGCGCCCGCCGCCATACCGTCCGCCAAGCCTTGGAGGCCATCGAGACGGCGCGGGCCGCGGTGCCGGACACGGGGATTGACCTGATCGCGGGCTTGCCGGGGGTCTCGCCCGCGGAGTGGACGCGCACGTTGCGCCGTGCCGCCGGGCTGGGCCTGCCGCACGTCTCGGTCTACGCCCTCTCCGTCGAGCCGGGAAGCGCGTGGGGGCGTGCGGGCCTCCCGCTGCCCGACCCTGACGCGCTCTGCGACGCGATCGCCGAGGCGGCGGAGACGTTGGGGGCGGTGGGCCTGCGGCGTTACGAGACCTCCAACTACGCGCTGCCGGGCCGGGCGTGCCGCCACAACCTGAACACCTGGCGCGGCGGCGATTATCTGGGGCTCGGGCGCGGGGCGGCGAGTCGCCTGGGCCGCCTGCGCCGCGCGGGGGATGGCGCGGAGGAGACGCTGTCGGAGGAGGAGGACGCCTTGGAGCGCACGCTGACGGCGCTCCGGCTGGCGGAGGGGTTCGACCCCGAGGCCGCCGTGGCGCGCTTCCCCGTGTTGGCGCCGCGCCTGCCGCGTTGGCGGCGGCTGTTGGCGGGCTTCCGCGCGGAGGGCCTCCTGGATGCCCGGAACGCGCCGACCGCCCGGGGGCAGGAGGTGGCGGACGCCTTGGCGCGCGCCCTGTTGTGATATACTAAGGAAGATGACAAGGCGGCGGACATTCCTGACACTCCTGGGCGGCGCGGCGCTGTGCCGCCCCGCTTGGGGGGCGTCGCGGGGGGAGGGCATCGTCCTCTCGCCGCCGACGGCGGGCCAGCCGGTCTTGGATGGCTCCGTGCGCAAGGGGGTCTTCATGGACACGGGCACAGGCCGCCCCGAAAGCGGAATGTTCGGCAACGTGCGCAGGTTCGCCGACGGCTCGCCGCGCTTCCATGAGGGCATCGACATCGCCCCCGCCCAGCCGTGGCGGCGCGACGAGGCCCCCACGGACGTGGTGCGCGCCGCCGCCGAGGGCACCGTGGCCTATGTGAACCGCCAGGCGCGCAACCCCTCGCTCTACGGCAATTACGCGGTGCTGACGCACGCCGTGCCGGGCTTCGGCGTGGCCTACACGCTCTACGCGCACCTGCGGGCCTTCGCGGAGGGCCTCCGCGCGGGGTGCCGCGTGGCCGCGGGGACGCCGCTCGGGGTCATGGGCCACACGCCCGATTTCCCCCTTGCGCGGGCGCACCTGCACTTCGAGATCGGGTTGGTGATGAACGTCCACTATCCGCTCATCGACCCGCAGCACGGCATTTGGAACGGCGCCAACCTCTATGGCGTGGACCCTTGCGACGCCTTCCGCGAGCAACGGGCGCGCGGGCGCTTCGACATCGCCGCCTACGTCCGTTCCCGCCCGGTGGCCTATGCGTGCGCGGTGGGGGCGCGGGACTTGGACTTCTTCCGCCGCTACCCTTCGTTGTGGCATGGGGCGGCCGGGGGCGCGGGGGCGGCCTGGGTGGCCTTCTCGCGCGAGGGCATCCCCGTGTTGGGGCGTCCGCTCGGCGCGGGGGAGGCGCCGCCGCCGGCCATCGACCGCGCGGAGCTTGCCAAGGGGCGCGACTGGTCCGCCCCCGAACGGCGCGAACTGTTGCTTGACAACCTCTTGGTCTCGCCCACGCGGCCGCCGAAGCGGCCCATCAAGGCGGGCGAGGTGGGATAAGGAGGCACCCGATGCGTATCCTGTTGGTGGACAATCTGCTCATCCGCCGCTACGGCAAACTGCGCATGGGGCCGGGGCGCGCCTTGGCGTGCGGGGCCATCCGCGGGAACCACCGCCTCTGCGAGTTCTCCGACCGCGACCTGGCGCGTTACATGGGGCTGGGCTGCCGTTGGTTGGGCGAGCGGCTGGTGAACAGGGCCTTGCTCGCGACCGCCCGGAACTTCCGCCCCGACGCCATCCTCCTCGGCCACTGCGACTTCATCCGCAACGCGACGCTCGACGCCATCCGCGCCGCCGTCCCCGGCGTGCGCATCGCCCATTTCAACGTCGACCCGCTCTGCGACCCGCACCCGCAGGGGCAGATGCGCGAGCGGATGGCCAGCTGCGACGCGCTCTTCGCCACCACCGCCGGGGAGCGGTGGCTCCGCCCCTACGTCACCGGCCGCAACGTCGTCGCCTACATGCCCAACCCCTCCGACCCCGCGCTGGAGACGCTCGACAACAGCCTCCGCCCGGCGGACGACTTCGCGTGCGACCTCTTTTACGCCGGCCAACCGCGTCAGGGCGACCCGCGCCTGGCCTTCGTTGAGCGGCTCCGCGCCGCCCTGCGCGGCAAGCCGCTTCGTTTCGAGTTGGTGGGGATGGGCGGGCGCCCCGCCGTTGTGGGCGGCGCCGCCTACGACGACCTCCTCGCCGGCGCCAAGATGGGGCTCAACATCAACCGCTACTTCGGCATGAAGTGGTATTCCTCCGACCGCATCGCCCACCTCATGGGCTCGGGGATCCTCACCGCCGTCTATGACGGCGACGAGATGCAGCGCTTCCTCTCCGACAAGGAGGCCCTTTTCTTCCACGACGTGGACGACTTGGTCGACCGCCTGCTCTGGTTCCAGTCGCACGATGACGCGCGCCGGGCCGTCGCCGCCGCCGGGCGCGCCGCCTACCACGCCCGCTTCGGGGGCGAGCGCGTCCTCCGCTTCATGCTTGAGACCCTCTTCCGCAGGCCGCTCTCCCAGGCCTACGAGTGGGCCGAGGAGACCTACGCATGATCCTGCAATCCCTCGACCGGATCGTCCAGGCCGAGTGCCCGGGGGCGCACGTCGCCCTCACCCTCGCCAACGTCACCGACACCGCCCGCGCCTTGGAGCGCAACCATCTCTGCGGCCCGATCGCAGGTCTTGTCCTGGCCGACTTCGTGGGCGGCGCGGCGCTCTTGGGCACGCTTCTGGAGGCGCCCGGGCAGACTGTCGTGCTCCGTGCGCGCCTCCCCGGCGGCGCGCTGGGCGGCGCGCTCCTGGAGTGCGCCTATGGCTATGCCATCCGCGGCTACACCTTCCGAAAGGTGTTGCCTGACCTTGACGACTCCGAGGCCCCCGACGAGACGCTTTTCGACCGCGCCATCGGCCGCTCCGCCCATTGCTCGCTCGTCCGCTCCTGGCCGGGGGGACGCCATGAGGAGAGCGTCTTCGATGTGGCCTTCCCCGACCGCCTCACGGTAACGGACATCGTGGAGCAGTGCTTCTGCGAGTCCCTTGGCCGCACCGCGCTCGTCCAGCTCGCCGCCGCCAGCAAGGTCGGCTACGTCGAGTGCGCGCACGCCTTGCTCTGCGAGTTCTCGCCCGAGGCCTCCGACGCCACCTACGACCGCGTCGGCGGCCGCTTCGACGACGGCTCCGTGCAGGATTTGCTCGACTCTGGCGCCGACCTTGGCGCGCTGGCCGCCCATCTGGGGTTGGGCGCGCCCACGATCCTGCGCACCTCCCCCGTCCGCTTCGCCTGCGGGTGCGACGCCCAGAAGGTGCTGCGGATGCTCCGCGCGCTTCCCCTCGCCGAGCGTCAGGCCATGGCCGCGGAGGGCAAGGCCGTCGACATCTTCTGCCATATGTGCGGCAAGTGCTACACCCTCACCCCACAGCAACTCCGAGGCCTCCTGTGAGCAAACCCTTCTCCATCCTTTACGACCGCAACCTCGCCCTCGGCCCCAAGCTTTTTCCCCGCCTTGGCCGTGCCCGCGCCATCGATGGCCGCGCCCTCACCCATGCCGACCTGGCGGATTGCGACCTCCTCTTCGTCCGCTCCACCTGCCGCCTCAACGCCGCGTTGCTCGAAGGCACGCCTGTGCGCTTCGTCGGCAGCGGCGTCGCCGGCACCGACCACATCGACTTCCCCGCCCTCCGTGCCCTTGGCGTCGAGGTCGCCACCTCCCCCGGCTGCAACGCCGAGAGCGTCGCGGATTACGTCGTCGCCGCCTTGCTTGCCATCGGCGAGCGGCAGGGGCGCGACTGGGCCGGCGCCACCCTCGGCGTCGTCGGTGTCGGCCATGTCGGCTCCATCGTCAGGCGTTTCGCCGAGGAGGCCCTCGGCATGAGGACGCTCTGCTGCGACCCGCCCCGCAAGGACGACGGCGACTTCCGCGCCCGGGACTTCGTCCCCATCGAGGATCTCCTCCCGCAGGCCGACGTCGTTACCCTTCATGTCCCCCTCAACGAGGCAGGCCCTTACCGCACGCGCGGCCTCTTCGCCGGCCCCCTCGCCCGCCGCGTCAAGCCCGGCGCCGTCCTCCTCAACTTCGCCCGCGGCCCTGTCTGCGACGACGCCCTCCTTGCCACGATGCTTGAGGCCGGCCTGCTCTCCGACGCCGCCATCGATTGTTGGGAGGGCGAGCCCGATTATCCCCCCGCCCTTGCCCGTCTCGCCGCACTCGCCACCCCCCACGTCGCCGGGCACGCCTTCGAGGGCCGCGCCAACGGCACCCTCGCCGTCTACCGCGCCGCCTGCGCGTTCCTGGGGGTCGAGCCTGGTCCCTCCCCCCGCCTCCCCCCCGCCCCGACGCGCGCCCTCGACCTCGACTGCGCTCCTCTCACCGACGCGCCGGCCCTCCGCGCCGCCGTCCGCGCCGCCTGCGACATAGAGGCCGACACCGCCCGTTTCCGCGCCGCCTATTCCGACGACCCCGCCACCCGCCGCGCCCGCTTCGATGCCCTCCGCAAGGACTACCCCCTCCGCCGCCTCTTCCCCGCCACCAAACTCCGCCTTCGGCACGCCACCCCCGCCCTTGCCGCCAAGTTCCGCGCGCTCGGCTTCCCTGTTACGTGCGCCCGCCGCTGATATGTTAGAATAAGGGGCATTATGACCAAACGCATCGGCATCATCGGCTCCGGCAGGTTCGGCGAGGCGCTTGTGCAGGCGCTTGCCGCGCAGGGCGCGGAGGTCGTGCTCATGGACACCGACCGCCGCAAGATCCAGGAACTCTCGGAATACGTCACCAAGGCCATCGAGGGCGACGCCACCAACATCCACGCCCTCGAGGAGGCCGGCTTCGCCCTCTGCGACACGGTCGTCGTCGCCATCGGCGAGAACGTCGAGGGCTCCATCATGGCCACCGTCAACTGCAAGGATCTCGGCGTCCGCACCGTCGTCGCCAAGGCCTCCACCGATGCCCATGGCCGCGTCCTCCGCCGTGTCGGTGCCGATGTCGTCATCTTCCCCAACCGTGACCGCGCCCAACGCCTCGCCCGCAGCCTGCTCACCGTCAGTCAGGTCGACCTCTTCGAGATCGCCGACGGCCTTTGCGCCGCCGAGATCCCCGCACCCGAGGCCTTGGCCGACAAGACCCTCGCCGAGGCCGACGTCCGCAAGGCCTATGACATCACCGTGCTCGCCATCCGCCGCCTTGACGACGCCGACCCCGCCGCCCCCCGCCGTCTGCTCATCCCCCACGCCGACACGCCCATCCGCGTCGACGACCACCTCCTCGTCTGCGGCGCCTCCGACAAGATCGACGCCTTCGCCCAAGCCTAAGGAGCCGCCATGGAAGATGAGATCGTCATCCGCCGTGCCACCCTTGAGGATGTCTTCGCCATCCATCGCCTCATCCAGAGCTACCCGCACGAGCTGATCCTCCGCCCCGTCAACAACATCGTCGAGAACATCGACCGCTTCACCGTCGCCGTCCGCGGGCGAGAGCTGGCCGCTTGCGCCGCTTGGCAGATTCTCCCGGAGATTGGCTGCCCCGAGGGCGCCACCGTCGAGCTTCAGTCCGTCGCCGTTAGCCAAGCCTACCGTGGCCAGGGCATCGGCACCCGTCTCGTTCGCTTCGTGCTCCAACGCATTGACGGTTTCAAGCCAGCCCAAGCCCTTGTCCTCACCTTCGAGCCGGGTTTCTTCGGCAAGCTCGGCTTCAAGGAGGTGCCCAAGACCGCCATCATCCACAAGATTTATCGCGGCTGCGTCTACTGCACCAAGCACACCAATCCCTTCACCTGCCCCGAGATCGCCATGGCCCTCCAGCTCCGCTGACCCATCGGCTCCCCAAAAGCCCCCGCGCCTCTCTGAGACGCGGGGGCTTTTTTTGTGCGTTCGTCCCTGCTCCACCCCGGTCGTTGGGTGGGCGGACACGGTTTTTCGCTTGCGGGGGAAGGGGACGGAGTGCTATTATTAGGCACATGAAAGTGCTTCTCTCTCTTGGTTTCGGTGTGATGGCGGCTGGCGTGTGGGCCTCGGATGAGGCGCAGGGTGGCGCGCCGGTGACGAACGAGGTGGTGCGGGTGACGGCGGCGCCGTTGCCGAGGTATCGCGTGGAGGCGACGGATTCGGGGACACTGGTGAGTCTGCCGCCGGAGAAGTCGCCGTTCACGGTGGACACGTTCACGGAGGATTTCATCCGGGAGCGGAACGCGGCGGATCTGGACCAGTTGCTGACCTTGCAGCCGGGGGTCTATCAGGGGGGGAAGACGGTGATGGCGCGGCAGGCGGGGACGTACACGATCCGCGGCTTCTCGGGGAGCGAGGTGCTGTGGGGTGGGGTGCCGCTGACGGGTGGGGTGGCGACCTTCCTGGATCCGACGTTGTTGGAGGGGGTGGACATCGTGAAGGGGCCGGTGGGCGGGGCCTACGGGAGCCAGATGGGGAGCATGACGGATCTGATGGGGGCGGGGGGAACGGTGATCCTGCGGCCGAAGCGGCCGTCGTTCGAGGAGGATTTCCGGGAGTTCCTGTTGCGAGGTTCCTACTCGAAGGCGTCGGGCACGCGACTGAAGTGGGCGGCGGACGTGAACGAGGTGTTGGAGGATGAGCGGCTGGCGGTGCGGTTGCCGGTGGCGTATGAGTGGCGGGAGCCGGGGTGGGCGCCTTCGTCGGCGGGTCATGGGCGGATGGTTACGGCGGCGCCGAGCCTGGCGTTCCGTCTGCTGGATCGGCTTGAGCTGGGGCTGGACCTCTTCTATCAGTATAGCAACCAGCCGGCCTACCAAGGGGTTCGGACGCTCTATGGGAAGCCTTACGGGAGCGGCTGGGATGACACGTACACGCGCCCGGGGGATCGGCTGCGCTTCATGACCTTTGGGGGAACCTTCCGGGTGGATGGGGAGGTGTCGGACTGGCTGACGCTGCGCACGCGGATCTCCTTCTTCCAGAGCGAGAACCGCTATGACTACCGCGGGCCTTACTCGAACGTGGGCTTCGACCCGTGGTCGGAGGATTACCGCTATGAGTGGGCGGCGGGGGATCGGCTCTACCGCACATTCCACGCGGGGCAGGATGCCATCCTCAAGTTCGAGACGTGGGGGGTGGAACATCAGCTGTTGCTGGGGGTGAGCACGACGGTGAAGGAGATCAGCGGCTGGGGCGGCTTCGCCTCCACGGGGCGGAGCGGCGTGGTGAACGAATCGAACTACCTGGAGACGATCAAGGCCACGGGCTACAGCGACACGCGCCAGCAGAAGATCGGCCTGAACGTGCAGGAGCTGGCGGAGTGGCACGGGCTGAGCCTGATCGCCGGGCTGCGCGCCGATTGGCACGACAGCGTGAATCACGTCCACGAATGGACCTTCTCCCCGAGGCTGGGGCTCTCCTATGACATCCTGGAGGAGGGCTGGGCCATCCTCTTCGCGAACGTCTCGCTGACCGAGACGCCGAACTTCAACTACAAGCGTTGGCCCGACAACACGGGCACGGCGCCCTCGGACTACCTCGATTCCACCTGGCGCGCGGTGCAGAAGGAGGCGGGGCTGCGCCTCAACCCCATCGGCTCGCTCTGGCTCTCGGCGGCCGTCTTCCGCATCGACCAGTCCAACGCGCCCGTGGCGATGACCGACGACTTCTCGGGCGAGGGCTATTACGTGGACGACGGCAAGACCTTTTCCCAGGGCTTCGAGTTCTCGGCCTCGGGGGATCTCACCGACGATTGGTCGCTCTACCTGGCCTATGCCTACATCGATTACTACGACAAGACGAACAATCGCCGCTTCGACCGCTTCCCGCCCCACGCCGTCTCCTTCTGGACCAGCTACAAGGCGCCGTGGTTCTACGACGCGGTCTTTGGCTTCGGCGGGCGTTGGCGCGACGCGTGGATGATGACTTTCCGCGGCGGCCCCGCCGGCGACGACCAGGTGGCCAAGCGCCTGCTCACCTTCGACGCCTCCCTCGACTTCCCCGTCTCCGAGCATTTCACCCTCGGCATCGCCCTGCGCAACATCTTCGACAGCCGCGGCGTGGAATCGGCCCGCAACCTCCAGGCCTTCGCCAACGAGGGCCGCACCCTTGAGATCTCCCTCCGCGGCACCTTCTGACCCGCCATGAACGCGCTCCAAGCCACCAGTCTCGTCAAGTCCTTCCGCGTGGAGGGGCGGATGATCGACGTCCTGCGCGGCGTCAGCCTCGCCGTGCCCCAAGGCGCCTTCCATGCCGTCATGGGCCCCTCCGGCTCCGGCAAGTCCACCCTCCTCAACCTCTTGGCCGGCCTGCTCCCGCCCGACTCCGGGGAGGTCGCCCTCGCCGGGCGCCCCCTCGCCGGGCTCTCCGACCGCGCGCGCACCCTCCTGCGCCGCCGCGCGGTGGGCATCGTCTTCCAGGACTGCAACCTCATCCCCACCCTCACCGTCGCCCAGAACATCGCCCTCCCCGCCCTGCTCGACGGCCGCGACCTGCCGCCCGACCGCCTCGACACCCTTCTGCGCCTGGTCAATCTGACCCATCGCCGCGACCAGCCCGCCGACCGCCTCTCCGGCGGCGAGGCCCAGCGCACCGCCATCGCCCGCGCCTTCGCGATGGAGCCGGGCGTCATCCTGGCCGACGAGCCCACCGGCAACCTGGATTCCCCCGCCGCCGCCGACTTCTGCGCCACCCTCACCCGCCTCAACCGCGCCCTCGGCGCCGCCATTCTCCTTATCTCCCACGACCCGCAGGTGGCCGCCGCCGCCGACGTCGTCCACTTCCTCCGCGACGGCCGCGTCGTGGGCGCCTTCGAGACGCGGCACGACCCCGCCGCCGTCTCCGCCGCCTACCTGAGGGCGATGGCGTGAGCGCGCTGGGCCTCCTCTTCCGCGACGTCCTCCGCCGCGACCGCGTCCGCCTCCTCTGCGCGCTCATCGGGGTGGCCGCCGCCGCCGCGCTCCTGGCCTGGGCCGTTGGTTTGGCCGAGACCACCACCGCCCAATGCCGCCCCCTCGCCGAGCGTCTGGGCCGACCCTTCGATTGTTGGGTCGCCACCGGCCGCGCCTCCGCCGCCGCGCCCAAGGGCAGCGGGATGCAGACCCTCGCCCACGGCTCCCCCTTCAAGATGATCCCCGCCGCCGTCGCCGAGGCCGTCAAAGCCTCGCCGGACGTCGCCTCCGTCCTCACCACCACCGTCTTCCGCTGCCGCCTCGACTGGCGTCCCGAGGGACGCCCCCTCCAAGGCCCCGGCGTCGGCGGCGGCGTCGCGCCCGTCCGGGACTTCCCCGAGTGCCCCTATCCCGAGGGCCTCGCGGCCGGCCGCTGGCCCCGTGCCGACGCGCCGGAGCCGGAGTTCGCCATCTCCCCACGCGCCTTCGGCGAGGGGGGCCTGCGCGACGCCCCGCCCCTCGGCACGAAGGTGCCCGTCGTCACCCCCACCGGCCGCATGGAGGCGACGATCTGCGGGTACCTCGACGAGCGGATCCGCCCCGTCGGGGGCTTCCCCACGCTCTTCGCCAGCGACGACCTCGCCGCCGCGACCGCCCTCGCCGAGACCGGCGGCGGGTGCAACCTCATGCTCATCCGCCTCAAACCCCTCCGCTCCCCCGATGCCCTCGCCGAATTGGTCCGCACCGTCTCGCCGGACGACGACGCGGCGACGCTCGTAACGCGGCAGGGACTCCTCCGCCAACTCCGCTCCGACGCCACCAACAACCTCCTCTTCCAACTCCCCCTCCTCGTCGCCCTCGCCTGCGTCGCCACCCTCTGCATGATCGGCAGCGCCCTCTGCGTCGGCCTGGAGCAGAACCGCCTCCGTCACGCCCGACTCCGCGCCTTGGGCATGACCACCCGCCAACTCATGGCGTTGGTCGCCCGCGAGGCGCTCTTCCTCAGTGGGGTCGGGGGCGTCTTGGGCCTCGGGGTGGGGCTGGGCGTGCTGGCCCTCTTCGTCCGCGCCCATCCCCTGGCCTTCCCCGATGGGCTGATGGTCGGTTGGGCGACGCCCGTGGCTGTGGCCGCGCTCCTGGCCCTCTCCGCCGGGCTTGCGCTCTGGGTGCCCCTGCGCCGCGCCGCGCGCCTCAGCCCCTGCGAGCTCCGCGTCGCCTCGCTCCCCCCGCGGCCCGCCCACCCGTGGCGGCGCGGCCTGCTGGCCTTGGCGGCGATGCTCCCCGTGCTCGGCACGCTCATCCCCTTCTCGCCCAACCCGATCCTGCGCAGCGCGTGGTTCCTTCTCGTCGGCCTCCCGCTCGCGGTCTGGGGGCTCATCGCCCTCACGCGTCCCCTCATGGCCCTCTGCGAACGCCTCCTGGCGCGCCCCCTCGGCTTCCTTCTGCGCCTCCGCCCCGCGCTCCTGCGCGGCGCCCTCACCCGCGCCGCCGACCGCAACGCCCACCTGGCGCTCACCCTCACCGCCGGCCTGGGGGCCTACTTCGCCATCCACATCTGGGGCGCCTCCCTCACCGACCCCTTCATCCCCTCCCGCACCCTTCCCCCCGCCATCGTCTCCCTCCTGCCCAACGGCGTCAGCCCCGACTGCGCGCAGGCCCTCATCCGCGCCGCCGACCTCCCCGCCCGCCCCTTCTTCGCCGAGCAGTACCGCTTGGCCGAGGCGGACTACCAGGCCATCGGCGCGCGCGTCGGCCGCCTCCCCGCGCAGAACAACGTCCTCCTCGTCGCCACCCCCGGCGAGGATGGCGTCGCCGTCACCGAGATGTTCGCCCGCCAATGCCGCCTGCGCGTGGGCGACACCTTCCGTATCCAACGGCTCGACGCCTCCGGCGCCGTCCGCGAGCTGCCCCTCACCATCACCCAGGTCGTCCGCTGCAACTGGCACCTTGTTACCGCCCGCGCCGGGCTCCGCGCCCGCGACGGCGCCCCCTTCGGCACGCTCGGCCCCGTCTTCGTGGGGATGGATGTGGCCGCCGCGTGGGATCCCGACCGCGCCGCGCGCGTCCGCTTCCTGTGGCTCGACGCGCTCCCCCCCGCGGCGGGCGAGGCCGCGCTCTACTCCGCCGCCAACCTGCTGGAACTCCGCCTCCAACGCGTCGCCGAGGCCGACCCCGCGCCCTTCCGCCCCGCCGTGCGCGGCCCCGGCCCCCGCGCCGCCTTCCCCAACGTCACCGTCCATCTGCGCGACGAGATCGCCGAGGGCACCCTCGCGCACAGCGGCGAGCTGCTCGGCGAGCTCGCCCGCATCCCGCTCTGGTCGCTCCTCATCCTCTCCCTCGGCTTCGTCTCCCTCCTCACCGCCAACGTCCGCGCGATGGCCGGCGAGCTCCGCACCCTCCACGCCGTGGGCATGACGCGCGGGCAGATGGGGCGCTTCCTCTTCGCCCAGGCGCTCATCCTCTGCGCCGTCTCCGCGCTCTTGGCGCTCCTGCTCGGCGTGACGGTGGGGTGGGGCTTCACCGGGTGGACGCTGGCCTGGATGCCTTTCGGCGGCCTGCCCACCGTGTTGGTCCTCCCGTGGCCGCGCCTCTTGGAGGGCCTGGCGCTTCTGCTCGCCGCGACCTTCGTGGTGACGCCGCTCCCCATCCGCCTGCTGATCCGCGCGATCCTGCGCTGAGGCGCGACGACAAAAAAGCCCCCGGCTCGTCGAGCCGGGGGCTTTTTTTGTCTTCAGGGCTTAGCCCTGTGTGCGCTTGGCGGCGGCCAAGGACTCCTCGTACTTCTGCTTGCACTTCACGCAGCGGATGGCGAAGGGCCAGGCGCGGAGGCGGTCGCGGGGGATGAGGCAGCCGCACATCGAGCAGATGCCGTAGGTCTTGTTCTTGATGGCGAGGAGGGCGTCGTCGATGGCGCGCAGGCGCTTATGTTGGTCGGCGGCGCGGGTGAGGTCGCTGTCGCGGGAGAAGACGTTGGAGCCGTCCTCCTCCACGTTCTCCTCGTCGGCGGACTGGAGGGCGTTGGAGCGGGTGGCGGCGATGTGGGCGCGGATGGTCTCGCGCTCGGCGAGGAACTTCTTGCGGAACTCTTCGAGCGCCTCGTCGCTGAAATGCTGGGTGCCGGTGGGCTGGCGGCCGACGCGGGCGGCCTGGGGTTTGCCGCCCGAGGGGCGCACCAACGCGTATTTGGGCTTGGGGCCGCGGGGGGCGGAGGCCTCGGGGGTGGCCGCGGGGGGCTGGGCCTTTGCCTTGGGCGTGGGCTGTGGCGCGGCCTTGGGCATCGGCTTGCGGGCGGGGCGCGTGGCCTTGGGGGCTTGCGAGGCGGTGGCGCGCCCGGCCGTCTTTTTGGCGGGGGCGGCTTTCTTGGGTTTGGCGGCCTTGGCGGCGGCCGGGGGTTGTGTCGGTGTCTTCTTCATGGTGACACTCCTTCCTGTTGGCCTGCGCACGATCCGGGCGATGCCCCGGCCATGCGTTCGTAACAAGCCTATTTTAACAAACCCGCGCCACCCTGCGCAACCCTCCGTCAATCGCGCCCCGCCGACGGGGATGTGAAGTACCGCGAAGACGCGAGGTTGCGCGGGAGGCTTGGGGGCAGAGGGGAAGTTTGGAGGCTTGGAGGCTTGGGGCTTGGGGCTTGGGGGGATTTGACCGCAAAGACGCAAGGTTGCGCGGGAGGCTTGCGGGCTCCGCCGGTCGCTCTGCGGGCTTCGCCCGCTGACCGCTCCCTACCCTGCCCAAGTGAGTCCTCCGCCGTCTTTCGTGTTCTTCCTCTGGCAGTCCTGTCGGCGGTAGCCGACCCCCAATCCGCTTCAATCCGCGCAATCTGCGGTTCCCCCCTCGCCGTCCTGCGCGGGCTACGCCCGCGCCCCCTTTGTGGCCTTTGTGCCCGTTGTGATTGTGTCCCCCCGTTGTGCTTCGTGTTCTTCCGTGCCCTCCTTCGTGCCCTTGGTGGTCTCCCTCTGGCAGTCCTGTCGGCGGTAGCCGACCCCCAATCCGCCTCAATCCGCGCAATCTGCGGTTCCCCCTCGTCGTCCTTGGCGGCCACCTCTCTGCGACTCAGCGGCTGATCCACCGAGCATCGGCGGCTGATCCTCTGCGACTCAGCCGCTGAGTCTCTTTGGGGTGGCGGCCACTTCGCCGAGAGGGTCCTCCCGGTTCTTTTCGTCCTTCAGGCCGTTTTTTGGCGGAGAAGGGGGCTTGCGCTTGACGGAGGGCGCGGGGATGTGCTATCTTTGTCTGACTTTTTGAGTGCGAAAGGCTTTGCGTATCATGAAGAAAGACATCCATCCCAAGTACGAGGACGCCACCATCACCTGCGCGTGCGGCAACGTCATCCACACCCGTTCCACCGTGAAGGCGATGTCCTGCAACGTCTGCTCCGCCTGCCACCCCTATTACACGGGCAAGAAGACCGTGATGGACACCGAGGGGCGCATCGACAAGTTCATGCAGCGTTACGGCAAGAAGAAATAAGCCGCGCCGCCCTTGTCCCACAAAGACCGGCCAGCGCCATGCGCCGCGCCGGTCTTTCTTTCCTCCCCCCATGCCCCTTACCATCGACCGCGCGCGCATCGAGGCTCTCCTCGCCGACCTCCCTCGGGCGGAGGCCGCGTTGGCCGACCCTGCCGTGGCGGGGGATCGGCGGCGTTACGCCGAGGCTTTGCGGCGGCACGCGGCGTTGCGCCGGTTGGAGGCGGCGGCGCGGGAGTGGCGCGCGTTGGTGGAGGCGGAGGCCTCGGCCCGGGCGTTGCTGGATGACCCGGAGCTGGGCGACATGGCGCGGGAGGAGATCGCGCGCGTCGAGGCGGCGCGCCCGGAGGCGGAGCGGCGGTTGCTGGGCGCGTTGCTGCCGGAGGATCCGTTGGACGCGCGGGAGGCGATGGTGGAGATCCGCGCGGGGACGGGTGGGGAGGAGGCGGCGCTTTTCGCGGCGGATCTCTTCCGGATGTATGGGCGTTGGGCGGAGGCGCATGGTTTCGCGGTCTCGGTGGTGGATGCCTCGCCGACGGAGTTGGGGGGCTTCAAGGAGATCGTCTTTTCCGTGTCGGGTGGGGAGCGGCCGTATGGGCGTCTGCGGTTCGAGAGTGGGGGGCATCGCGTGCAGCGTGTCCCGGCCACCGAGGCGCAGGGGCGCATCCACACCTCCGCGGCCACGGTCGTCGTCCTGCCTGCGGCGGATGAGGAGGATGCGCTGACCATCCCGGAGAATGAGTTGCGGGTGGACATCTTCTGCGCGGGGGGGCATGGCGGCCAGGGGGTGAACACCACCTATTCGGCTGTCCGCGTGACCCATCTGCCCACGGGGCTCACCGCGCAGTGCCAGGATGAGCGCAGCCAGCACCGCAACAAGGAGAAGGCGCTCGCCGTCCTCAAGGCGCGCCTTCTCGATGCCCGCCGCCGCGAGGCCGAGGCCGCCGTCGGCGCCACGCGCCTCACCCTCCGTGGCAGCGGCGACCGCTCCCAGCGCATCCGCACCTACAACTTCCCCCAGAACCGCCTCACCGACCACCGCATCGGGCTGACGCTCTACGCGCTCGACCGTGTGATGGAGGGTGGCCTTGACCCCGTCCTCGACCAGTTGGAGGCCTTCGACCTGGCGCAGCGCCTCCAAGCCGCCACCGGAGACTGACATGGGCTGCCTCGGACACCTCATCAACCTCATCATCCTCTCGTGGGTGCTCACCTTCATCTGGAACAAACTCATCCTGCCGCTCTTCGGCAAGGAGGAGCGGGGCGGGGCCTCCGCCCGCGCCGGGCGCGCCCAGTATCTGAGCCTGCTCATGCCGTTGCTCGCCAAAATCGCGAAGGCCGATGGGCGCGTCTCCGAGAGCGAGATCTCCCTTGTCGAGACCCTCTTCCGTGAGCTGAATCTGAGCCCCGACGAGCGTCGCCTCGCCGCCCGCGTCTTCTCCGAGAACAAGTACGCCCCCGAGCTCTTCGACGCCGCCGCGCTCGCGTTCGCCCGCGCCTGCGGCAACTTCGAGCTCCGCGTCATCACCTTCCAATATCTTGTGCGCGTGGCCGCCGCCGACGGCGCGCTCTCCGCCCGCGAGCGGGACATGATCGCCCGCGCCGCGCGGATCTTTGGCATCCCCGACCTGCTGGCCCTTCGCATTCTCGCGGCCTTCTCCGGGGGGCGCGCGTGGTGGGGCTCCTCCGCCTACGGCGAGGGCGGCCCCAGGACGCCGCCGCCCCGACCCTCGGAGCCCTCCCGCGCCGAGGATCTTGCCCTCTTGGGCTTGGAGCCCGGCGCCTCGGACGACGACATCCGCCGTGCCTACCGCCGCAAGGTCAAGGAGCTCCATCCCGACCGACTTCAGGCCCAAGGGCTCCCCGAGGCCATGCTCAAACAGGCCTCCGAGCGCATGGCCGCCATCAACGCCGCCTATTCCCGCCTCATCAGGTGAGGCTGACCGGAAAACAAAAAAGCCCCGACTCGCACGAGTCGGGGCTTTTTTGTGCCCGCTCACTCGGCGGGCTTGAGGGAGACGCGCACCTTGAAGAGCGCGGTGCCCGCCTCGGCGGCGTTCGTCAGGGTGACGGTGGGGGAGCCATCGGCGGTGACGGTGGCCAGGGCCTCACCCTCGGCGGGCGTCTCGCCCAGGGAGACGGGGATCAGCTCGACCGTCGCGCCGCTGACGATGGCGAGGGGCTGGCCCTCCGCGTCCGCCACCGTGGCGGTGACGGAGAGCTGGCCGTCGGCGAGGGCCAGGCCCGTGACCGTGAAGGCGTAGGCCACGTGGAGGGTGCCCGCCTCGGCGTCGGCCGTGATGAGGCCTTCGCCGGAGAGGCAGGCGAGGGCGTCGTTGATCTCGGCGGTGGTCATGGCCTTGCCGTTGGCCGTGCCGGTGACGGCGGCGACGGCGGCGATCTCCGCGCCCTTGGCTGCGGCGATGAGGGCGGCCTTGGCGGTCTCGTCGAAGACGACGCCCGCCTCGCCGGCGACGGACTCGGGCAGGGTCACCTCGGGTTCCGCGGGGCCGGAGACGACGAGGCCGGTGGCGTCCACGGCTAACACCCAGCCGGGCACCGAGAAGGCGGAGGCGTCGGTGGGGCCCTTGCCCTCCGTCCAGGTGGCGAGGCGGGTGCCGGCGGCCATCTCCTCGGGCAGGGCGGTGAAGGTGACGACGGCGCCCTCGGCCACGGAGACCGCGTCGAAGACGGCCGTTCCGGCGGCGAGCGTCGCGCCCTCGCAGAGGACGATGGCGCCGCTGACGGAGCCGCTGTTGGCGTAGGCCGCGTGGATGTTCAGCGAACCGCTCACGGCCAACGACCCCTTCGCGGCGATGGTAACGTCGCCCCGGCCCAACGCCTCGGCGTTGTTGGTCTTGAAGGAGCGGGCGAGGGTGGTGCCGCCGCTGTAGGTGTTCTTGCCGCTGACGGTGATCTCGGCGGCGTTCGAGGCGACCTCCAGTGCCAAGGCGCCCGTCTCGTCGTCCGCGATGACGCTGCTGATGGTGAAGCCATTGGTGTGGCCGCCGCCGAAGCGCAGGAGACCGTGGCCGGAGAAGCCGCCGGTGAAGCGCGTATGACTGCCGTGATACGAGCCTTGGAAGTTGGCCGCCTGCGTGCCGTCGTTCTCGATCACGATGTGTGGGGCGATGGTGGCACCATCACTATTGCCGTTCTCGAAGACGAAGACGGAGTCATCGCGGAAGGTGAAGGTCGCCGAGGAGTCGTTGTATTTGACGCTGGCGCAGCCCTCACCGGAGAGTTTGGCGCCGCCTTCGACGATGATGTCGGGGAGGGTGTCGTAGGAACCCTCTCCGGAGGTCAGCTTCAACGTCCCTTGCCGGATGTGGAGGGTGGGCTCCACGGTGACGGTGTTGGCCAGGTTGAAGGTGCCGGAGCCGGTTTTCGCGAGCGTGCCCGTGCCCGTCAGGTTGGGGAGCGCCCAGGTGCCGGAGGGGAGACCGTAGGTCAGCGTGCCGTTGATGGCCGCTCCGGCGGGGATGGTGAGGGAGGTGGAGTTGGTCGCGAGCAGGCCGTTCACCGTGAGGGACGTTGGGGCAAGGGCGTACGTGCCCTCGATGGTGAGCGTGTGCTCGGAGTCCTCGACCGTGAAGGCGGCGATCGCGGAGGGGCCGTCCAGGACGAGGGAGGCATCAGCGGTCGCCGTGACGGAGACCTGTTGCTCGTCGATGGGCGTGAGCACCCAGAGGTTGGGGGTGACGGGGAAGCCCGTGGCGTCCTTCCAACCGGCGGAGAGCCACTGCGTGTGGCCGGAGATCTCGGCGGCGATGGGCTGCTGGAGGATGCGGGTCAGGTAGTAGGCGCCCATGTACCAACGCACCGTGTAGTGCTCGGGGACGTTGGTGAAGGCGAGGCCGTCGTTGGGGGCGGCGAGGACGCAGGCAATGTCCGTGAGCGTGACGTCCCCCACGTCCAGGGCGACCGTGCCGCTGACGGTGCCGGTGACGGTGACGAAGCGGCTCACCAGGGTGTTGTTCACCAGATTCTGCGTCGGCACCTTGAGGGTGGAGCCCTCCGCGAAGACGACGTCGCCAGTGATCGTGCCTTGGCCGGCGAGCGTGCCGGCGATGGAGGCCTCCTGCTCCACGGCGATGGAGACACTGCCTTGGTAGACCTGCGGGGCGAGCGGCTCCTCGGTCATCCAGCCTTCCTGCGTGGTGCCGTTGTTCTTGGGCCAGGCTTTGGCGGCCTCCTCGGTGTACTGGCGGACGTCGATCTGCTGCCGTTCGCCCGTCGGGGCGTCGATGAAGAGCATCCACGCGGTGGGGTTGCGGCCGGGTTGGTCGGCCATCGCCAGGCGGTAACCGTCGAAGACGAAGGCGTTGCCCTCGCCTGCGTCGAGCGTGATGGTGCAGTCACTGAAGGAGGTCGCGGTGGTGTTCCAGTACCACTTGGTGGTCAGGTCGCCGTCGATGAGGAGGTCATCGGCGTGTTCGTTGTGTTCTCCGCTGGTCTGCCCATGGGTGGCCGTGGCGGTGGCGCCGGAGAGGTCGATGGGCTCGCCGTTCAGGGTCAGCTGGATTTCCGCGAGCGCGACGCCGTCGCTGTTGGTGCCGGAGGAGACGCGCGCGGTCGGGTAGAGGTAGACACGGCGGGTACGGATGGGCGCCTCGCCCAAGGTGAGCGTGCCACCTTGGCTCACCCGCAGTTCGGAGGTTGTGAGGAGCCCGGCGCCGTCAAAGGTGTAATCGCCGTCCACGGAGACGACTGTCGCGCGGACATCCTCGGAAAGCGTAACGCGTTCGTTTGCCGAAGACGCGGTTGTGCCGAAGATGGCGTTGTCGCCGTTTTGGAAACCTTCCAGACCGTCGGCCCAGTCAGAACCGGCGGCAGGTGTCTGCCAGGTCAAGTCTGAGGCGGGCGGGGCGAAGACGATTTGCCCATACTGCACGGAGAACTCCCAGTCTTCGGGGGCGTTGGTTGCTGTCAGCGTGAGCGCATCCGAGGGAAGCGTCTTGCCACGGAAGAGAAACGCGCGCCGGTCGGCGAGCTCCCCCTCGGTCAGGGTGAATGTGATGGTGCCGGTGGCCTCGGGGGCGAGCGTGGCGGTGGCAAAGCGTTGCGTGCCCAAAATGAGCGTGCCGCCCTGCGGGTTGACGGTGACGGCGCCGAAGTCGCCGATGGTGGCGGCGGAGAGGTCAAGCGTATTCTCGGCGGGCTCCAACACCAATGCGGAGGAAGCGGCCGTCGCCCCCTCATGGGAAGGGACGATTTCGTTGGTGAAGGTGCCGCCTTTCAGGGTCAGCGTGGCCGCTCCGGCAATCGTTGCTTTGGAGCCTCGGCTGCCTGCGCAAACGCGTTCGGCAAAGGTGACCGTAGCGGGTGCGTCGATAAGCACAGAAGCGGAGCCGCCGATATTGAAGGTCCCGGTGGCGCCCGTGTAGTAGGAACCGCCGATGATTTCCTTGGCGAAGGTTCCTTCCGTTTCTTGCGGAAGGACGATTTCGACCGCGGTGTCGCCAGTTATGTTCGCGCCGGAGGCGCGGTTTTGATCGTCCGCACGGGCCGAGCCGCCAATCACGAACCCACTGCCGAGACGATTGCTGTTGATGCCGTGTTCGGGGTCGGTCACGTCTTGGAGGGCATAAATGCGCACCATGCTGTCACCGAAATGCGTGAACTGCTTGCCATGCATGGAGACGGAGGAGCCGATGATGTTGCCGGAGACCTTCGCGCCTTCGGCGACGGTCACGAGCGTGTCGCCGGTGAGGTTCTTCATCGCGTCATCATCGCCGTTCGAGCAACCATAGACGCCGCCGAGCACGTTGCGGGCCGTGGTGCCGTCTCCCGTGAGCTCGACCAAATAAGAACCATGCAGTTCGTTGGCGTAAGGGGATTTCCAATAGTTGTCCTTGCCGCCGACGACATAGTCGAACGTGCCGCCGGAGACCTTCAGCCATGTGTCTCGCTCAAGGATGGAGAGTCCGCCATAACTGGAGTTGGAGATGCCGTAAACATTGTAGGTGTCCGAACTTCCCGTAACCTCGACCACGTTGGCGCTTCGCGTGCCAATCGTCTGGCGTGCATCCCATCGTGCCTCAAGGGAGAGCGTCCCTGTCAGGGAGAGTCGCAACGCCTCGCTGGGCGGCGTGCCGAAAGATTCCGGGACGTCAAGGAAGGAGATGGGCTGGAGCGTCGGCTTCTCGGAGGCCAAATCCGCGGTCAGTCGTTTCAGCTCCTCTTGGGTCAGGACGCGCGTCCAAATGCCTGCGACATCGACATAACCATTGCCCTTGGCTTCACCTTCCCCCGGATTGCCGTGGCGCGAGCCCCATTGGGTCTTGGCGTCCAGGAGTGTGCCCTTGACTTTCCCGGTGCCCACCAACTCGCCATCCACGTAAAGCGCGAGGGTGTCGCCCTCCGCGTTGGCGTCATAAGTAAGCGCATAGGTGCGATAGTCCCAGTCGCTGCACGCGCTCTCCTTCGCAGGGGTGTAGAGAATGCACGGCGAAGAAATGTTCGTCCCGGTCGTGATGGCGAAAGACCCTGTGGCCACATCACGTCGGAAAGCAAGGCCAGGCGCACTGTTGGCCCCAAAGGCGTAGAGAAGTCCCCTCGGGACATCGCCGATCTGTGCGCGAAAGAAGATGGTGAAGGCTTCGGCATCGGTCTCCAGGAACGTTTGGTTGTTCATGTAGCTGCCAGTGCTCGCGGAGATGGCCTTGTTGTCGCCGAGAACCGTGACCCGTGAGGGCGTTAGCCCGCTTCGCGCCATATTGCCGGATCCCTTCTCGGCAGGGAGGGCGCTTACGGAGTCTCCATTGAACGAGGAGTAGTAGGAAAGCCCCTCGCCCCAGACGGAATCATCGTCGGGAAGGGTGGCGAGGGCAGGGAGGGTGGGAAGGGCGAGGCCCGTGATGAGGGCCAAGGCTAGACAGGATCGAATGGGGGGGGGTATCATATCGTGCGCTCCGGCAAGTGGTTAAAGGTTGACCGAACACACTTAGATTACCATTTTAGGGGAGAGTGAGGCAATCGGTTTGTGTGGGGTGCGGGCCAATCCACTTCGGGTCGGCGGCCGATCCACTTCGGCTCAGCCGCCGATCCACTTTGGCTCGGCGGCTGATCGACCTCGGCTCGGCGGCTGATCGACCTCGGGTCGGGGGCCGATCCACCTCGGGTCGGGGGCCGATCCACCTCGGGTCGGGGGCCGATCCGCTTTGGGTGGGCCGCCAAAGGGGGGTCGGGCGTTACTGGTTCTTGCATGGGGTTGGATTTTGGTATGATAGGTGGGCTTATGAAGGAAGCAGGAAGGACAAGGCGTTTGATGAGGCCGTTGCTGATTGTGATGAGCGCGCCCAGCGGGGCGGGCAAGAGCACGCTTTGCGATCTGTTGTTGCAGGAGTTCCCGGAGATCACCTACTCGGTGTCGTGCACGACGCGGGCGCCGCGCGGTGAGGAGGAGGACGGGGTGGATTACTACTTCCTTTCGCAGGAGGCGTTCGAGCAGCACGTGCGGGAGGGGCTGCTGCTGGAGCACGCGGAGGTGCATGGGAACCGCTATGGGACCCCGGCCGAGCCGGTGCGGGAGGCGTTCGCGGAGGGGCAGAGCGTGCTGATGGACATCGACGTGGTGGGCGCGGCCTCGGTGCGGCGGTATGTGGCCGGTCTGCCGGCGGGGGATCCGCTGCGGGAGGGGTTCGTGGATGTCTTCGTGGAGCCGCCGAGCCTGGAGGAGCTGCGTCGGCGCCTGGTGGGGCGGGGCGAGGATTCGCCGGAGAGCATCGAGGTGCGCCTGCGCAACGCGGAGGGGGAGATGGCGCGGGCGCATGAGTTCGCGTATCGCGTGGTGAACGACGATCTGCGCCAGGCCTATCTGCGCCTGCGGGACATCGTGTTGCTGAAGGGGGGCGCGCTGTGAGCGTGAAGGTGGCGTTGGGGGTGACGGGGGCGATCGCGTGCTACAAGGCGTGCGCGCTGGCGCGCCTGATGGTGCGCGAGGGGTGGGAGGTGCGCGTGGCGGCGACGCCGCGTGCCTTGGACTTTGTGGGGGAGATCACGTGGCGGACGCTCTCGCAACACGTGGTGGAGACGGATGCCTTCGCGTTGCGCGAGGATTGGCGGCCGCGGCACATCGAGTTGGCGACGTGGTGCGGCCTCTTCGTGGTGGCGCCGTGCTCGGCGAACACGTTGGCGAAGCTGGCCCATGGGCTGGCGGACAACCTGCTGACGCAGGCGGCCTTGGCGTGCGAGCGCCCGTTGGTGTTGGCGCCGGCGATGAACGCGGCGATGTGGGCGAACGCGGCGACCCAGGCGAACGCGGAGGCACTGAAGGCGCGCGGCGCGCGCATCCTGGATCCCGAGGCGGGCGAGCTGGCCTGCGGGGTGCGGGGGTCGGGGCGCCTGCCGGAGCCGGAGGCGCTGATGGCGGCCTTGCGGCGGATCGCGGAGGGGACGGCGCGATGAAGTGCGAGCTGTGCCATACGAACGACGCGGAGACGGTGCTCTACCGGGAGGGCCAGGGGGGCCGCCGGGAGGAGCTGTATGTCTGCCGGGCGTGCGCGGAGCGCGAACGGGCCTTCGGCCAGGAGCGCGGGGTGCAGGTGGCGGCGGTGGAGTCCGACGGCCAGCCCGACGGCCAGGGGCCGGGGCTGGACGGGTTGGGGGGGATGGCGCCGCGGGAGCTGCTGGGGCGCCTGGGCGAATTGTTCGGGGCGCTCTCGGAGCACATGGGCGAGGGGGAGGAGGGCGAGGCGCGTTGCCCCGGGTGCGGGATGACGCTGGGGGAGCTGCGGGCGCAGGGGCTGCTCGGCTGCCCCAAGTGCCTCAAGACCTTCTCGAAGACCTTGCGCACGCTGTTGGACGAGACCCAACTGTGCCATGCCTACCGCGGCGACCCCTTGCCGGGGCAGGAGCGGGCGGAGACGCTGCGCGACCTGCGCAAGCGCCTGGCCGACGCCGTGGCGCGCGAGGATTACCGCGAGGCCAAGCGCCTGCGCGCGGCCATCCGCGACCTGACGGGGGAGGGAGGCGGCGATGGCGCGTAAGTCCGCGGCGGAGGAGAACCTGCGCCTCTTCTGCACCAAGACGCAGATTTCGTTGGTGCGCAACGTGCGGGGGGCGGTCTTCCCCGGGCGCATGGCCGAGCGGCCGGCGAAGTCCCTGGGCCGCCACCTGGCCGAGGCGGTGCGCCGCGCGGCGGAGGCCCTCGCCATGCGCGCGGAGGACGTGACGGACGACGACGATCTGGCGGCGATGGGCGAGGCCTACCACGGGCTGACCCCGCGCGAGGATCGGCCGCCGGGCTACCGCCTGCTGCGCCTCGCCGAGGCGCAGGGCGACTGGCTGGTGTGGTGCGAGGTGATGAGCGCCAACCATCTGACCTTCTCGGTGACGGGCACCTTCCTGGACTTCGTCCAAGAGGCGGAGCGTCTGCGGGGGTTGGTCGATGGCCTGGACGGGGCGCTGGGCTACGCCTCCGACCCCGAGCTGGGCTATCTGACGGCCCAGCCCTCGCTCCTGGGCACGGGCTTCCGAATCCGCAGCTGGGTCCACGTGGGGGGGCTGGCGCATTTCGGCTACCTGCGGGAATTGTGCAACGCGGCGGAGGCGAAGGGGGCCTTGGTGGAGCTGGAGCGCACGGACGTGACGCCGCCGGGGTCGCTGGTCATCATCTTCAACCGCTTCTCCCTGGGATTCACGGTGGGCGAGATCGCGGCGCGCTTCCGCGCCTTCCTGGTGCGCGTCTCGGAGCAGGAGACGGAGACGCGCTGGCGGCTCCTGCGCGACGAGCCCTTCGTCTTCCTCGATCTGCTGACGCGCGCGAAGGTTACGCTCAAAGCGGCCCTGCTGATGGACGAGCAGGAGGCGCTGGACCTGCTCTCCGACGTGCGCCTGGGGCTGACGACGGGGGCGATCGCGGCGCGGAAGGTGGACCCGCTCACGCCGCGTTGGTTCGACGATGCGCGGGAGGGCGTCTTCTACCGCGCGCACGGGCGCGCCCTGCGCCGCAAGCACATGCTGCCCCACGACATCGACACCTACCCGCCTCGGCGCGAGGAGGCGCTGCGGGCCGAGTGGCTGAGGCCGCTGGCCAACTTCTCCTTCTCCCGTGAGCTTATCGAAAGGGCCGACGAGCAATGAGACTCCCCTCGCTTTTCCTGTTGGCGGCCGCGTTGGCGGCCGTGCCCTGCGGCGCCCTGCGCGCGGAGGACGCCACCGAGGGGCTCGCGCCCCGGCAGATCCTGGCCCAGGCGCGCGCCATGTTCCCGCGCGAGCGCATCGAGGTCGCCGGCGCGTTGGTCACCGCCAAGGCCCGCGGGCTCACGGAGACCGAGCGCCCTTATGAGCTGACGCTCGACTGGGCGGGCGGCGAGCCCAAGGCCACGTGCGCCCTCTTCCGCGCGCCGGGCGACAAGGAGCCGCTCCTGCGCGCGGAGCTGACGCGGGCGGATGGCGCGCCGCGCCTGACGCTCATCGACGCCGACGGCACGCGCACCGAGGGGGTGCGCCTGAACTCGCCCGTCGGCGAGAGCGACCTGACGTGGATGGATCTGGCCTTCGACTATCTGTGGTGGCCGGACGTGCGGCGTCTGGATGAGGCGGAGCTGGAGGCCAAGCGGATCCCGACCCGCCAGAACAGCCGCGCGTGCGTGGTGCTGGAGGCCACGCCCCCCGCGCCCGTACAGGGGCTGGCCGCGGTGCGCCTGTGGGTGGACAAGGGCTCGGGCAACCTGTTGCAGACCGAGCAGTTGGACGCGGAGGGCCGCACGACGCGCCAGATGTATGTGCAGCGCCTGGGGCGCGAGGAGGGGCGGTGGGTGCCGCGGGAGTTCCGCGTGCGCCGGATGGGGACGGAGCGCGTAACGAAGCTGACGGTGCGCGCCATCCGCTCGGAGAGCTTCAGCGCGGGGGAGGGCGGCGATGCCTGACGAACGGACGGCCGGGCGTCTCCTGACGCTGACGGAGACGCAGAACCGCATCGTGGCCACGTCGGTCACGTGGCTGTGCTGCGCGGTGTTGGCGGTGGGGGTGGTGGCCTCGGTGTGGCTGCTCCTGCGGGGGCTGGGCTATTTCCTGCATATCGTGGGGCCGGTGATCGTGGCCTTCTTCCTGAGCCTGCTGTCGCGGCCGTGGTATGCGCGGCTGCTGCGGTGGTGCCGGGGGCGGAACCTGCCGGCGATGGTGCTCTTCTTCGTCTCGATCCTGGTGCCGCTGGCGTTGCTGCTGTGGTTCTTCGGGGCCTTCTTCTATGAGCAGGGGACGAACCTGGCGCGGGCCTTGCCGGGGGTGGTGGAGCAGGCGCGGGCGTCGCTGACGCGCTACTTCCCGGACGCGAAGGAGTGGGTGCAGGGGCTGCTGCCGGACTTCGCGGACGTGCTTGCGGCGGATGGCTCCATCTCCTTCTCCAAACTCTTCGCGGTGCTCGGCGCGATGGCCGGCGGGGGCGTCCACATGGGCGGGGCCGTCTTCTCGGCGGGCTCGGCGGCGGCGTTGTGGCTGCTGACCTTCTTCTATTGGGGGGCCTTCGTGATGCAGCGCCCGATGACGGGGGAGGACTTCGCGGCGCGCCTGCCCTTCCTGAGCGCGCGGGGGCGGGAGACGGTGGCGCGTTACTTCCACAACTTCAGCGACATCGTGGTCTCCTACTTCCGTGGGCAGATCATCGACGTGACGCTCCAGGGCGTGCTCTATGGCACCTTCTTCCAGTTGCTTGGCTTGCCCAACGGCTTCCTCATCGGTTTCGTGCTGGGCATCATGAACCTGGTGCCTTACGTGGGGGCGACGCTGGGGCTGTGCGTGGCGTTGCCGGTCTCCTTCTTCCACGGGGGCCTGCCGCACACCTTGCTCATCTTCGCGGCCTATTGCTGCGTGCAGAGTTTTGACGGCTACGTCATGCAGCCTTACATCCAGGGGGGGCGGATGAAGCTGGCCGCTTGGCAGATCGTCTTCGCGCTGCTCTTCTGGACGCAGTTGGGCGGCTTCCTGGGATTGCTGCTGGCCATCCCGCTGACGGCCTTCGTGAAGGCGTCGTGGGGGGAGTGGCGCGCCCTGTCGGAACGGTTCGTCGGCGCGGACGCGCCGGTGTCGGAGGTGCGGACATGAGTGGGCTTCTTCTCGCGCGGGTGTTGGTGGCGGCCTTGGCCTTGGCGTTGGCCGGGTGGGGGTGCTTCCTCCTCGCGCCCGCCTCGGCGGGGGCGGTGCGGGCGTTGCCGCGCGCCCGGGTGCCGGGGATGGCGCTCTCCCTGCTGTGCTGGGTCTGGGTGGCGGCGGAGCTGTTGGCGCACCCGATCGACTTCCTGGCTTTCCTCACGCCCACGCGGATCGTCGTCGGCGCGATCGTCTGCGTGCCGCTGACGTGGGTGCTGCTGGGGAACCTGCTGTGCGCGCGCGCCATCGGCGGGTTGCTGATGCTGTGGCCCATGCCCGTCATCCTGGCCGTGCGCGACCAGGTTACGCTTTGGCGTCTGGTGCCGGTCTCGATCGGGTACCTCAGCCTCACGTTCGGGATGTGCGTGGTCTTCTATCCATGGATCCTGCGCGTGGCGTGCGAGCGTCTGGCGGGCAGGCCGGTGTTGCGGCGAATCGTGGCGGCGGCCTTCGTGGCGGCGGGGGCGTTGGCGGCGTGCGCCGCGTGCGCGCTTGGGAAGGTGGTGGGCGAATGAGCATCCTGTTCCGTTACGTCTGGCGTTCCTTCGCGGTGCCGGCGGCCATCTGTCTGATGGGGCTTTGCGCGCTGACGCTGCTCTTCATGAGCTTTGACCTCATCGGCGCCTGCTTCGACCCGAAGGCCAACGTCACGGCGCAGGTGGCGGGCGACTTCCTTTTCGGCACGCTCTCGATGTATCTGGAGTGGCTCCTGCCCGCCGTCTTCCTGCTCTCCACGCTCTATGTGATGTGGCAGTTCTGCCGGCACAGCGAGCTGATCGCCATGCGCGCCGGCGGCATCGGCCTGGGCACCATCACGGCGCCCATCGTGCTGACGGCCCTGCTCGCCGCGTTGCTCTCCTTCGCCAACACGGAGTTCGTCCGCCCCATCGCCGGGGCGCGCGCGATGGCCATCAAGGATTCCGACTTCCGCAAGACGGGCCGTGAGCCGTTGATGGGCGTTGGCTTCTCCGCGCCAGGCCATGCGCGTGTCTGGGTCATCGACGCGCTCGACCCCACCGACCCCACGACGCTCACCGGCGTGCGTGTTACCCTCAACCGCCCCGACGGCTCCAAGCGCGTTACCTACGCCGCGCCCCGCGCCCGTTGGCTGGATGGCGCGTGGTGGCTGCTGGATGGCGTAACGTGCACGTACTACGACGAGCTCGACACCGTCATCGCGCCGCCCGAGGGGCTGACCGCCACGCTGCCCGTCAAAGCGTTGTACGAGGCGCGCGAGACGCCCCGCCAGATCCTCGTCCAGAACACCGACGCCGCGCTCTCCTCCGCCGCCGACCGCAAGGTCAGCCGCAAGCTCCGCGACCAGACGGGCCTCACCACCCGCCAGAAGCTGGAGGATTCCTACGCCACCTACAACCATTACGCCGCGCCCTTCTCCATCCTGCTGGTGACCCTGTTCGCGATCCCTGCGGGAATCGCCTCGGGGCGGCAATCGGTCTTCCGCGGCATCCTGTTGGCGCTGGGGCTCTTTCTGTCGTACTACGCGCTCACCGCGCTCTCCATGCTTTTGGCCAACAATGACATCGTCAAGCCTGCGTTGGCCGTGGCCCTGCCCTCCGCCGTCTTCGGCGTGGCGGCCATCATCCTCTTCCGCAAATTGCCCTGAGCAGAAAGGACGCCCGATGTCAGAGACCCGTGCCACGATGAGGGGAATCCCCGGGGACGCCGCGCGGCGGCGTGGGCTTCGCCGCGTCCTGCTGCCGGTGGCGGGGTTCGCGCTGGCCTTCGGGGTGGGGGCGGGGCTGTTGCTTGGCGGGGTGGGGCTGCCTTGGTGGGCGGGCGCGGTGGTGCTCGCGGTCGCGCTCGGCGGCTTCGCGCTCTATCGTCGCCGCCAGCCGGCCCTTGTCTATGGTTACTTTAAGGGTGCGCGTGGCGAGGAGATGGTGGCTGGCGAGTTGGCCCATCTGCCGCCGACGTGGACGATCTTCAACGGTTTGCTGTTGCCCGATGGCCGGGACATCGACCATGTGGCCATTGGCCCGCAGGGCGTCTTCGTCATCGAGACCAAGCATTGGAGCGGCGAGGTCTCCGTGGAGCATGGGGCCATCCTCGCCAATGGCCGCACGCTCCAACGCTCACCCATCGCCCAGGTGCGCCGTGCGTCGGCCGCCGTCGCGGAGGCCTTGGCCGTGGCCGACCCGCCGGCCGCCGCGCTCCACGGCGTTCTCTGTTTCGCCGGGCCGCAGTTTGCCGACGGGGCCGTCCGGGCCGACGAGGTGTTGGTCTGCTCGCACCTGGGGTTGGTCGCCGCGCTCACGTTGGGGCCGACGCTCTTGGATGCCGCCGCCATCGCCCGTTGCGTTGCCCGGCTCGGCGCGCTCACGCTTACGGAAGGACTCTGAACCTATGAAGAAACACCTCCTTGCCCTCTGCCTCACCTTGGCCGCCGCCCTCGCGACCGCCGCCGTCGCGACGCTCGCCCCCGAGCCGGTCTATCCGGAGATCGCCCGGCGCGTGATCCGTCAGCTCGGTGCCAACCACCTCTCCGGCGAGCGCTTCGACGACCGCCTCTCCGCCGTCGCCTGGACGAACCTGATCGACTCGCTGGACTTTGACCGCACGCTCCTCACCCAGGAGGATCTTAGGCGGTTGGAGCCGCTCCGCACGCAGCTCGACGACCGCCTTGCGCGCGGGGATTTGTCCTTCGGTTATGACCTGATGCAGGTGGTGCGCGAGCGTTTGGGGGCGCGGTGCGATTACGTGGAGGCCATCCTTAAAGAGGAGAATCCCTTTGACTTCACCTTGGATGAGACCTTTGTCTGGAAGCGTCGGAAGGCCGAGCGTCCCGCCGATTCGGAGGCCCAGAGGGCGCTTTGGCGCGCGGCCCTGAAGAACGAGTACCTTGCCCTCACCCTGGCCAAGGAGTTGGATGCCGAGGAGGCTGCCGAGGCCGAGAAGGCAGGCAAGCCCAAGGACGAGGAGGAACCCGGCTATGAGGAGGAGGATCTGAATGAGCCGATTCCCGAGATCCTCGCCAAGCGCTATCGGACGCTCCGCGACGTCTTCTTGGAGATGGATTCCGAGACCGTCCTCCAGCGCATCCTTTCCGCCGTCGCCAACGCCTACGACCCGCACACCGACTATATGTCTCCGATGAACTTCGAGGAGTTCAGCATGGAGATGAACCTCACGCTCTGCGGCATCGGCGCCACTCTCCGCCTGGACGACGGCGCCATCCGCGTCATGGAGCTTATGCCCGGCGCCCCCGCGGCCAGCGACACCCGCGACATCCGCCTTCAGGAGGGGGATTTGATCATCGGCGTTGGGCAGGACGACGGCCCCATCGAGGACATCCGCCACAAGCCGCTCTCCCGCACCGTCCGCAAAATCCGCGGCCCCAAGGGCTCCAAGGTCGTCCTTCGCGTCATCCCCGTCTCCGACAAGACACGGACGCGCACCAAACTCGTCGACCTCGTGCGCGACGAGATCAAGCTTGAGGAGCAGGCCGTCACCGGTCGCGTCGAGCGGCTCTCCGTCCCCTCCGGCGAACGCCGCCTCGGCTACGTCCGCATCCCGGCCTTCTATGCGGGGGTCGTGGGGGGCGACAATGCCGCGGATGCACGCTCCATGACCCGCGACCTGTTGCGCTACCTCCAGGATTTCAACCAAGAGCACGTCGATGGCTTGGTCATCGATCTCCGCAACAATGGCGGTGGTTCCCTCATGGAGGCCCTTAGCATGACCGGCCTCTTCGTTACCGGCCCCACCGTCCAAGTGCGCGACGCCCGCAACATCCAGGTGCTTCCCAGCCGAGGCGCCGTGGCCTTCCGCAAGCCGCTCCTCATCCTCACCAACCGCAACTCCGCCTCCGCCTCCGAGATCGTCGCCTCCGCGCTCCAGGATTATGGCCGTGCCATCATCGTCGGCGATTCCAAGAGCCACGGCAAAGGCACCGTCCAGACCGTCATGGGCTTGGGGGACAACCAGGTCTATGGTGCCGACCGCATCACCTCCGCCTGCTTCTACCGTATCAACGGCGGCACCACCCAACTGCGTGGCGTCATCCCCGACATCGTCCTCCCCTCCATCTATGATGCCCTTGAGCTCGGCGAGGATCAGCTCCCGGGGGCGCTCCCTTACAGCGAGGTGCCTCCCGCCTATTACGCCAAGACCGCCGACCTCGCCCCCTACCTCCCCAAACTCAAGGCCGCCTCCGACAAGCGCCTCGCCAAGGACACCCAGTATCAGGCCTCCCAACGCCTCATCGCCCACGTCCGCAAAGCCAACGCCGAGCAGACCGTCCCCCTCAACATCGACAAGCGCCGTGAGCGGATGCGGGCCGAGCGCGCCATGCAGAAACTTCAGGACGAGGCCCTCCAGGGCGGCGCCGCCAAGGCCCGAAAGGATGGCCCCACCGCCGAGAACGACCCCATCCTCCGCGAGGCGCTCCACATCCTCTCCGACTACATCGACCTCCGCGGCGGCCCCGACCAGCCTGTCAATACCGACGGCGATCTCGGCCTGCGGCTCTTCCGTATCTTTGGAGAGCAATGACGCCTCCTGCGCCAATCGCCCATGAGACCCCTTTGCTGGACGCCATCCGCACGCCGGCTGACGTCCGTTCGCTTCCCGAGTCCGATCTTCCCCGCCTTGCCGCCGAGATTCGCGACCGCCTTGTCGCCGTCGTCTCCAAGACCGGCGGCCATCTTGCCCCCAGCCTCGGCGTCGTCGAGCTGACCATCGCGCTTTGCCGGGTCTTCGATTTCCCCTCCGACAAGTTGGTCTGGGACGTCGGCCACCAGGCCTATGCCTGGAAGATGCTCACAGGCAGGAACCAACGGATGGGGACACTCCGTCGCTTCGGCGGCATCCGCGGGTTCCCCTTCCCGGCGGAATCCCCCTACGATGCGGCCGTCGGCGGCCACGCCGGGGTCGCCCTCGCCACGGCCCTCGGCTTCGCCGCCGCCCGCGACGCCCAGGGCGGCGCCGGGCACGTCATCGCCGTCGTCGGCGACGCCTCCCTCACCAACGGCATCTCCCTCGAAGCCCTCAACGCCGTCCGCCACACCACCGAGCGGCTCATCCTTGTCATCAACGACAATGGCATGAGCATCTCCCGCAACGTCGGCGCCCTTGCCCGAGTCTTCGCCCGCCAGCTCACCGGCCTGCGCTACAACCGCATCCGCGCCGCCGCCGAGACGGCCGGCCATCGCCTTCGGCTCTTCCGGCTGAAAGCCTTCTACCGCACCCTCAAGACCATCGTCAAGGGCATCCTGCTTCGTCAGCACTCCTCCCTCTTCGAGGATTTGGGCCTCCGTTACATCGGCCCCATCGACGGGCACGACATCCCCGCCCTCTGCGATGCCCTCCGCGCCGCCGCCGAAGGCCACGTCCCCGTCGCCCTCCACATCGCCACCGTCAAAGGCAAAGGGTATCCCCCCGCCGAGCGCAACCCCTCCAAATGGCACGGCGTCGGCCCTTGGGCCGCCGATGCCGCCCCCAAGGCCGACCGCCCCACATGGAGCGCGGCCTTCGGCAAAACCCTCCGCGACCTTGCCCTCGCCGATTCGCGCATCCACGCCATCACGGCCGCCATGCGCGATGGCACCGGCCTGGACCTCTTCTTCCGCGACCTCCCCGCGCGCGCCCATGACGTCGGCATCTGCGAGGGTTACGCCCTCACCTTCGCCGCCGGCCTCGCCGCCGCCGGGCTTCGCCCCATCGTCGCCCTGTACTCCACCTTCGCCCAGCGCGCCGTCGACAACCTCATGCACGACGTCTGCCTCCCCAACCTCCCCGTCACACTCTGCCTCGACCGCGCGGGATTCGTCGGCCCCGACGGCCCCACCCATCATGGCCTCTACGACTTGGCCATGTTCCGCGCCCTCCCCAACCTCGTGATCCAAGCCCCCTGCGACGCCGCCGGCCTTGCCGCCGCTCTTGACGCCGCCCTCCGTCGCAACGGCCCCACCGTCATCCGTTATCCCCGCGGCGCCCTTCCCGAAGGCCCCGCGCCCCGACTCCCCGGCGCCACGCCCGGCGGCCCTGTCATCCTCGCCCTCGGCCCCACCGCCTTCTGGGCCGAGCCTGTCGCCCGTGCCCTTGGCCTCGCCCTCGAACCCATCGACCAGGTCAAACCGTTGCCCGCTCTCGTCCGAACGCTTGGCGACCGCCCCCTCATTACCCTTGAGGACGCCGCGGAGGAGGGGGGCTTCGGCTCCGCCGTCGCGGAGGTTCACCGCGGCCCGCTCCTCATCCTCGGCTGGCCCGACCGCTTCGTGCCCCAAGGTTCCGATGCCGAGCTCCGCGCGGCCTGCGGCCTCGACGCCGCCGGCCTCCGCCTCCGCATCGCCGCTTTCCTTTCCGCGCTGCCATGAGTGAGCGCCGTGTCATTCGCGTCCTGCCCGAGAACGTGGCCAACCAAATCGCCGCGGGCGAGGTGGTCGAGCGCCCAGCGTCGGTGGTGAAGGAACTCGTCGAGAACGCGCTGGACGCCGGGGCCACGCGCATCGATGTCTCCGTCGAGGGGGGCGGCAGCAAGTGCGTGGAGGTCGGCGACAACGGTTGCGGCATGGCGCGCGAGGACGCCCTGGCCTGTCTGGAGCGGCAGGCCACCAGCAAGATCGCCACCGTGGGCGACATCGATCGCATCGCCACCTTCGGTTTCCGTGGCGAGGCCATCCCCTCCATCGCCAGCGTCTCGCGCTTCGCCTTGCTCACCCGTGCGCGGGAGGACGACGCGGCCACCTCGCTCACCGTCGTCGGCGGCACGCTCGACTGGGTCGGCGAGGCCGCCCGCCCCGTCGGCACCACCGTCACCGTCCGCGACCTCTTCTTCAACGTCCCCGCCCGCCGCAAGTTCCTCCGCGCCGCCGCCACCGAGCTCGCCCGCATTCGCCAAACCCTCATCGCCATCGCCCTCGCCAATCCCGCCCTCGCCTTTCGCCTCCGTGCCGACGGGCGCGACCTCTTCTCCCTTCCCGAGGGCGACACCTTGGCCGACCGCGTCCGCGCGCTTCTCGGCGAGGGCGTGTCCGACGCGCTGCTGCCGCTCGACTTCACGCGCGAGGGCGTCGCCGTCCATGGCTTCCTCTCCAAGCCCGACTTCACGCGCGCCGGTTCCCCGGAGCAGTACGTCTTCGTCAATCGCCGCCCCGCCACCGCCGCGCAAATCCAATATGCCCTCCGCGAGGCGTGGCCCGTGCGCGACCGCCGCCCCATCGCCATCCTCTTCGTCGACCTGCCGCCCGAGGAGGTGGATGTCAACGTCCATCCCGCCAAGCGCGAGGTGCGCTTCCGTCACGGCGACCGCGTCATCCGCGCCGTCCAAGCCTCCGTCGCCCTCGCCCTTGGGGGAGGCGACGACGTGTCGGCGCCACCCGCTTCGCCGCCACCTGGGCCGTCGCCGCTCCCACCCATCGGGGCGCTGCCGACGCCGCAGGCGCCCAAGCCGAAGCAGGCAGCGTTGCCTTTCGCCCCGCCCGCCACACTCGCCCCTTATCCCGTCCTGCGCGACCCGCCCATCGTTACGCCGCCGATCGACGACTTGCCGCCCCCGGGGCCGCCCCCGCCGCCGATGGAACTCCCGACCGCCGCCACGCTCCCCTGGAAGTGGCTCCGCGTCGCCGACATCCTGGAGTCCGGCTATTGGCTTGTCGTGACCGACCAAGGCTATGTGACCGTCGATGCCAAGGCCGCCCTCGAACGGATCTTCTACGAGCGCCTCGCGCACTCCGGCGACGCGCCCGCCTCCCAGCCGCTCCTGATCCCCGAGACGCTTCGCCTGCCGTTGGCCGACGCCGAGCGCGTCGTCCGCTTTCTGCCGGCGCTCTGCGCCTGCGGGTTCGGCGTCAGCGCCCTCGCCAACGACACCTTCCTCGTCGACGCGCTCCCCGTCGCACTCGCCGAGCTGCCCCCCAAGGAGATTCTCGCCGACCTCGCCGCCGAGCTGGATCAGCCCGTCCCGCGCAAGGGGCTGGACGCTTGGCGCCGCGAGGTCGTCGCCCGCGCCGCCGCGCAGGCGGCCTCCCGCGCCTTCCGCGTCCCCACCAAACAGGCGGTGGAGACGCTCATGGGGCAGTTGGCCCATTGCGAGCTGCCCTACGCCACCCCCCGCGGCCGCCCGGTGATGATCCTCACCACCTATCGCGAGCTCGACCGCCGTTTCCGCCGCGTCTGAGCCCCGCATGAGAAAGCCCCCGACCTTTCGTGAGGTCGGGGGCTTTTTTTGTCCCGGTCGGGTGGGGGCGCTTAGGGGCGCGCGTACCACTTGCCGGTGTCCTTGACGTAGATGGCGTCAAGGTTGGCGCGGAGGCGCTTGCCGTCGGCGGTCTCCAGCCAGGTGGCGCCGTCGGCCTCGACGGTCTTGCCCTGGAGCTCGGGGAGGCGCTCGGCGTCGCGGCCGGCGATGGCCTTGGGGAACTCGCAGTTGAGGTAGGGGCGGACGTCGCGGTTGTTGCCGGCGAGGAAGACGTCGACGCCGGTGTGGCCGCCGGTGGTGTACTTGACGAACCAGTCCTTGGAGGAGACGCCCTTGCCGCGCTTGGAGGTGGTGGCGCGGATGACCTCGGCGCGGGCGCCTTCCTTGGGCTCGGTGGTGCAGAGGGTCAGGCCGCCGGTCTCGTGGTCGGGGGCGATGAGGACGACGGTGTCGGGATTCTTCTCGGCGAAGGCGAGGACCTGGGCGACGGTCTCGTCGAAGGTCAGCAGCTCGTAGACGGACCAGGGGAGGTCGTGGACGTGCGCGCCGTGGTCGACCTGGGCGCCCTCGATGAGGAGGAAGAAGCCGTCGGGATCCTGGGAGAGGATCTCCAGCGCCTTGCCGGCCATCTCGGGGAGGGTGGGCTCGTCGCAGGGCTTGCCGGAGCGGCGCTCGACCATGGCGGTCATCGTGTCATTGGCGAAGAGGCCGAAGATCTTGCCCTTGGCGTCGCGGAGCTCGGCGGCGGTCTTGGGGAGGGCATAGCCGCGCTCCTTCAGCCAGGCGGTGCGCTCGGGGGTGAGGTGCTTGCGGCCGCCGCCCAGGAAGACCTCGAAGCCGGAGCCGATCTGGCTCTCGATGAGGGTGTCGGCGTCCTTGCGCTGGGTGGCGTGGACGGAGAAGCCGCTGGGGGTGGCGCCGACGATGGTGTCGGTGGTGACGATGCCGACGGCCTTGCCGTTCTCCTTGGCCCATTCGCCGAAGGTCTTGAGGGGGCGCTTCTGGGTGTCGACGGCGACGGCGCCGTTGTAGGTGCGCTCGCCGCAGGACATGGCGGTGGCGGCCGCCGCCGAGTCGGTGATGCTCGAGGAGGCCGAGCGGGTCTGCACCGCGCCGTAGATGGCCTTGTCGAGGGCCAGGGGGGCGCCCTTCACCTGCCGTGCCACGGTCAGCGTGGCCACACCGGTGCCGTCAGGCACCATGACGATGACGTTCTTGGGCGCGGCGAGCGCCAGGATCGGCACCAACGCCAACGCGAGGACGAGACTTTTCACTGCGTTCATGATCACTCCTTGTTTCCTCCCGCCGACGGGGCGGGAAAGTGCCCAATAGGATAGCACGCACGCCCACGCTTCGCAATCTCTAAGCGCGCCGCCCCTCAGAACCCTCAGAAGAGGGAGAGCTGGAGGTCGTCGGCGGAGGGGGCGACGCGCCGTCGGCGGGGAAGCTCGGGGGAGACGGCTTTCTGCCCTTCCAGCCCGGCAAGGGTGGTTTTGGCGCGGTCGATGACCGGCGCGGGCAGGCCCGCGAGGCGGGCGACGTGGATGCCGTAGCTCTTGTCGGCCGCGCCGGGGACGATGCGGCGGAGGAAGACGATGGAATCCCCCTGCTCGCGCACCTGCACGGTGTAGTTGCGCACGCCGGGGAGGGCGGCGGCCAACTCGGTGAGCTCGTGGTAGTGGGTGGCGAAGAGGGTGCGGGCCTTGCGCTCGGGGGTGTTGTGGAGGTATTCCACCACGCTCCAGGCGATCGAGATGCCGTCGAAGGTGGAGGTGCCGCGCCCGATCTCGTCGAGGACGATGAGGGAGCGCGGGGTGGCGTTGTTGAGGATGTTGGCGGTCTCCTGCATCTCCACCATGAAGGTGGAGCGCCCGCGCGCCAGATCGTCGCCGGCGCCGACGCGGGTGAAGACGCGGTCCATCACGCCGATCTTCATGCTTTCGGCCGGCACGGGCGCGCCGAGATGGGCCATCACCGCCAGGATGGCCACTTGGCGGATGTAGGTGGACTTGCCGGCCATGTTGGGCCCGGTGATGAGGATGAACTGGCGGGAATCGCCGTTCAGGTGCGCGTCGTTGGGCACGAACCGCTCCGCGCCGGGCTGGAGCTCCACGATGGGGTGGCGCCCCTCGCGGATGATCAGATCCATGGAGTCGTCGACCTCCGGGCGGCGATAGCCCAAGGCCAGGCCGCGGTCGGCGAAGCCTTGGAGCGCATCCAGCTCCGCCAGGGCGGCGGCGATGGCCTGGATGGGCGCCAGCTGCCCCACCGCCTTGAGGCGCAGGGACTGGAAGAGCTCGTATTCCAACGCGTTGCCCTTCTCCTGCGCGCCGACGATCTTGCTCTCGTACTCCTTCAGCTCGGGGGTGACGAAGCGCTCGGCGTTCGCGACCGTCTGCCGACGCTCGTAGGTGGTGGGCACCAAGGCCAGCTGGGATTTGGAGACCTCGATGTAGAAACCGAAGACGTTGTTGCGCCGCACGCGCAGGGTGCGGATGCCGGTGGCCTCCTGTTGGGCCGCCTGATAGCGCGCCACCCAGTCGTGCCCGCTGCGCGCCGCCTCGCGGAAGGCGTCGAGGTCCGCGTTGTAGCCCTCGCGGAAGAGGCCGCCCTCGCGCACCGTCAGCGGCGGATCCTCCACCAAGGCCCGGCGCAGCTCGTCGGTCAGCTCCGGCAGGTCGCGGAGGGCGCCGCGCAGCGTCGCCAGACGCCCGGTGGTCTCCTGCCCCAGGAGCGCGCGCACGGCGGGCACCTGCCCCAGCGAGTCCGCCAACGCGCGGAGGTCGCGCCCATTGCCCGAGCCTCCGGAGAGGCGCGTCATCACGCGCTCCAAATCCCGCGTCTCGGCGAGGGCCGCGCGCAGCTCCGCCAGTCGGCGGCGGTCGGCCTGCAACGCCGCCACGGCGTCCTGCCGCGCATGGATGGCCGCGAGGTCGCGGAGGGGGGAGCGGATCCAGGCGCGGAGCAGGCGCTTGCCCATCGGCGTGCGCGTGCCGTCGAGGACGCCTAGGAGCGTCTCCGCCTCCGGTCGGCCGCCGGGCGTCGGCAACAGGTCCAGGTTCCGGCAGGTGCACTCGTCGAGCGTCAGGAAATCGCCCCCCTGGCGCACCTCCAACCCCCGCACGTGCGAGACGTCGCGCCGCAGCTCCTGGCGCACGTAATGGAGCAAGGCCCCCGCGGCGCGCACCCACAGCGGCAACGGCCCCTGCCCGCAGAAACCCTCCAGCGAGTGGACGCCGAAATGGTGGCGCAGCGTGTCCTCCGCCTGGTCGGCCATGAAGCGCCACCCCTCCGTGGAGGTCAGCGTGCCGGCCACGGCGGGCGTCAGGGCGGGGGCGAGCGCGTCGCGTTGGTCATCCGCCACCAAGGTCTCGCTCGGGGCGATGCGGCGGAGGGCCTCCGTCAGCGCGCCCTCGTCCCGGGCCTCCTCCACCGCCAGGCGCCCCGTCGACAATTCCAACGCCGCCACGCCAAAGGCCGCCTTCCTGCCCATGCAGACGGCGGCCAGATAGTTCGCCCGCCCCGCATCGAGCAACGCCTCCTCCGTGAGGGAGCCGGGGGAGACGATGCGGGTGATCTCCCGCCGCACCAAACCCTTGGCCGTCTTGGGATCCTCCGCCTGCTCACAGACGGCCGCCTTGAGGCCTGCGCGGATGACCTTCGCCAGATAACCGTCCAGCGCGTGGTAGGGCACGCCGCACATCGGCACGCCCGCGCGCTTGGTGATCGCCACGCCAAGGATGGGGGCCGCGCGGTGCGCGTCCTCGAAGAACATCTCGTAAAAGTCGCCCATCCTGAAAAAAAGGATGGTGTCCTCGTCCAACTCCTCTTTCGTGCGGCGATACTGCCGCATCATCGGTGTCAATCCATCGGTTTCCTTCGCCATGCGCTTATTATAACAGACTCATGCGCCCATGAGACGGCCGAAACCCCGCTGACGGCGCTGCCAGGGGAAAAGATCGGCCCCCCGCCAGAACGCGGCCCCGATGGGCAAAAGAAAAAGAAAGGCCCACCCCCAAACTCGCCTCCGCCGCCGATCCACTTCGACTCCGCCGCCGATCCACCTCGCCTCCGCCGCCGATCCACCTCGGACTAGCCGCCGATCCACCTCGGACTAGCGGCCAATCCACCTCGGACTAGCCGCCGATCCACTTCGGCTCGTTGCAGTGTGCAACGTTCCAGAGTGGAGTGTTTGTCCTTTTGTGTGGTCGTTTTTTGGTATGCTATGCGACACTCGCACGTATTGGAAGGAACCTGGATGGACAAGGCGAAGGACATCGCGTATGGCTCGGACGTCTTCAATGAGAAGGCGATGCGGGAGTATTTGGCGAAGGACACGGCGGAGGCGTTGCTGCACACGATGCGCGACCATACGCCGCTCGACCCCTCGATCGCCAATGAGGTGGCCCATGCCCTCAAGCAGTGGGGCATGGATCGCGGCGCGACGCATTTCACCCATTGGTTCCAACCGCTCACCGGCAGCACCGCCGAGAAGCACGATGCCTTCTTCGAGCCCGCCGGCATGGCCGAGACGCTCGCGCGTTTCTCGGGCAAGAACCTGATCATGGGCGAGCCGGACGCGTCGAGTTTCCCCTCGGGCGGCTTGCGGCGCACCTTCGAGGCGCGCGGTTACACGGCCTGGGATGTTACGAGCCCTGTCTTCGTGAAGCGCCACAGCAATGGCGCCACGCTCTGCATCCCCACGGTCTTCTGCTCCTACACCGGCGAGGTGCTCGACAAGAAGACGCCGCTCCTGCGTTCGATGCAGGCGCTCGACCGCGCGGCGCGCAAGCTGATGGCCTGTTTCGGGGAGCCGGAGGGGCACGCCTCCATCACGCTCGGCGCGGAGCAGGAGTATTTCCTCGTGGACAAGGCGCTCTGGGCGCGTCGGCCTGACTTGGTGCAGTGTGGGCGCACGCTCTTCGGGGCTTCCCCCGCGCGCACGCAGCAGCTGGAGGACCATTACTTTGGCTCCATCAAGCCGCGGGTGCTTGCCTTCATGGAGGAGGTGGAGCGCGAGCTTTGGCGGCTGGGCATCCCCGCCAAGACCCGCCACAACGAGACCGCCCCCGCGCAGTTCGAGTTGGCGCCGATGTTCGAGGAGCTGAACCTTGCCGTCGACCACAATATGCTCATCATGGAGACGCTTCGCAACGTGGCCGACCGTCACGGCTTCGTCTGCCTCCTCCACGAGAAGCCCTTCGCCGGCATCAACGGCAGCGGCAAGCACAACAACTGGTCCGTGGCCTACAACGGCAAGAACCTTCTGGAGCCGGGCGGCAACCCGCAGGAGAACGCCATCTTCCTCGCCGTCCTGGCCAGCATCGTGCGCGCCGTGGATCTGCACGCCGACATCCTGCGCGCCGCCACCGCCACCCTCGGCAACGAAGGCCGCCTCGGCGCACTCGAAGCCCCGCCGGCCATCATCTCCATCTTCCTGGGCGAGGATCTCTCCGCCGTGCTCCGCCGCATCGAGGAGGGCACCGCCTCCCAGACCGGCGGCAAGACCCCCAAACTGCGCATTGGCGTGGACACCCTGCCGCCCCTCCCGCGCGACGTGACCGACCGCAACCGCACCAGTCCCTTCGCCTTCACCGGCAACAAGTTCGAGTTCCGCGCCCCCGGCGCCAGCCAGAACTGCTCCAGCGTCTGCATGGTGCTCAACACCATCGTCGCCGAGAGCATGGAGACCCTCGCCGCCTCCATCGCCAAGCTCCCTAAGGCGCGTTTCCACGAAGGCCTCGGAAAAATCCTCCGCGCCGTCTTCAAGGATCACAAGCGCGTCCTTTTCGATGGCGACGGCTACTCCGCCGAATGGGTCGCCGAGGCCGCCCGCCGCGGTCTCCCCAACCTCCGCACCGTCCCCGAGGCCCTCGCCCCCCTCACTGACGAGCGCAACCTCGCCCTCTTCGCCGCCCAAGGCGTCCTCATGCCCACCGAGATGCACGCCCGCCACGACGTCTTCATCGATGAGTACGACCGCAAGGTGCGCCTCGAAGGCAAGGTGGCTCTCGAAATCGCCCGCGGCATGATCGAGCCCGCCGTCGCCCACGAGCTGAAATCCCTGGCGCAGACCCTCAACGCCATGCGCGATGCCGGCCTCGACGCGGGCACGGGAAGCCTTCGCGAGACCGCCCGCGGCCTTGGCGACTGGCTCGACCGCCTGCACGCGGCCTGCGCGGCCCTGGAGGCGCGGCTGGGGGGCGCGACCACGGACATCCAGTCCGCGATGGCCGAGGTGCGCATGGCCGCCGACACCCTGGAGACCTTGGTGGACGACGCCCGCTGGCCCCTCCCCAAATACCGCGACATGCTCGCCATCCACTGACCGCGCGCCCCCCGCGCACCCCCGTCTTCCGCCTAGGTTCGCGCAGCATCCTTAAGATCTTTCACATCAACGGTAAATCGTTTCAAACCCGCGCTTTCCCGCAAGGCTTCGGCACCCATTCCTGCGCCCGTTTCTCCACGTTCGCGCATCCGCCTTGCCAAACCCTTCTGTTCCCTTCACTTTTTTTGTTATACTATCACCCACTCCCCAGCCGAAAGGCTATTGAGACCTCATTACCCGTTTTGCGGAGCATGAGCTTTTCCGCCTACCACCCACTCCCCAGCCGAAAGGCCATTGAGACGGGCAAATCATATCCTCGATACCTCCGAGGCCGCCTACCACCCACTCCCCAGCCGAAAGGCTATTGAGACGCGTCAGCGTGTGCCATCACGGCTTCCCGCGTCAGCTACCACCCACTCCCCAGCCGAAAGGCTATTGAGACCCGTGAGGTCGTACCAAGCGTCTTTCAGATAAGCCTACCACCCACTCCCCAGCCGAAAGGCTATTGAGACGCGTTTTTTGGTGCCTTCTTTTACTCTAAAGTTTATCTACCACCCACTCCCCAGCCGAAAGGCTATTGAGACAAACGTGAACGTGAACATAACTCTACCTTCTTTCTACCACCCACTCCCCAGCCGAAAGGCTATTGAGACTAGGCGTAGGCCTCGCCCTGCATTCCCTTGCTGCTCTACCACCCACTCCCCAGCCGAAAGGCTATTGAGACGGGCAATCTTCTTCATCGTATGCACGGAGGCGAGGATCTACCACCCACTCCCCAGCCGAAAG
>CASEMS010000023.1:52608-53360 GCA_949288955.1 uncultured Lentisphaeraceae bacterium
CCGAAAGGCTATTGAGACGGGCAATCTTCTTCATCGTATGCACGGAGGCGAGGATCTACCACCCACTCCCCAGCCGAAAGGCTATTGAGACCGCACCACGTGCGGCGTCAGGTTGATGTAGTCCATCTACCACCCACTCCCCAGCCGAAAGGCCATTGAGACACCGTGTCGTTGAAGTGGAGGATTTGGGACTTGGCTACCATCCACTCCCCAGCCGAAAGGCCATTGAGACATGGCGTCCTGGCACTCCCTCGCCGCACGCGCCACCGCTACTACCCACTCCCCAGCCGAAAGGCCATTGAGACTGCCCGCAGCGGTACGTGATTTCGTACTTGGCCATCTCTACCATCCACTCCCTAGCCGAAAGGCCATTGAGACGCGCGGATGGCGGTGCGGAGGGCACAGGCGGCGCCTACCATCCACTCCCCAGCTGAAAGGCCATTGAGACAATCAACGCCCAGTCATCCTTCCACATACACCTTCTACCACTCACTTCCCAGCCGAAAGGCCATTGAGACTCTGGAGTCTTAGCGACCATGTAATACTGAACTCTACTGTCATCCTCCCCACAGCTGACAGGATATTGAGACCTCGGCGCCTTACGTTCTGCCAGCCTTTCGTAATGTGTCAATTGAAAAGTGCACCGAAGGAGAGATAGGTGGTTGGTTGGATGTGTCATTGAAAAGTGCACCGAGCCACCCTTCCCTCGGGGCGGCATGCCGCCCCGAGGGAAGGGTGGGGGAAGAAGTCAG